>CAXBDS010000001.1:0-87433 GCA_963974355.1 uncultured Opitutaceae bacterium
TTGAAAAAAGCGATCTTGGCCATGCGCGAAACCGAGGGCCCGCATCGCATCGGTCTCGGTGGTGGCTTGGATCGTGACCACCCCGGCGGCGTCGCGCTGCAGCTGGACGGGGGCGGCCAAGCCGTCGAGGGGTTGCTCACCGTCGAGGGGGGGCAGGCTCTTTTGCAAGGTCTGCCAGACCCAGCCGAAGGCGCCGAGGCCGAGGAGCACGAGGAGGCAGGAAAACATGCCGGCCATCCGCATGCGACGAGAGAAGGAACTGGGCATCAGGTAAGAGGGAAATGGATACTTAGTGGATCGCCCGCAGCGTGGCGGCTAGCTGAGCGACGACTTTGTCGAGGGGGTGGCTGACATCGGCGTGAATGCTTTCTTCGGGCGAAGGCGTTTCGAGCGTCGCGAGTTGGCTGGCCAACATGGAGGTCTTCATGAAGTGGCCGGGGCGATTTTCCAACCGCGATGCCAACACGTCGGTGGGCGCATGAAGATAGACGATCTGCACGTCGCGACGGTCTTTGGCCAGGGTGGCCCGGTAGCGCGCCTTCAACGCCGAGCAGGCGAGCACGACGCTCACGCCTTCATGGAGCGAGGCGGCGAGATAGTCGCGGAGCGCGATGAGCCACGGTTCGCGGTCGGCGTCGTCCAAGGGAAGGCCGGCACTCATCTTGGCTACGTTGGCCGGGGGGTGAAACGTGTCGGCGTCGACGAAGCGCCAGCCGAGGGCATCCGCCAGGGCGGCTCCCACCGTGGATTTTCCGCTGCCGGCCACGCCCATGACGATAGCGGCGCGAGCGGGAAGGAGATCCCACGCGTGTCGGCCTTCGACGGGCCGCCCTTCGTCGAACTCAATCAGATCGAAGAACGTTTCGATGCCTTGGCCGGCGAGGCCTTGATCATTGACCCGCTGCCGGAGGATCATGCTGCCGTCGTCGCGCCACCCGCGTTTCAGGACGAAGTTGTTCCAAGCTTGGCAATCCGCGTCCGCGCGCGGGGTTCCGTTTTTTTCACACCATGCCAATACCTCCGGGTCGTTTGCTTGGTTCAACGCGATCGGGCGGAGCGCGGCGTAGTCGATCCCGAGAAATTGGCAGGTGCGTCCGTCGAACCCCTTGCCGAGGAATTCATGGTAGTCGCCGGGGAGCAGGCCACGGGCATGCAGGCGGATTTTGTCCAGCATTCGCCCGAAGTAGACCAATCGGCCAACCATGACGTAGGGGCTGCGGAGTCCGGGAACGTGTGGCATGATGACCGCCAATCAACGGAGTCGCGTCCGGTGGGGCCATGAAAAACGCGGGCGCGGGCGATCTAATCGCGGCGCCAATAGACCCACGTGCAGACCAAGGCCGCGGCCAGTGACGGTCCGGCGATCCACCAGCCGCTGAACGGGATGTGGTAGCGCTCGATCAACCAAAACGTAGCCCAGCACTTTACGACCATGATTCCCCAGCCGATCACGATCAACAGCTCGGCTCGCCGCCGCCGCGGGCGGAGGCGACGCACGTGCACGTCTTCGACGAACGCGTGGTGATATGCGTCGGGCGCGGAGCGCGAAATGAGGCGGAGCAGATTGGCAAACATGACCGACCGCACCGTGCATCGATCCCTGGGCGAATGCAAAGCGCGCTTCGCCGTTTCGACGAATTTTGGGGCCTAGTGCGCGGCCTTGCCTCGCCGGACGTTTGGTTTGAACTCCGTGTTTCACTGCCGATGCCCCGAAAATCTGCTGAACCTCCTTCGTCTCCCGCCGAAAGTCTCACCCGGCTTGATCGCTGGCTGTGGTCGGTGCGGCTCTTCAAGACCCGCAATTTGGCGGCGTCGGCCTGCCGCGCCGGCGTGATCACCCTCGGTGAGGGGGTGGCGAAGGCTTCGCGCGAGGTGCGTTGTGGCGATGTGCTGCACTGGCAGGACGGGCTCGTGCGGCGGACGCTGATTGTGAGAGGCCACCCGCCGTCACGCGTCGGCGCCAAGCTGGTGGCGGAATTTTGCGAGGAGACCACCGCACCCGAGTTGTGGGAGGCGGCGAGGGGACGCCGGGTCGAACACTTCCTTGCCCGGGAAAAAGGGGCGGGGCGGCCCACCAAACGCGATCGACGGCGGACGGAACGCTTGTTCGACAACACGTAAACCTTTATTTCCAAGCGCCTTCGTTATCCGTTCGCTTTTCATCTATTGTGGTCACATCGCGCCATCTTCTTATTTTTCTGAGCGGCCTGTTGGCGGCGACGTTGGCGGGTTGTGGTCGCCGCGAGTCGGCGGTCGTCGCTGCAGGCGAGAGCAATATTCTGCACCTCGGCAATTCGACGGAACCATCGGACCCTGATCCGCAAACGGTTACGGGTCGTCCGGAGGCCGATGTGATTCGCGCGTTGCTCGAAGGGTTGGTGACGGCGGATCCCGTGACGGGTGAGCCTCGGCCGGGCCAGGCGACGTCG
Source organism: uncultured Opitutaceae bacterium (assembly GCA_963974355.1). GTDB lineage: Bacteria > Verrucomicrobiota > Verrucomicrobiia > Opitutales > Opitutaceae > Actomonas. The sequence goes on from CAXBDS010000001.1 coordinate 2,430, forward strand.
TGGGACGTCTCGGCGGACGGGCGGGTTTACACGTTTCACCTTCGCGCCGATGCGCGGTGGTCCAACGGCGACCCCGTCACGGCGGCGGATTTCGTCGGTTCGTGGCGCCGCATGCTCACGCCGTCGCTGGGCGCTGAATACGCTTACAACCTCTTCATTGTGGAGGGGTCGCAGGCCTACCGGGAAGGACGCGTGGCGGACTTTGGCCAGACGGGGTTTCAGGCCCTCGACGAACACACGGTGCAGGTCATATTGATGCATCCAACCCCGTATTTTCTGAATCTTTTGCTCCACTACAGCTGGTGGCCGGTGCATCTCCCCACGGTGGAGAAATTCGGTGGGCTTGAGCGTCGTGGCACCAAATGGACCCGACCGGAGAACTATGTGGGGAACGGGCCGTTTGTGCTCAGCGAATGGCGGCCCAACCAATATATCGCGGTCAAACGCAGTCCCACGTATTGGGGACACGCCGAGGTGCGACTCGACGAAGTGCGATTTTACGCGACCGACAGCAACGATGCCGAGGAGCGGATGTTTCGCACCGCCCAGCTTCACGTCACCCGGGCCGCAGTTCTCCACCCAGTTTGCCGAGGCCCGGACCTTGTTGGCCGAAGCGGGGTATCCGGAGGGAAAAGGTTTGGCGCCGATCGAGATCCTTTACCCGTCCTCCGACAACGGCCGCATCATTTGCGAGGCCTTACAGGAAATGTGGCACAAGCATCTCGGGATCGATGTGCGGCTCTATAATCAAGAGTGGAAGGTTTACCTGAACTCGACCGAAACCAAAAACTATGACGTGGCGTGGGCGGCTTGGATCGGGGACTATGTCGATCCGATGACTTTTTTGGACATGCTGGTGACCAACGGGGGCAACAACCGAACCGGTTGGTCGAATGCGGCCTACGACGCGATGGCCACCGAGGTGCAGACCCTGCGCGACCCGGCCGCTCGAATGGCCGTTTTTGCCCGCATGGAAACCGTGTTGAGCGAGGAAGCTCCCGTGATCCCGCTTTACCACTATGCCAGCGTTTATTTACGCCGGCCCGAAGTTCGGGGCTGGCACGCCAATCTGTTGGATACCCATCCGTTGCAACACGTGTGGCTGGCACCGGTGGATCAGGGCTAGAAGCAGGGCTTACTTAACCCGAATTGTATTGCAATAGGTGTCCTTCAGGGCGTTAAGGGAAGCCATTCGTTAGAGATACAGCGTTAGATGACAGGAACTGGTGAGTCGTCAGTGAACAGAGAGTTCAAGTGATGATATCGAAACCCGACGGTCGGGAACGGACTGGCAGCGGACGGTAAATCTACGACAACATCACATGAGCAGTTCCAAACTCTACGTTGGTAATATGTCCTTCAAAACCTCCGAAGACGAGCTCCGCTCGGCTTTCGAGCAGTTCGGTGCCGTGACCGACGTCTACGTCGCCATGGACAAGATGACCGGCCGCCCTCGCGGTTTCGCGTTCGTCACCATGGGCACGGCTGAGGAAGCCCGTGAAGCCGCTGAGAAGCTGAACGGTGCCGATCTCGGTGGCCGCGCCCTCACGGTTAACGAGGCTCGTCCGAAGGAAGAATCCGGTCGCGGCTTCGGCGGCGGCGGCGGTGGCGGCCGTGGGTTCGGCGGCGGCGGCGGTGATCGCCGTGGCGGTGGCGGTGGCGGCTGGGGTGGCGATCGTCGCGGTGGCGGCGGTGGCGACCGTCGCTACTAAGCGGTCAACCGATCGATTCACGATCTTCTCAACGGGCTCCCTCAGGGGAGCCCGTTTTTTTGGCTCTTGAGATGAAGTTGACGGTCCCAGATGGCGGATTCGGCAAAACCGGTGATTGCCACGGGCGCCGGTTCACCAACCTTTCTGCTATGCGTTTGTTTCGATTTGCTTTCCTTTTGCTGTGTTTCGCTCCTGGCGCGATGTGGGCTCAACGTGAGAAATTGCCCCCGCCTGATTTGGCTGAGGTCAAGGATCGTTGGCCCGATGCAGAGCGCACCTCGACCGGCCTTTACTCCGAAGTGCTTCAATCCGGCACCGGTCAGGTCCACCCCGAACCCGGCGATGAAGTGGCCGTGACTTACCGGGGGTCGCTGCTGAACGGGAAGGTCTTTGACGAGAACACCGACCCGTCGAAACCGTTTCGTTTTCGACTGGGCCGCGGCCGGGTGATCGACGGCTGGGAATATGGGATTCCGCTCATGGTCGTGGGCGAGAAGCGCCGTTTCATCATCCCCTTTGAACTGGGTTACGGCACACGGGGCCGCAGCCCTGATATCCCGCGCCGCGCGACCCTCATTTTTGAAGTCGAGCTCGTCGAGATTAAGCACGACTAAACGGTCGGCGGTTGAGGCGCGCGACGGGCTCGGTGTCCGGCCCGCCACGCGTCAACAGAGTAGCAGGCCAAGCCGGCCCAGATGAAGCCAAAGGCGGTCGCCTGCGGCATGGTGAATGCCTCATCGTAGAGGAGCCAGCCGAGGAGGAATTGGCCGGTCGGCGCGACGTATTGGAGCAGGCCCAATGTCGTCATGCGCAGTCGGCGCGCCCCGTAGGCGAAGAGGAGCAGCGGCGTCGCGGTCACCACGCTCGTGGAAAGTAACCAAAGGATAACGCTCGTATCCCCGTGGTGGAAGACGGGGGCGCCGCGGAGTCCCCGCCACGCTAACCAAGCCACGGCAAACGGCGCCATCAGCAGCGTTTCGGTGGCCAGTCCGGTCAGCGGTCCCAGCTCAGATTGTTTTCGCAACAGGCCGTAGAGGCTGAAGGTGAGGGCGATACCCAACCCGATCCAAGGCACGTGGCCGACTTGCCAGACCAGAATACCGACGCCAAACGCAGCCAGTGCCAACGCCACGCCTTGTCCGGGCCGGAGGATCTCCTGGAAAACCAAACGTCCGAGCAGCGCGTTGATGAGCGGCACGAGAAAGTAACCCAGGCTGCACTCGATCACGAAGCCATGATTCACCGCCCACACGAAGATCAGCCAGTTCGCGGTCAGCAGTGAGCCGCTCAGGAGTGACCACGCCAGCGTGCGCGGCTGGCTCCACCTTTGCCACCACGTCGTGCCTCGATGCCGAATCGCAAGGATCACCAGTAACAACAGGAACGACCAAACCATCCGGTGCGCGATGAGCTCCACCGCGTCGATCGCCCGCAACTGTTTCCAGAAAAGCGGAAAAATGCCCCATAGAAAATAGGCGAGAAATGCGCCCAGAGCCCCGCGGTTCGCATCGTTGGAGGAAGGAGTTGGGCGCACGGTGCGTTGACCATTCCCGAGCAGGGGCCGCGTCGTCAATCTAGCGACGTTCCGCCAATCTTTTTGTTTTCGCCGTCCCGGTTTATTCTCATCTTGGTGCAAATGAGCAACGAGAACGATCCGCCACCCCTGCGCCTCAAGCCGCGGACGCGTTTGGAGACCGGATCGCCCGACGCGAAACCGACCCCGTCCTCGACGGGCGACGAGGGATCCGCCAGTGCAGGACTCAAGTTACGACCACGTCCGAAGCTATCGACGGATCCTGCGGTGGCTTCGTCGGAGAGCCCGCCGGTGTCAACGCCGCCGCCTTCCGCACCCCGCCTTAAGCCTCGGTTGTCCCTCGCGCCGGCGGACGAGGTTCCGGCAGCCGAATTGCCCCTGGCGCCTTTGTCCCCCGATCCGGCGCCGGCGACCGAACCGACTCGAGCCCAACCGGTTGGCGATTCTGGAGTTTCATCTCGTTTCAAATTGAAGCCGCCGGCGACTGTCGAGGATGGCCCTGAGACGCTTCCCGTCGCGTTGCCACCGCCGCTCGTGCCTCCAGCTTCTTCGGCGAATTCTCCTCCGTTGCCGATGATCTCGTCGTCACCTCCGGTCGAAAACGCGCTTCCGGAGGATGTCCCGTCGGCAGCGCCTTTGGCCGGTGATGATCCGTCCGAAGTCTTGCGTCCGAAGATCACGTCGTCGGCGCCTCCGGATTTGGATTCCAACGAAATTGAGGCGATGGCCGCCAATCTGCCACCGCCGCCCGGGTTCGCCCCCAAGCCGGGGAAACCGGGCGGCCGTCGCCGCCGCAAGAAGGCCTCGAAGACGAATGTCATCCTCACGTTTCTCGTGGTTTTCCTTATCGTCGTGGGCGGCGGCGTGGGGGTGTATTGGGCATTCGTTGCGACCAAGGAATTGGTGGTGCCTCCGCCGCCGCGGCCGTCGGCCCAGCCTGTTCCCGTGGCGGTCGCGCCGGTTTCGTTACCGGGTAAACTGGTCGGAAAGGCAGAGGAGGTATTGGATGCGCGGGCGGATAGTGGCGCTGATTCCGTGGAGGAGATGCTGGAAGGGCGTATCCCGCCGGATCAGAATGCCGAGGCGGTGGTTGCAGGGGCCGCGGAGGAGAACGTTTTAGCGGAGAAGGTGCCTTCGATCGAGGCAGAGACGATTGAACCTGTTGGTATCGCCATTGAGGAAATGGAACGGACGTCGCTCCGTCCTCCGCCGAGCGACCTGTTTCAAGCGTGGGTGGGCGAGGCCCGGATTTCCGGGGTGTTTCAGGGCAGTCCGTCGCGTGCTCTGATCAACGGCAAGACCTACCGGGAGGGCGCGCTGATCGATGCGGAGTTGGGCATCACCTTTGCGGGCGTCGATCCCGTGGAAAAAATCGTGATCTTTCGCGACGCTAGAGGCGCCTTGGTCGGCAAGAAATACTAAACCCCGCGTCCACGGCGGGGCGCTGACTTCAGGGGCGGCGCAATCCCTCGCGGACGAGGTCGAGGAACTCCGCCGACGTCGCCACGCCGAGGATACCGTTCACCACGAATTGAACGCCGATGCAGAGGATGAGAAACCCCATGATCTTTGAAAGTGCGCTCATGCCGTTGGCCCCGATGAGGCGCACGATCCGGCTCGAGAGATTGAGCGTGAGGTAGGCGATCAACGCGACGCTCACGATGCCGATAATGATGGCCACGTAATCCAGCCAGCCGGTCGAGAGTGAGGTGAATCCGATCGTGACGGCGATGGAACCGGGGCCACTGAGCATCGGCATGGCGAGCGGGGTGAACGAGACATCGCTCTTGGCTCTCGCTTCCGCTTGGCGTTGACGATCTTCCAGCTCGGCTTTGGGCGGGGCCAACATCTGCAGGCCGATACCGGTCACGAGCAATCCACCCGCGATGCGCAGGCCCGGGATGGACAGGCCGAAGAAGTTCATGATGAACGTGCCGCCGATCAGGAACGCCACGAGAATCACCACCATGTAAACGCAGCCGCGGAGGGCTTGCCGACGTCGTTGATCGGGCGTGTCCCCTTCGGTGATCGCGAGGAACACCGGGGTCGACGCCAAGGGATTGATCACCGGCAGCAGCGCGATGATGGTGCCCAGCACAAGTCCCCAAAAATGTGATACGGGAGGCATCGCGAAGACGGCGTCACCACGTGTCCACCGGACCTTGCGGCACGGGAATCGACTCGCGGGTGAACACGGGGTCATCGGCCTCGCGTTGAAACGAGGCGATCATGGGATCGAGCGCGTATTTGGGCAGGAGTTCGCCGCGCTCATCGCAGAAGCGGGCGCGCCAGGCGACGTAATCGGTGATTGCCGTCTCGAAATCGGCGCGGGATTTCATCGTGACCATCGACTGCTTGAAGGGCTTCGACGGACCAAAGCGTTTGGCATACCACGGCGCGACGCGACGGAAATGTTTCGCCCCCTTTTCTTCGCCGAAAAAATCCACGTAGCGGTCGAAGTGCCGTCGTAAGACCCGCAACCGTTCGGCAAAGTCCGGTTCCGGTAGCAACTCGCCGGTCTGGAGCAAGTGGTCGGTGCGCCGAAAAATCCAAGGGTCGTAAAACGCGCCGCGTCCCACGCTGACGCCGTGGCAGCCCGTTTCGTTGAGCATATGTTGCGCGGCGAGCGGAGTGGTGACGTCACCATTGCCGATGACGGGGATGGCGCGCACGGCCTGAACCACGCGGGCGATGCCGGCGAGATTGACGCGCCCGGAAAAGCCTTGGGCGCGCGTGCGGCCGTGCACGAAGATCGCCGCAACACCGACCTCCTCAAGCACCCGGGCGAGATCGGGCGCAGTGATGTTGTCGTCGTCCCACCCCAGGCGCATCTTGGCGGTGACCGGGATCCTGACCGCTTCGATCATGCCGCGCACGAGCTCGGCCGTTTTGGTGAGCTCGGTCATCATGGCGGAACCGCCACCGATTTTGACCACTTTCTTCACGGGACAACCCATGTTGATATCCACGGAGTGGGCGCCCAGATCCTCACACATTTTCGCGGCGTCGCGCATCTCGCTCGGCACACTCCCGAAGAGTTGGATGGCGAGCGGCTCGTCGCCGGGGGCGGTGGCCACGAGACGCAGTGCGATGGGGCTTTTTTCGAGCAACGAACGGGCGTTGACCAGATCGGTTGTGGCCCAGCCGAGACCGCCGAGTTCGCGCACGGTCAGGCGCATCGGCAGGTTGGTGTATCCGGCCAGGGGCGACAAGAACAGTGGCGAAGTGAGCCGGTGCGAACCGATCTGCATAGGGTGACGGATGGAGCGAAGGTCGGAGGCTGGCAATCCGGCAAAGCAGCGGCCGTCCGGCTGTCCCGGGTCAGTCGCGGGCGGCGTGCACCGCCGCGGCGAAACGTTTCAGGCCTTCGGCAAGGGTTGACGCCGGGCAACCGAAGTTCAGCCGCACGTAGCGGTTGAGCGGGGCGCCGAAGAAGTTGCCGTCGCTCAAGCCGATCCCATGTTGCTCGAAGTGGGCGACCGGGTTTTCCAAACCGAGATCCTCGACATTGATCCACGCCAGATAGGTTGCTTCGAGCGGGGCTTCGATACGGACGCCCGGCAGCTCGGCGAGCGTGGCGAAAATCTGATCGCGATTGGCGCGCAAGGTGGCGAGGAGCGTCTGGCGCCACGACTCGCTGTCACGGTAAGCGGCTTCGCAGCCGGCATAGCCGAGCGGCGTGACCTCGGGCATAAGACCGAGACCTGCGCGGTGGAATTGGTGGCGTTTGGCCTCGTCGGGGATGATCGCCAAGGTGCACGCCAGACCGGGTATGTTGTAGGTCTTGCTGGGCGCCATGAGTGTAACGGCGCGGGCGGCGAGTTCGGCGCCGAGCGTGGCACTCGGAATATGCGGCAGATCGGAGAGCACCAGATCGCAGTGGATTTCGTCGGAAACGAGGAGCAGGTCGTGACGCGTGCAAAAGTCGCCGAGCCTTTCCAACTCGGCTTTGCGCCAGACCCGGCCAATCGGATTATGCGGATTGCAGAGATAAAAGATGCGGGAACGCGGCGTGATGGCGGCTTCGAGGCCGTCCCAGTCGATTTGCCATGCGCCGTCGACCAGAAGCCAGGGCACACGCACCGATTTGCGACCAAAGTGCTTTCCGGGATTCAGAAAAGGCGGGTAGACGGGCGTCAGCGTGAGGAGCTCGTCGCCTTCCTCGGCGAAGGCGAGGGCGCACAGATTCAACCCACTCACCATGCCGGGTAGCCAGAGAATCCAAGTGGGATCAATCGTCCACCCATAGCGTTGCTGAAAGGCGTCGACGACAGCGTCGAGGGTCGACTTCACCGGGCGGGCGTAACCGAACACGCCATGACCGACGCGCGTGTGCAGCGCTTCGACGACCGCCGGGGGAGCCTCGAAATCCATGTCGGCCACCCACATCGGCAGAATGTCGCGACCGGCGTATTTCTGCCATTTCTGGGAATCGGTGGATTGGCGTTCAGGCGAGCGGGTGAAGTTGAAGGACATGGGAAAAAGACGACACGAAACGAAGTGAACGGATCGAAAAACATGCTTTGCGCAAAGGCGCGACGGTTTTTCCCAACTGAGACGTCACACCCTCTGCCAGTTTTGCGCAGTTGCCCGAGTGATGGTTAATTTAAGTGCCGGCAATAGAGCGACTAGCGATGGAATGGGATTCGGCATCAGCGATGCAGAAGGGGAGTCCGTTCGGTAAAAATTCCCAACTCATCAACTCACCCAAAACATCATGAGACTCATTCAATATCGCTATCCTAATCCATCCGCTCGCTTCACGGGGAACAGCCGCTTCAGCCCCTGGAACGGCTTGGAGAACGAGATCGATCGCCTGTTTTCGGCGGCGCTCTCGGATATGGCCACGCCCGCTTCGGCGGATCGATTCCCGGTCGATCTGTATCAGGACGACAAGCACGCCTACGTGCGTGCCGCGCTGCCCGGCGTCGAGCGCGACAGCATCCAAGTCGAAGTCGTCGATGGCTTCCTCAACCTCGCGGTCGAGCGCAAGACCAAGGTCGGCGAGAAGGAGACCACCTCGCGGCGCAATCGGTCCGTCAAGTTGGCGGACGAGGTTCAAGCCGACGGCATCACCGCCATTTACGAACACGGGGTGTTGACGGTCACGCTGCCGAAGAAAGTGCCGGCTGAGCCGCGCAAGATCGCCGTCAAAGTGAGCTAAGACCGGAACACCTCGGTTCCATATTCCCGCAACCCAAACTTCTATCATCATGACTCTGCTTAATTCTCTCATTCCTTCCCTGCAGCGCTCGCCGGTGGTTCAACCCGCCGCGAACTTCTCGGTCGCCGATCTCGGCGATACGGTAAAACCTCGTTATGACGTCGTGGAAAACGACGACGCCTTTGCGCTCGTCGTGGACCTTCCCGGCGTCGAAAAGTCGGCCCTCGAGATCACGGCCGAGGCCGATGTGATTCGCATCGTGGGCAAGCGCAGCGCCACTCGGCCCGACGGTTGGACGACGCTTTATCGCGAGACTTCGGATGCGAGCTTCTTGTTGGAGCTCACGCACGACAATGCCATCGACCTCGACAAGGTGCAGGCGGAATTGCGCGACGGCGTGCTCCGCGCGACCTTGCCCAAGAGCGAGGCGATCAAGCCCCGCAAGATTACGGTGGCGTAAGGTCCTTCAGGGATCGCTGCGTTCCATCGATTAAACCGCGTTCGGGAGTTTTCTTCCGGGCGCGTTTTTGTTTCCCACGCCGACCCTCCTGCAGTTCTGTCGAGCGGATGTCGGTCGTGGCCTCAGCTTTCGCCCTTGTTTCGAGATGAAACCGGATTCCTACGCGGTGCTGTTCTTCGACGGCGAGTGCGGGCTGTGCGAGCGGCTGGTGCGTTGGCTAGTGGTCAGTGACCGGGGACAACGGCTGCGTTTTGCGCCGCTGCAGTCGGTCGTGGCTCAGCGTTATCTGCGGGCACGCGGGTTGCCGACAGAGGATTTCGACAGTCTGGTGTTTGTGCCGGATTGGAATGATCAGACGGCGACCCCGCTGTTTCGGACCGATGGTGCTCTGGCGGCGTCGCGGCTCGGGGGCGGCAGACTGGGGCGCGCCTTGAGTGGTTTGCAGGTCCTGCCGCGATCATGGCGCGATGCCGGTTACAAGCTCATCGCACGCTGGCGTTATCGCATTTTTGGCGAGGCGAAACCGGGAGGGTTGGCCAGACCGGAATGGGCGGGGCGCTTTCTCGTCGATTGAGACGCGGTTACGAGTCGTATTGGGCGAGCTGGTTGCCGCGGATCATGGCTTTCACCTGCGCCACATATTCGTAGCCACGTTCGGAATACGACTGGAGGCCATTGGCGAGGGCCAGGCCGGTGACGGGGGCATCGCGGCGCCGGAGGTCGCGGCGAATGGTGCGAAGCTGGCGGTAGTGCGCCGCGGTATTCAGGTTGTGAATATAGGCGGCAATGGAATCACCCGGCGTCTCGTAGTCGGCGACGGTCCAGGTCGCGCCTTTGGGCCGGCCCTTCGGCACGATGCCAGCTCCGGAATAGTCGCGCATGCCGAAGAGGTTGTTGCCTTGGCGGGCGAAACGGGAGGTGCCCCAGCCGGATTCGGTGGCGGCTTGGGCGAGCACGAGAGAGGGCGCGATGATGTCGACGCGGCGAAGCAGGCGATCAACGAAATCGAGCGAGAGTCGCTCGGGGATTTCCAAGTCGTAGTCGCTGGCGAGCTGTTTCACCCAACGATCATCGAAAGGGCCGGCGCTATCGCCATGGGTGAATTCCTCGCGGATGCGCAGCAGTTTTTCCCGGTCACTTAGGACCCTCTGGTTGGCGTCTTGCACGTAGGGGAGGAGGTAGGAGAAGAAAGCGTCTTTTTTGGCCGAGACATCGTCGTAGCCGCGGAAATCGGGTAACCTATCCGAGGTGAGAGCCTGATAGGAGACGATCAGGAGGATGACTGCCACCCCGCCGCCGACGACCTGTTTCAGTCGGGGATTGGCGGACCAGCGTTTCAGCAGTCGCGCCGGCAGGGGGGAGAAGGCAGCCATCGGACTTAGGACTTAATTTTTTTTAGCAGGAGAAAGACGGTCTTGCCGTCGCGAAACTCGATGTAGTTCGCCGAGGTCTGGGTGCGATCGGTCCATGTGTTGGGTTCACGACCGGAGTTTTCCTGGGCAACCCATTCTTCCTTGCCATTGAACCACTTGCGGTAGGGGCCGCCTTGTTGCATGGAGTTGCGGATCACGAGTTGGGTGTTGCGGCGTTCCGGTTGGAACATGAGGAACACGTCACCCTTGGTGTCGACTTTGACGCCTTGCAGGTAGTCGCGGTCGTAAACAATCGCTTCGTAAGGACCGAAAACGGGATGTGCGTCGGCAGCAGCTGCCGGGGCGGAGGGAGCGTCCTGCGCGGGGAGAGCGGGCGCGAAACAGCAGAGGAGGAAGCAGGCCGGAAGAAAACGTGTTTTCATGCGGTCGCCAGCCTAGCGGCGCCGTCCGGAGAAGCAAGATTAGTGGCTAGGTGGCACGGGACGCCATGGAGCGGGCCAGATCTGTAAGAAACGTGCTGTCGCCGGGTAGTGAGGCGAAAGCGACGGTCGCGGCGTTCGTTTCGGCGGTAATACGGGCCTGCGATGCGGCGAGCCCGTAGAGCCGCAGGTAGGTGGACTTTTCTGCGAGCGCGTCCTTGCCGGCAGTTTTGCCCAACGTGGAGGTGTCGGCCGTCGCATCGAGCACGTCATCGACGATCTGGAACGCCAGCCCGAGGTGGCGCCCGGCGAGCCTGAGTGTCGCGAGATGCCCTGCGCTGGCGCCCGCGACGAGGCCGCCCAGCACCAGGGCGGTTTCAATCATGGCGGCGGTTTTATTGAGATGGATGAACTCCAGTTCATCGGCCGGAATCGGGGTCGTTTGACGTTCTGCGGCGAGATCGGCCGCTTGGCCACCGATCAACCGACGACTGCCGGCGGTCTCGGCCAGTTCGCGGATGAGGGCGTGGGCGAGGCAGGGATTGGCGGCATAGGCTTCGGCGAGCAGTGCAAAGGCGTGGGTGAGGAGTGCGTCGCCGGCGAGCAGCGCGGTGGCCTCATCGTAGGCGCGGTGGACGGTGGGACGGCCGCGCCGCAGGTCGTCGTCGTCCATGCAGGGGAGATCGTCGTGAATCAGCGAATACGTGTGGAGGCACTCGATGGCGGCGGCGGCGGCGTCTGGCCCGGGCGGGAGCGCGGCAGAGGGGGCGAGTTGTTCGCAGGCGGCGAAGAGCAACACGGGACGCAGACGCTTCCCCCCGGCCTCCAGGCTGTAGCGCATGGCGGCGTGCAGGCGGGCGGGTTTGGTGTCGGCCATGGGGGTGTGGCGATCGAGGGCGGATTCCGCGCGCTCGACCAGTGCGTTTAATTTGTTTGAGATGTCCATACGCCGGTCGCTACCGTCCGCGAAATTTTCTCCGCCGCAATGCCTACGCTAGAACTTGTTTGCAAACGACTTTTCTCGGACACCTCGTGGTTCCTGAAGGCGCTGGTGGGTGCGTTGCTCCTGGTGGTGCCGATTGCCCACTTCTTCGCCTTCGGCTATTTGTATCATCTGATCGAGCGTGCGCGCCGGGGTGATTCGGTGAGTTTGCCCGAGTGGGGCGACTGGCGCCGCTTGTTTGCCGATGGGATTCCCGCCTTTTTCATTTTTGTGCTGCTCGGGCTGGTGCCGATCGCGGCGGGGTGGCTGGCGAGCTTGCCGCTGAAGTTAATGGGCTACGGCGCGATTGTCTATCTGCCCTTGGTGCCGGCGGTGATGTTGGCCGGACCGCTCACGGCGGCGGGCATCTACCAGTATCAGAAGCGCGAGGAGTATAGAGATGCGTTTCGCGTTTACGTGCTCGCCGCAATGCTGCGGGCCAGCAAGGCGCGCTTCTGGTTGCCGACGCTCGCGTTGATCGGCTTGTTGGTGGCGGGGTATCCGTTGATGACCTTCACCGTTTTTGTGGGCTTGGCGACGAGTTGGACCTACTACGCGTCCTATTATCGGTTCGTGGAGGAGTCGCGGCGGGGCGGGGTGCGCGTGTGAGGGGAGGGGAGCCGGATTCGTTTTTCCAACTATGCCAACTTACGATTACGTCTGCGCCAAATGTGGCCACGAGTTTGAAGCGTTCCAGTCGATGAAGGATGCGCCGTTGACGACGTGTCCCGCCTGCAAAAAGCGATCAGTAAAGCGACTGATCGGCGGCGGAGCCGGACTGATTTTCAAGGGCTCGGGGTTTTATATCACCGACTATAAAAACAAAGCTTCATCCGGAGGCGGTGACGGGGCAGAAAAAGCTTCGTCCGGTGGAGATGCGGGCGCAAAATCCGACTCGAAACCGGCGAAGGCTGAGAGCAAAAACGCCTCGTCCTAGGTCTGCTTTTTATTGCTCATGTCCTCCCGCTCCCGAGTTGATCGCGCGTTGCACGGCCCTAGCTTGACCGAGGTGACGATCGGCGCGGCCATGAGCGTCGCGCTGGGGGCGCTGATCGGGGCGATCTATCTGATTGGGTTGCCTGTCGAGACGGTGCGCGAAATCCCGGAGGACGCGCCGCGGCACCAGGTTTACCTCGTGGAAGGGAATCAGAACAGCGCGGCCGGTGGCCAGTGGATGAACAAGCGTAAGCTGCTCATGGGCGGCGGCACGTTTGATGTGCGGTTGAACGAGGCCGAACTCAACGCGTGGATCGCGCGCTCGATTGTCAAACCGGCACCCGATGATTCGTCGGCGATGATCAAGCCGAAGAGTATCAACTTCCGGATTCATGACGGTCTGCTCCAAATCGGGATGCCGTGCGATCTGGATCTGTTTGGCTTTTTCGGTCAGGAGCTGGTGCTGCAGGCGCGCGGTGATTTCGCCCCAGACGGCACGCATTTCGTTTTTGAGCCGAAGGAGTTCATGATCGGTTCCTTGGCGGCGCATCGTGTGCCGGGGCTCACCAGCCTGGTGCTACCGCGACTGATGCACACGGACGACGGCCCGGAAGAATTGGTCGCGGCGTGGGATCGGTTGGAAAACGTGCGCATCGAGGACGATTCCTTGGTGCTGACGCTTCGTTGATGCGCGGTCGGGCCGGGAAGCGGAACGGCATGACGCGGTCGGCACGGCACGGTTCTGGGGGCAGGCGAGCGCGGTGCGTCTGGGCGGCGTTGTTCTTCGCGGTAACCGCGGTGATCGGTCGGGCGCAGACGGCAGATGGATCGGCTCCGGCCATCTTTCGCACCAGTGGCGGACAATTCGAGATCATCGGTCCGAACCCGACCGCGAGTGCGGCGGTCGCGGAGCTGGCCGAGCGCGCGTGGTCTCAGTTGCGGCAACCCCTCGCGTTGCCGGAGCGGTTTTCGTCGGCCATCGTGGTGCGGTTGATTCCAGCGGAGCGTTGGACGGACGCGGCGTTTTTTCGAGGGGCGGTGGAGCCGGGAGGCGTGGTCAGCATGCGAGTGGCGTGGACGGATGACCTGTCGGCGACCGTGGTGCGGCGGGCGTTGGTGCAAGGGCTGTTGCTGCGCTTGGCAGTGATGAGCCATGGCATCGGACCGCGTTTGCAGGTCCCCTTGTGGCTTGAACAAGGCTGCGTCGGCTGGTGGGTAACACGACGCAATCCGGCTTTGCTCGACACGTGGCAGCAGGAAGCACGGGGCGCCGCGCCGGTGCATTTGGCCGATTTGCTGACCTGGCAGCGGGGGGCGGTCGAGCCGCGGGGGTGGGAGTTGGCGGCGCTGTGGTGGTTCTCCGAGTTGGCGGGCCGACCGCCCGCTGAGGCACACCGGGTGCAGGGGTTTTTGTCGGCGGTTCTAGGGGGGGCGGATTCAGGCGTCGCGCTGGAGCAGTGGCTGCCCGATACCGGCCAGACGGCGGCGGAGCGCGAACGCTGGTGGCAAGTCGTGGCGCATGAGCAAGCCACGCAACGCACCATGCCGTGGTGGACTGCGGCGGAATCGCGCGAACGCTTGCGCGACGGACTGCGGGTCGTCTTGGCGCAAGGGGCAGGCGGGCCGGATCGATTGCTCACGGCGGCGGACCTTGAGGCCGGCCATATGCAGCCGGCGATTCAGGGCGTCATCAACGACCGTCTGGCGCGGCTGGGGCTCGGCTTGCCGTGGGTTCACCCTTATTACCGGAACGCGGCGATTTCGGCGGGTGTATTCTGGGAAGCACTACGAGATGGCAATGCGACGCTGATGGAGCAGGCGCAGGCACAGTTGATCGAGGACATCCGCCTCGGACGCGAACTGGAGGCCACCACGAGCGAGGCTCTTGATGCACTCAACGCCCTGGGCAGCTAGCTGAGCTTCCGGAGCAGGAGATCGAGGTCCACGTGATCGGTGATCATCTTTTTGATGACGGGGACCTTGTCGGTATCCTGCGGCTGGGTTTTTACCGTGAGGCCGTTGATCTTTGAAGTCACGGTGAAGCTCTCGCCGCGGGCAACGATCACGGGGATATCCGTCTGTGTGAGGAACTCGCGCAGCTTCGGATGCGGCTCGATATCATTGGTCAGAATGATGCCCGCGACGGAACGTTCCGGGGAGAGCTGCGCGCCGGAGATGGCGGCGAGAATGATGTCGTCGCGGTCGCCGGGCGTGATGATGAGCGTGCCGGGCTGGAGGTGCTCGACGATGCCCTTGGCGGTCATGGCGCCGACGACGACGCGCTCGACGCGTTGCTTGGCGCCGCCGCGGCGGGCATTGAGCCAGCGCCCGCCGATCTCCTCGGCGATCTGGGAAAGGCTCGGTGTGGAGAGGATTTTTTGGTTCGGGAGCACGCCCAAGAGCGGGACGCCGAGGCGGGCCAGGCCTTTGCCTGCAAATTCGCGAATCATGTCGATGCGCTCGGGATCGACCTTGTTGAGGATCGCGCCGATGACCTCGACGCCGACCTGATCGAACAGCGCCTTGTTCAAGGCGATTTCATCGATCGGCCGGCCGACCCCTCCGGGGCAGACGAGGATGACCTTTGAGTTGAGCAGCTTGGCGACCCGCGCGTTGGACAAGTCGAAAACACTGCCGACGCCGGCGTGGCCGGTGCCCTCGATGAGGGTGAAGTCCTTTTCCCAAGAGACACGATCGAAAGCGCGGCAGATCCGATCTTCGAGGGCAGGCAACATGCCGCCGGGATTGGCGATGAAGCGGCGGGTGAAGGTCGAGTCGACGGCGACCGGACTCATGCTCTCGATGGGCACGCGGACCTTGTAAATCGTGTCGAGCAGGACGGAGTCTTCGTCCACCATGTGACCGGCGACCTCGATGAAGCGTTGTCCGATGGGCTTGATGAAACCGACGCGTTTGAAGTGGTTTTGCAGCGCCGCAAACAGGCCGAGGCAGGTCGTGGTCTTGCCGTCATTCATCCGGGTCGCGGCGACGAACACGCGTCCGGCGATCGTGTTGGTCGGACGCGTGAGCAGCGGCAGCGCCGGCAGCTCAAACGGATTCGTCGTGGGATGGGCAATGAGTTCAGGCTGTTCCATACAACATGCGGCGGTCGATGGCTTGGGTGGCGACGACGGCGGCAGCGCCGAAAACGTCGTGGGCGCTGGAACCGCGGGAAATCTCGGCGGCGGGTTTGGAGAGGCCGGTCATGATTTGGCCGAAGGTGTTGGCGCCGGCCAGGAGCTGGACGAGTTTGAAGGCGATGTTGCCGCTATTCAGATCGGGGAAAACGAGCACGTTGGCCCGGCCGCCGACGGCGCTGGTGACCTGCTTGTAGCGGGCGACGGTCGCGTCGAGGGCGGCGTCGACCTGGATCTCGCCGTCGATCTCCATCGTGAGGTTGAGGCGGGCGGCCTTGGCGCGCGCGAGCTCGGTGGCTTGGCGGACTTTTAGCAGGCCGGGCTGCGACGAGGAACTTTTGGTGGCATAGCTGAGCATCGCGACGCGCGGAATCTCGTTGGTGAGGTGATAGGCGATCATGGCCGTCGAGACGGCGATATCACACAACTGCTCGGCCGTCGGTTCGGGGATGACGCCGCAATCCGTCATGAAGAGGGAGCCGTCACTGCCGAACTTCTTCTCGTCGAAATCCAGAATCATGAGGGACGAGGCAGATTGGACCTGCTCGAGTTTGGGAATGATCTGGAAGAGCGGGCGGAGGGCGCTGGAGGAGCTTTGGGTGGCGCCGCCGACAAACGCGTCGGCCTGCGCGGTCGCCAGCATCATGGCGGCAAAGTAGCTTTGGTCCTGCATGGCCTCGCGGGCTTCGACGGGTTTTAGGCCCTTATAGCGGCGCAGTTGCGCGAAGCGTTCGGCGAAGACATTGAGGTCGTCGCTGCGAGCGGGCTCGATGATGCGCATGCCTTCGACATTCAGATCGAGGCGGAGGGCGGTGCGTTTGATCTCGGCGCGATCGCCGAGGAGAATCGGCACCCCCATGCGCCGGGTTACCCATTGGCGAGCCGCCTGTAAAATGCGGGGATCGGCTCCTTCCGGGAACACGACGCGCTTGGGGTGGCGCTGCAATTTTTCGACGAGTTTGGGAATCAGGGACATGACGTAGCGGAGCGTGAAGAGCGGCGTTGCATCGTCAATGCCACTCCCGGGTTAATAACTTGTAAGGCAAGGGTGGGCCGCCGAAAACAGGCCGGTGTCCAAAAACCTGCGTAACATCGGCATCGTGTCGGGTGCGACCATGGTGTCGCGTGTGCTCGGTTTGGGACGTGACATGGCGATCACGGCTGTGTTCGGCACGAGCGCGTTGGCCTCGGCTTTTGTGACCGCGTTCACCCTGCCGAATCTGTTTCGGCGCTTGCTTGGGGAGGGCGCGCTGACGGCGGCGTTGGTTCCGACGCTCAACGAAGAGTTGGCGGAGCGGGAGCGCGCAGGCGCGTTTGCCTTGGTCAACCAGGTGGCGAGTTGGCTCATGATCGTGACGGGATCGATCGTCGCGGTGGGCATGGCGGTTTTGCAGTGGGTGGCCTACCGCGCGGCGGCGGCGGAATCGGTGGGCGGGCCGTGGGCGCGTTGGCAACTCGGGGCGGAGTTGGCGGTGATCCTGTTTCCCTATCTGGTGTTCGTCTGCATGGCGGCGGCGCTGAGCGCAGCCTTGCAAACCCTGCACCGGTTCCTCGAGCCCGCGCTTTCGCCGATCTGGCTGAATCTGGCGATGATCGGCGCGCTGGGGGGAGCGGTGTGGCTTGGCTGGGCGGACGCCGAGGACGCGCGCATGCACTGGCTGTGCGGTGGGGTGCTGCTGGGCGGCGCGTTGCAGATGCTGGTGCCGGCGTGGGCGCTGACGCGAGAGGGGTGGCGGCCAAAGTTCGATCTGCGGGTCTCGGTGCGCAGCATCGCCCGGTTGATGGGGCCGACGGTGCTGGGGTCGGCGATCTACCTCGTAAACATGTCGGTGTCGCGCGTGATCGGGCTGTCGTTGAATGAATCGGCGGCGGCGATCTTGAATCTGGCTTCGCGGTTGATGGAGTTGCCTATCGGCGTGTTTGCGGTGGCGGTTTCGACGGTGCTGTTTCCGTTGATTTCGCGGAAAGCGGCGGAGGGCGATTGGGAAGGGATGACGGAGGCCTATCGCAAGGGGCTGCGGCTGATTCTGGTGATCAACATGCCGGCGGCGGTCGGGTTGGTGGTGCTCGCGCAGCCGATGGTGCGGTTGTTGTTTCAGCGCGGTGCGTTTGGCGCGGATGACACCGCGAGCCTGGTGCCGGTGCTGGCGGTTTTCGCGGTGGGGCTGCCGTTCTTTTCGTTCGTCAACGTCGTGCTGCGGGCGTTCTACGCGCAGAAGGATACGAAGACACCGGTGAAGGCCGCCGGATGGAGTTTCGCAATCAACATCGGGTTGAGCTTCGCGCTGATGAAACCCCTCGGAACCTTGGGCTTGGCGTTGGCGACCAACGTCGCCGTCGTGGTTCAGGCGATCTACCTGCAGTGGCGTTTGACGCGGGGGCGGGCAAGTCTGGCCTTTGCCCCCGTGTGGCGGGACGTCGGCAAAGTCGTGTTCGCCGCGATCCTGATGGGGGTGGTGGTCGGGGGCGGCTTGTGGCTCTCCCGGCGTTTCGCGCCGCCCGACGCTTGGGCGGACGGTCTGCGTCTGGCCGTGCTGGTGCCGGTCGGGATGATCGTTTATGCGGCACTGGTTTGGAGCCTGCGGGTCGAGGGGCGCCAGGATTTGGCGGGAATCCTGCGACGCCGTTTTCGCGGCAAGCGGTAGGAGTTTACCCCGGCGCCGGCATGCCGACCGAGGGGGATGCGCGTCGTGCGCAGAAGGATACGCTTGCCGCCCGCTAAAAGCGTTGCATGAAAGTAGCCACTTCGCTTGATTTGACCGAAAGGTAAACTATTTTGTAACAAATGGGCCGCACCAGTAATGCCAACGAACGTCTGATGGACGCAGCGCTTTCTCTCATGTGGGAGGAAAGCTACGGGGCGGTCACGATCGACGACATCTGTCGACGGGCGGAGGTGAAGAAGGGCAGTTTCTACTATTTTTTCTCCTCCAAATCGGCGTTGGCGGTCGAAGCGTTGGAGCGGGCGTGGCTGGCGCAGAAGCCCGCTTGGGATGACTTGTTTTCCGCGAGTGTCGCTCCCTTGGAACGGATCAATCGGAAGTGTCGCGCGACCTACGAGCGGCAAAAGAAAACCAAGGAGGCGGCCGGCAAGGTGCTCGGTTGCCCGTTGTGTTGCCTGGGCTCCGAAATTTGCACGCAGGACGAAGGCATTCGCGCCAAGGTGCGCGAGGTGATGGCGCGCCAACAGCGCTACTGGGAATCGGCGATTCGCGATGCCCAGGCCCTTGGTCAGATTCCGGCAGGCGATCCTGCGGATAAAGCCGCCTGCGCGATTGCATTTTACGAGGGCATGATCGCCCACGCTCGGCTGCATGACGATGCGGAGATGCTGAAGGATTTGCCCGCTCAAATGGCGGAACATCTGAGGGTGCGGGATCCGGCTTTGGCTTCGGCCTGAGCCAGCGAAAGAACAAAAGGCGGAGGCGGGTTGCTTTTCTCGTTTTTGTAGCCAACCAGTCAACTATTATGGGCACCATTTCGTCTCACTCCATCGGCTCCGCGACTGCGGCCGACTTTTCTAATGTGGTCCTCGCTCCGTCCGCCTCCCGCTTGGTCTTGGTCGATTTTTGGGCGGCTTGGTGCGGGCCGTGCAAAGCGCTGGGCCCCATCTTGGAAGAGGTGGCCAAAACGCGGGGAGACCAGGTTTCCATCGTCAAAGTGGACACCGACACGGAGTCAGCGCTCGCGGTCAAATACGGTATCCGCGCGTTGCCTACGATGCTGATCTTCCGTGATGGTGAAGTGGTTGATCAACTGGTCGGCCTGCGCTCCGCCGCCGATATTGTGAGCTCGCTGGATGCGGTCACGCCGGCCTCCGCCTGATCGAACCGTCGACGTTTCATCTTCCTCCGTCCTGACACGACTCACGTTCTGTAAACCCATTTTCCCATCACTATGTCCACCGACCTCTCCGCTCTTTTCACGCCGCTTCGCGCGGGCGATTTCGAACTGCCCAACCGGGTTATCATGGCCCCGCTCACGCGTTGCCGCGCTGATCCGGGGCGGGTGCCGAATGATCTGATGGCGGATTATTACCGGCAACGGGCGGGGGCGGGTTTGATCATCTCGGAAGCGACTTCGGTTGATCCGATGGGGGTGGGTTATCCCGATACCCCGGGCATTTGGTCCGACGAGCAGGTTGCCGGCTGGCGCAAGGTGACGACGGCGGTGCACGAGGCGGGCGGTCGGATCGTGCTGCAACTCTGGCACGTCGGTCGGATTTCCGATCCGGTTTACCTCAACGGTGAATTGCCCGTGGCGCCCTCTGCGATCGCGGCGGGAGGGCACGTGAGTTTGATCCGTCCGGAAAAGGCATTCGTCACGCCTCGTGCGCTTGAGACCGATGAGTTGCCCGGAATCGTCGCCGCCTATCGGAAGGGGGCGGAGAACGCCAAGGCGGCCGGGTTCGACGGCGTCGAGTTGCACGGCGCCAACGGCTATTTGCTCGACCAATTTTTGCAGTCCTCGACGAATCAACGGACCGATGAATACGGTGGTCCGATCGAAAACCGGGCGCGCCTCTTTCTCGAGGCGACGGACGCGCTCATCGACGTCTGGGGCGCGGGCCGAGTCGGGGTGCACATCGCGCCCCGGGCTGATTCGCATGATATGGGTGATGCGGATCTGGCTGGAACCTTCGGCTATCTCGCGAAAGAACTCGGGCGTCGCCAGATCGCGTTCCTGTTTGCCCGGGAGTCGCAGGACGACCCGCGGCTGGGGCCAGCGCTGAAGGCGGCTTTCGGCGGTGTCTATGTCGCCAATCAGGCGCTCGAACCCGCCACCGCCGCCCAGCTGGTCTCCGCAGGCGAAGCGGATGCGGTGGCTTGGGGACGGCTCTACATCGCCAATCCTGATTTGGCGCGCCGCTTGGAAATCGGGGCAGATCTCAACGAACCGATTCCGTCGACATTTTACGGATCGGGCGCGCTCGGTTACACGGATTATCCGGCGCTGGAATCGGCCTCGGTTTGAGGCGGTCGGTTTTTAAGCTCTGCCCGACGGCGATCCTCGTTTAGGGCATGGGCCTACTGCATGTCCCACGCTATTTCCGAAACCACCCTGCTCACGGCGCTGAACTGGCGCTACGCCACCAAGAAATTCGATTCGACGAAGCCGATCCCGGCCGACACGTGGGCGGCCCTTGAGCAGAGTTTGGTGCTGGCGCCGTCCTCGTTTGGCTTGCAGCCGTGGAAGTTTATCGTCGTGGACGATCCGGCATTGAAGGCGCAAATGGTGCCGTTGTCGTGGGGACAGACGCAGGCGGTCGATGCCTCGCATTTTGTGCTTTTCACGGTGCGCACGGACTTGGGCGAAGACCATGTTGATCGTTATGTTGCCCGGACCGCAGAGGTGCGAGGTATCGCGGTCGAGACCCTCGCGAAATTCAGAAACGTGATGATGGGCAGCTTGGACAAGGCCCGCGGCGCGGGAACGCTCGATGGGTGGCAAGCTCAGCAACTCTACATCGCGCTGGGCCAGTTCATGGCGGCCGCCGCCCTGCTCGGCGTGGACACCTGCCCGATGGAGGGAATCAACAAACCCAAGATCGACGAACTGCTCGGGTTGGCCGGTTCGGGCTACCAGACGGTCGTCGCTTGTGCGGCCGGCTATCGTTCCGCCGATGATAAATACGCGGCGACCCCCAAAGTGCGTTTCCCGGTTCACGAAGTTGTCGAGCATCGCTGATGCGAGGATGAGCGCTGGCGCGGCGCCAAGGTGACAACTCGGCGACGACCGCCATGCCTTTTTGACAATCCGGTCGCGCGTTAGTCGCCTGCAGGGATGTCAACTCGTCGCGCGTTCATCCGGTCGGCCGGAATTTATTCAGCCGGCTTTCTTGGTTTGCGGACCTTGGTGAGCCAGCCGCAGGCAGCACTGGGCGCAGGTAATGGCCGGCTGGGGCCGGGGGCGTTGCGTAATGATCCGGCCGGGCTGATCCGGCTGCCGGCGGATTTTTCCTACACGGCTTTCTCCCGCACCGGCGAAGCGATGGCGGATGGGTTGCTGGTGCCGGGGATGCATGACGGGATGACGGCGTTTGCGGGAGCGGACGGTCGCACCTTGCTCGTGCGCAATCATGAGATCCAAAGCGGGTGGCAATTCGCGAGCCCCTACGGGCCGGACTACGCGCGGCTGGACCGGGTCGACGCGGCGAAGATCTACGACCGCGGGCAAGGCCGTCAGCCCAGTATCGGTGGCACGACTACGCTGGTGTTTGACACGCGTCAGCAATCGCTGGTCAGCCATCATCTGAGCCTCACCGGCACGGAGCGAAATTGTGCGGGCGGAGCGACACCGTGGGGCACTTGGGTGACCTGCGAAGAAGTCAACGAAGAGCCCGAGCCCTTCGCGGAGCAGCTGCACGGCTACAATTTTGAGGTGACGCCCTCGGCGGCGCCGGGCCTGAACGCGCCCGTCCCGTTGAAAGACATGGGTCGCTTTCGCCACGAAGCCATCGCGGTCGATCCGTCGTCGGGGGCGGTGTATCAGACCGAGGATCTCGGCGACGGGCTCCTTTATCGCTTCCTGCCCCGCCAGCCCGGGCGCTTGGCCGCGGGCGGCAGGCTGCAGGCGCTGGCCATTCGCGGGACGAAGTCGGCCGACACGCGCAACTGGCTGGGGTCTCCCCGGTTTCCGACGGGCGAAGCCGTGGCGGTCGAGTGGATCGATCTGGAGGAAGTCGACAGCCCGAACAACGATCTGCGACGTCGCGGTCATGCGGCCGGGGCGGCGGTGTTTGCCCGAGGCGAAGGGGCGATCTGGTCGGCGGAAGGGGTTTATTTCTCGATGACCAACGGTGGCCGCAATCTGATGGGGCAGATCTTCCGGTATCAGCCTAGTCCCTACGAAGGCACGGCACGTGAGGCCGATGCGCCGGGGATGCTCGAGCTCTTCGTCGAGCCCAACGATACCGAGTTGCTCCGCAACGGGGACAATATCGTGATGGCCCCGTGGGGCGACTTGGTGATTTGCGAAGACACCAGCGGAGTCTGCCGGGTGGTGGCCGTGACGCCGAAAGGAGAGTTTTACGTGATCGCCGCCGCGACGAAGGAGGGCAGTGAATTTGCCGGCGCGTGTTTCTCGCCGGACGGTCGCACGCTGTTCGTCAACGTGCAAAAACCGGGCTACACGGTCGCGATCACGGGACCTTGGGCGCGGTTGCGGCAGGATTGCCAGGCGCGGGCTGATTTGGTCTGGGTCGAGAGGTGACTTCTCTCGATTCGTATTTGCAGCAGCATTTCCTTTCCAAGGCCGAGTTCGCGATTCACCACGATACGACCGTTGACGCGTTGGATGCGTTGATTGCGGCGCATGCGTTTCCTCAGGCCAGCTATGTGGTGACAGGGGATGGTTATATCGTTTCCGCGGTTTTTGGTCGTCTGCCGGGTTCAGGCGCCTTGGCGGGCGAATATTTTCGGCCGGAATATGACCGGTGGTTTGAACTGGGGCGGGGCGAAGCGCCGGACGAGGCGGCGCGCCGGGTGCGCGAGGTTTTGAACGCCGAATTGAAAGCGGCCCTCATCTCGCTCCACGGCGACACGTATCGACTGGCGGATGCTTTCGACGATCGTGGCGTGGAGCGGCCGGGTCTGGCCCGACGATTGAGGTCTTATTTGCGGTATTTTCTGAACGGCACGTTCGGCTTGTGTGTGGCCGATCCCAGCCGGGGGGAGTCGATCGCGCGGAAAGAAGTGTTGCAGGAAAAACTCGCGGCGCTCACGGCCGACGGCACCCGGACTGATCCGCCGGGAGTCTCTGCGGTGGAGTTGCGAACGCTGATCGACGCGTATGCGGCGGTGTCGATGCCGTTCTCGCCGGTCGAGTATGCGCTGAGCAGTCGCAAGCGCTTGGTCGACGATTTGCGCGGCCTCTTGAGGGATGAGCGCGCGGATCGCCGGACGGAGGCTTAGGCGCAGGCCGCGGCGCGTTCCGTCGCGGTGAGTTCACGGGATTGGCCGGGGGCCAGCGTCAGATCGCTTAGCGACAGGGCGCCGATGCGCACGCGCACGAGTCGCAAGGTGGGATGGCCGATCGCGGCGGTCATGCGTCGGACCTGGCGATTTTTTCCTTCGGTGAGCTCAAGCGCGAGCCAGGCGTCGGGCACGGTTTTACGGTAGCGCACCGGGGGATCGCGGGGGGGAAAAGGCGGGGGGACGTCGAGGAGTCGCGCGTGGCACGGCAGCGTGCGATGACCGCCGAGCGCCAATCCGCCACGCGTGAGGCGTTGAAGTGCGCTGGCGTCGGGCACGCGTTCGACCTGCGCCCAATATTCGCGCGGATGGGCGTGCCGGGGGTCGAGGAGACGGGCGTTGAGGCCGGCTTCGTCGCTGAGCAGCAGCAGACCTTCGGAGTCGGCATCGAGGCGGCCGAGGGGGTAAACCCGCGGGGGAAGCGCGAACGCTGCGAGCGTGCCCCACTTCGAGCCGGGTTCAGGCGTGAACTGCGAAAGCACGCCATAGGGTTTGTTGAACGCGACCAGCACGGGTCTAAAAGAAGGCTTAACCTTATTGGCGGACAGCACAAACCTGAGCCCATGCGTGCTGCCCAACTGATCCAGATCAACGAACTTGTCGTGGATGAAGTGCCGTTGCCCGAGCCGGGCGCGGGCGAAGTTCGGATCAGGTTGAAAGCGGCGGCGCTCAACCATCGCGATCTCTGGATCAAATTAGGGCAATACGGCGGTTTAAAATATCCCAGCCAGCCCGGCTCGGATGGTGCGGGCGTGGTGGAGGCGATCGGTGCCGGGGTCGCCGCCGACTGGGTGGGCCAGGCGGTGATCATCAATCCGGCGTTCGGGTGGGGCGAGCATGAGGCGGCTCAAGGCGAGGCGTTTTCGATCCTCGGATTGCCGCGCGAAGGCACCTTGGCGGAAGCGATCGTGGTGCCGGTGGAGCAGGTGACGCCGAAACCGGCGCACTTGTCATGGGGAGAAGCGGCGGCGTTGCCGTTGGCCGGGTTGACGGCGTATCGGGCGTTGTTTGCGCGGGCGAAAATCAAACCCGGCGAACGCGTGCTGCTCTCCGGCATTGGTGGTGGGGTGGCGTTGTTCGCATTGCAGTTTGCGGTCGGCGCGGGGGCCGACGTCTGGGTGACTTCGAGTTCGTCCGAAAAGATTGTCCGGGCGGTCGGATTGGGCGCGAAGGGCGGTTATGACTACACCGGCGACGGCTGGGCGCTAGCGGCGGCAGCCGACGGTCTGTTTGACGTGATCGTCGACAGCGCGGGAGGCGACGGCTTCGAATCACTCGTCGATCTGGGAGCGCCCGGCGGCCGAATCGTCATCTTCGGCGCCACGTGCGGAAACCCGCCGGTGCTGCCGATGCGCAAGCTCTTTTGGCGGCAACTCTCGGTGCTCGGCACCACGATGGGGAGCCCCCATGACTGGGCGGCGATGTTGGCGGAGGTCGAGCGAACGAAGCTGACCCCGGTGATCAGCGAAACGTTTGCGCTGGCCGATGTGGGCGCCGCGTTCGATTTGATGGAGCGCGGGGGCCAGATGGGGAAGATCGTCGTGACGATTTAGGGGCGGCGTTCATCGGCGGGCGTTTTTTACATGGATGCGTTCGTGGTTGAGCAGCCATTGCTTGCGCCACAAACCGCCACCGTAGCCGGTAAGTTTGCCATCGCTCGCGATGACGCGGTGGCAGGGGATCACGATGGAGAGGTAGT
Source organism: uncultured Opitutaceae bacterium (assembly GCA_963974355.1). Taxonomy (GTDB): domain Bacteria; phylum Verrucomicrobiota; class Verrucomicrobiia; order Opitutales; family Opitutaceae; genus Actomonas. Next base: position 27,819 of record CAXBDS010000001.1, read on the forward strand.
TCAGGCCGTTGGCCCGGCCGATCGCCCGAGCGGCGCCCGGCCGGCCCAAGGCGGCTGCCATCGCGCCATAACTTTCGGTTTCGCCGGGCGGAATGGAGCGAAGGTGGGTCCAGGCGCTTTGCTCCCACGGCGAGCCGGTGGGGACGAGCGGCAGGTCAAAGTGCATGCGCTCGCCGGCGAAGTATTCACCGAGTTGTGACGCGGCGGCGGACAACGTGGGATGTCGGCCCGGCACCACGATGACTCCCAGCCGTTGTCGGAGGGTGATAAGTTTGCGCTCGAGCCCGCGCCGGTCGACAAAATCGAGCACGTGCAATCCGTCGTCACCCGCAATGGCGAGCATGCGGCCGAGCGGTGAGTCTACGCGTTCCGCCCAAAGGACTTTCGTGGCGGCGGCGGTGCGGGGGGCCGTGCCGAAGAGACGGGTGAACGCATCCCGGAAACCGCTGGCCGATTCGAAGCCTCGGGCGAATTGGGTTTCGGTGACGGAAGTGCCCGAACCCACATCGCGCAGGGCGAGGCCCATGCGGCGTGCGCGGGCGTAGGCGTGGAAAGTCATGCCGTAGTAGCGGCGGAACTGACGGCGCGCCGTAGTCGGTTCGATGCCTCGATCCAAGAGTTCCTTTTCGGTGATCCGGCCCGTGGGGTCATTTTCGACGGCTTCCCGCAGGCGGGCCACGAGCGGCGGCGGCGGTTCGACGGCGTCCATGGGGCGACAGAGTTTACAGGGACGGAACCCATCATGCAGCGCGCCAGAGGCGTTGCTGTAGAACGCGACATTCTCTGGTTTTGGTTTTCGGGCTTTGCAGGTGGGGCGGCAAAAAATCCGGGTGCTCGTGACCCCCACAAGGAAGATGCCCTCGGCCGCCGGATCGCGGTCGTAAAACGCCCGCAGCATCGCGTCGCGGGCGGGAAGGGTGGCGATGGCGGCGGGCACGATTTCGATACGAAGACTCATGGGGGCCATCGTAGCAAATCCGGCGGATGCGCTGCCGCCGTTTTTCGGGCAAAGATACCGCCGATGAAGCTGAGGCCGTCGAGGGTGGGGCTCGCATCCGCATCCGACAGATTTGCATTTACCCTTTCCGCCGGGATGTCGGGCTGGCGGGATTCCTTTTTGTAATGGGGCATAATTATATAAAATCGTCGGCCCGCGGTCGGGGGTTTGTTTTTCTTAAACTGTTTTTTAAAAGTGACTAATGAATTGGGTTGGCGATCGCGATTCCCTGATGTTCGAACCCCCGGCGGGCGAGCTCGGTTATCAATCGTTCTCGCGGGCGGCAGTCGGCATGTCGTTTGCAGCTCAATTCCCCGCAGGCAGGAGCTTGGCGACGTCGGTGCGCTCCTGCCTCACCTCTGACCAGAACCTCTAAAACCTCATGCGAAAACGATCCAAACGATTTGGTATTCTTGGCGCCCTTGTGCTCGCCGCCTGTTCAACATTGTCGGCGGCCGCGCCCACCATCACGCCTCCGAAGGCGATGCTCGGCTTCGATATCGGCGCCGACTACAGCGTGGCCAACTACACGCAGATTTCCACGATGCTCAAAAAGTGGGACGAAGAGTCCGACCGCCTGAAGGTAGTGAGCATCGGTAACACGGCAGAAGGCCGCGCTCAATACATGGCGATCATCACGGCGCCGGCCAACTGGCCCAAGATCGAGCACTATCGCGAAATCTCGCGGCAGATGGCCCGCGCGACGGTCACGCCGGAGGAAGCCGCCAAATTGGCGATCGAGGGCAAGGCCACCGTATGGATCGACGGCGGGTTGCACGCCACCGAAACCGTCAACGCCCAGTCGCTGGCGGAAATGGTTTACCAGATGGTCAGCCGCACCGACGCGGAGACGCTGCGGTTCCTCGACGATGTGATCCTGCTCATGCCGGTGCCGAATCCCGATGGCGTCGAGCTCGTGGCCAACTGGTATATGCGCAACGAGGACAAGGAGCAGCGCTCTCTCAGCTACCTCCCGGTCCTTTACCACAAGTATGTCGGGCACGATAACAACCGTGACTCGATCATGCACAACATGCCCGAGACGGCCAATCAGAACCGGGTGATGTTCATCGATTGGTATCCACAAATCATGCACAACGTCCACCAGACCGGCCCGGCCGGCTCGGTGGTTTTCATCCCGCCTTTCCGCGGTCCGTTCAACTACGACAACGACCCGCTTATTCCGCTCGGCATCGACGAGGTGGGCATCGCCATGCATCGCCGCCTGGTCTCCAAGGGGATGGGCGGTTCCGCCATGCGCACCGCCGCGCCTTACTCGATCTGGTTCAACGGCAACATGCGCACCGCGGGTTATTTCCGCAATCAGATCGGCATCCTGACCGAGATCATCGGCAACCCGACGCCGACCACGATCCCGTTGATCGCCGAAAAGCAGCTCCCCAACGTCGACTGGCCGATGCCGATCAAACCGCAGATCTGGCACTACCGCCAGTCCATCGACTACATGATCGAGCTTGAGCGCGCCATCGTCGACTACGCGTCGCGCAACAAGGAGACCTTGCTTTACAACCGTTACGAGATGGGCCGTCGCGCCATTGCCGCCGGCAGCCAGGACAGCTGGCTCACGACGCCGAAGCGCATCGCGGCGCTCCAGGAAGCCGCCGCCCGCGGCACGGGCGATGGCAGCGATCTCGAACACAGTGACCGCGAACGTTCCCGCGCCAGCCTCGGCGCGACCGGGCGCAGTGACGCCGTCGTGGGCGCCGTCACGGGGCCCTTGCCGTCCGGTCTCTACGACGAGGTGCTGCACGATCCGGCATTCCGCCAGCCTCGGGGTTACATCATCTCGGCCGATCAGGCCGATTTCCCGACCGCGGTGAAGTTGATGAATGTCCTGATCAAGGGTGGTGTCGAGGTGCACAAAGCCACCGCGTCCTTTACGGTCGGCGGCAAGACGTATCCGGCCGGTTCTTACGTGGTGAAGTCCGCGCAGGCGTTCCGCTCGGCGGTGATGGATTCGTTCGAGGCGCAGGACCACCCGATGGACTTTGCTTATCCGGGCGGCCCGCCCGTGCGCCCGTATGACATCACCGGTTGGACGGTGGCCCGTCAGATGGGCGTCGACTACGACCGCATCCTCGACGGCTTCGAGGGGCCTTTCGTGCCGGTGGGTTTCGACCTTGAGAAACCGCCGGTGGCCGAAGTCACCGGGCCGGCCAACCCGGCTGGCTGGCTCGTGAGCCACAAGATCAACGACGCCTTCATCGTCATGAACCGCCTGCTGAAGGCGGGGGCCGATGTCTACTGGATCGAAGCCGAGCAAACCGTCGACGGTCGCGGTCTCGGCACGGGCACTTGGTGGGTGCCGGCCGCCACGGGCGTGAAAGCCGTGATCGCGGAGGGGGCGAAATCGCTCGGGGTTGCCGCCCATGGCGTGGCCACGGCGCCGAAGGGGGCGGCGTTGAAGCTGAAGCCGGCCCGCATTGGTCTTATTGACCAATACGGCGGTTCGATGCCTTCCGGTTGGATGCGTTGGATTCTCGAGCAATTTGAGTTCCCCTACGAGGTGGTTTTCCCGCAGATCTTGGATGCGGGCAGCTTGAACTCGCTCTACGATGTGGTGCTGTTCCCGAGCGACACCTACTCGGGTGGCCGCGGCGGTCGCGCCCGCGCCGGGATGTTCCGTTCGCCGCCCGTCGAGACGATCCCGGAAGAATACCGCTCGATGATCGGCACGGTAACCGCCGACAAATCGATCCCGCCGCTGAAAGTCTTCGTGGCCGGTGGCGGCACCTTGATCACGATGGGCTCCTCCGCGCCGATTGCCGAGGACATGGGTTTCCCGGTCGAGGATCACCTCGCGACCACAGGTGAGGACGGCGAACTGCGTCCCTATACCTCCGAGGAGTTTTACATTCCCGGTTCGGTGTTGCGGGTGAAATTCGACAATACCAACCCGGTCGCCTACGGCATGCCGTCCGACGGTTACCTGTTCTTCGACAGCAGCCCGGTCTTCAAGATCAAGTCCGACGATACCATCAAACCGCACTCGTTTGTGTGGTTCGACGGCAAGGAACCGCTCTTCAGTGGTTGGGCGGTCGGACAGGACCTGCTCGACCAAGGCGTGATGGCGATGGAAGCCAGCGTGGGTAACGGCAAAATCATCGCGATGGGCGTGGAAGCGACTTTCCGCGGCACCCCGCACCAGACCTACAAGCTGCTCTTCAACGGTATCTACTACGGTTCAGCCACCCCGGTCACGCTGGAGTGAGCTGAGCAACTCATCGAATGACCCGAGCCGGCGGTTGTTTTTACGACCGCCGGTTTTTTATTGGGCGGCGATGATCACGCCGTCTGCCAGGGCAGGCGGTCGAGATCGAGGTTGCCGCCCGTGAGGATGACCCCGATGCGCTGGCCGGCGACGCCGGAGATCAAGCCTTCGACCAAGGCTGCCACCGGCACGGCCGCCGAGGGTTCGATCACGATTTTGAGATGCTCCCAGACGAGGCGCATGGCTTTAATGATCGCCTCCTCGGAAACGGTGACGATGTCATCCACGTGGCCTTGGATCGCGGCAAACGTGAGCTCGCCCAAAGCACCGCGCAACCCGTCCGCAATGGTGTTGGGCGTGGTGGGGCCGACGAGTTGCCCCGCTTTGAATGACCGCGCGGCATCGTCGGCATTGGCCGGCTCGACGCCGACGACACGGATGCTGGGCCGCACCCCCTTGGCCGCGACGGCCGTGCCGGAAAGCAGCCCGCCGCCGCCGACCGGGCAGGTGACGAGATCGAGGTTCGGCACGTCTTCCATGAGTTCGAGCGTGGCGGTGCCTTGGCCGGCCATGACGTGGAGATCGTTGTAGGGGTGCACGAGGGTCGCGCCGGTTTCCGCCAAGAGACGTGCGGTGGTGGTCTCGCGGGCGGCAAGCGTGGGCTCGCACCAGACGACGTGGCCGCCTTCAGCTTCGACGTTGCCGACCTTCAGGCGAGGCGTGTTGGTCGGCATGACGATTTGGGCAGTCAGACCGCGCAGGCGGGCGGCCCGCGCGACCGCGGCGCCGTGGTTGCCGGACGAATGGGTGACGATGCCGCGGGCGGCGACTTCAGCCGAGAGCGCAAAGACGGCGTTGGCGGCGCCGCGTGCTTTGAACGCACCGATTTTTTGCAGATTCTCGGGTTTGAAGAACAATGATGCGCCGACCAACGCGTCGAGGCGGGCGCTGGTTAAAACCGGTGTCCGCGTGATGTGTTCACGGATGCGTGCGTGCGCGGTGCGGATATCGGCGAGGGTGAGGGCAGAGTAGTCGACGGACATGGCGAGCGGAGGAAGGCGGCAGGCAGGCACAAAAAACCGCCCGGAGTAACCGGGCGGCTTTTCGTGAAAAGTGGTGGCCAGACTCGGATTCGAACCGAGGACACGCGCATTTTCAATGCGCTGCTCTACCAACTGAGCTATCTAGCCGACTGACAAGAGGAGGAGAAGAAAGTGTCCGGGGGAGTGGCGTCAATGGGAATTTCCGCCCGATTATGCCGCGAGTTTAGGCAACACTGTGGATCGTCGTCTCAATCCGAGGCCAGCGTTACCAGTTGGCGCACACAAACGGCCCCAAACGCCACCAAGCTTACGGTCAGGGCGACGTTGCCCAGGCGGCGGTTGGCCAACGCGCCCATCCACTCGCGGCGATTGTTGAGATAAAGCAGGGTGGCGGCGAGGAACGGCATGAAAAACGCGCCCGCCACGGTGAACGCAATCACGACCGCAACCGGTTTCTGGAACCAAAGCAGAATCAGCGGCGGGCCGGCGATGAAGGCCAGCGAGCCCAAATACCAGCCGCGGCGTTGGCCCGCGGTGGTCGCGGCGTTGCCGCGTTGCCGGGCGGCGAAAGCATCGACCCAGACATGGGGCACGCCTTGCCAGACGCCGAGGGTGGCGGTGCAAACGGTGCACCAGAAACCGATGAGATAAATCACCTGCGCGGCCGGCCCGAGCACGTCGCCGACGCGGGAAGCCACGTTGAGCGCGATGCCGGTGCCGCCAGTCGCCGCCGCGCCGAGATCCGCCGCGGTCACCACGAGGGCGACGCCGAAGACCGCGGTGAAGAGGTAGGCGAGGCGCACATCGGCGCGCACGGCGCGGAGCTTGTCGGCGGTGGTCCACTTTTCCTCGCGCAGCCAATACGCATAGCACACGACCGTGAGACTGCCGCCGATGCCGCCGAGCAGGGATAGCAACGCCGTCGGTCCACCGTTGAGCGGCAGCCGCGGTAAAATCAGGCCCGTGGCGACTTCGCCCAGCGGCGGGCGCAGTGCGACGGCGCTGCCGATCACGCACGCGGCCATGGCGGCGATCAGCAGTTTCATCACCTTTTGGAACGTGCTGTAGCGGTTCAGCGCGACCAGCGCGGCAAAACCTAGGCCGTGAATCAACCCCCACCAGCGAGCCGGAATTTGTGGCCACAGGCTCGATGCGGCCAAGCCGCAGGCACTGCTCAAGGCCGCGCCGACGAGAAAGGTCCACATGACGAGATAGATCCAAAAATAAACGCCCACCCAACGCGGGAGACGCGTAAACCATGCCCGCACCACGGTCTCGCCTGTCGCCAGTTGCCAGCGCGACAAAGCTTCGGTGAGCGCGTATTTCAGCAGGCACGTCGCCAGGAGGGCCCAAAGCAGCAAGTAGCCGAATTTCGCGCCGGTCACCGAGGCGACGACGACATCGCCGGCGCCAATGCCTGCGGCGGCCAGAATCAAGCCGGGACCGAGCTCACGCAGACGTTGCAGGGGCGAGAACGACATCTTGTGCACGCTGAGGCCGACGTGCGTTGCGGCAAGCGTCGAAGCGATGAATGCCGCTCATATTCAGCGGCTTCCCGGCTCAAGTGGTGCGCCGAAACGCGGCAAAATAAAAGCCGTCGGTGTCGTGTGCGGCGGGCAAGATCACCGTGCCGGGCTGGGCCTCGAGCAGCCCGAAACGTGGGGCGCACGCTTCCGGTTCAAAATCCGGATGATTGGCGGCGAAGGCGCGCGCCACCGCTTGGTTTTCCGTGTGGCAGAGCGAGCAAGTGGCGTAAATGAGGCGACCGCCCGGTCGCACGCGGGCGGCGCCGCGGGCGAGAATTTCACGCTGCAGCTCGGCGGCCCGGGCAATGTCGTGGGGCGTGGTCGTCCACTTCAAGTGCGGCGCGCGCCGCCAGGTGCCGGTGCCGCTGCACGGGGCGTCGACCAGCACGCCGTCGAACCGTCCTTTGGGGGATTCGGTCGTGGTCGTGACCTGGTGGATACCGGCGCGAATCGCGCGCGTGCGGAGTTCTTGCAACGCCTTCGCGCGGACGTCGTGCGCGGTGACATGGCCGGCCGCGCCGAGGAGCTGGGCGAGTTGCAGGGTCTTGCCGCCGGCGCCGGCGCAGGCGTCGAGCCACTGGCCTCCGGGCTCGATGCCGGCCGCCCCGAGAATGAGTTGGGAGCCGAGGTCTTGGATCTCGACGTCACCGCGGCGGTAGGCGGCGGTATCGGTGAGGGGCACATCGGCGGGCAGTTGCCACGCTCCCGGAAGGATGGCGGATGGAGTCGCGGTCCAGCCGCGCTCGCTGAATTCGCCGATCATTCGTTGCGGGTCGCCCCGGGCGCTGCGCAGCCAGAGGGGGGCGCGGCTGAGCAGGGTCTCGAACTGGGCGGGGTCGTTCCACACCGCGGGCGCTTCGTCCGCGAGCCAGGCGGGCAACAAGCGGCGGCGATCGGCCGCGGCGACGAGGTCGGGACGGGCGAAGGCCGCGCGAAACTCCCGGGTGGCGGGCTGTCCGGCGGCTTCGGCGGCGATGAGGCCGACCGCCTCGTCCCCGGTGGCAGCGTCGATCCACGGCAGGATGCGCAGCGCGGTGTAAGCGAGTTCTCGATACAGGCGGCGGTCCCGGCTGCCAGCGCGGCGGGCGACAAGCCACGTCGCGATTCTGGAGGGCAGGTTTCGGTCGTTCCGCCAGTGCGGGCGCAGGGTCTCCAGCAGGTCGAGCAGGAGCCGTTTTTGGTTGTCGGTGACGCTCACGACGGGAATCGCGCAGGTCGGGCGATCAGAACGAGACGGCGCTGAGCACGATGTTGAAGCCGAAGTTGCTCTCGCGGCGCGGACCTTCGTAGAACGAGAGCTCGTAGCCGATGATCCAGCGGTTGTCCAAAACCTGCTGGAGGCCGTAGGACTGCTCGATGAAGCGGTTGCGGCGCACGTCGTAGTGCATGCGCGTGTAGGCGGAGTAGACCTCGGTGAGGCGATAGCGGAAGTCCGCGATGTATTCCTGGATGTCGTCCTTGAGGTAGTGGTTCGACAGGCGCAGGGCCCACAGATCGGCGTCATGCAGGACGAGCGCGGTGTTGAGTTCCTCCATGGTGCCGGAGGACGTCTCGAAACGGTGATAAAGCTCAAAGGCGATCCACGGTGCGGGGGTCAGGCGGAGGTCGCTGTGCAAGTCGGACACGGTGCGTTCGCCAGCGGGGTGGTCGAAGCGCAGATCAGCGGCCAAGGTGTAGGCCAGCAAGTCGCGGGAGCCGTAGGTGGCGTCGCGGGTTTGCAGGCGGTTGCCGAATTCGAGGCGAAGCGTGTTCGTCGCATCGAGTTCGTCGATGTTGCGCCGGGCGCCGAGGTCGAGCGGCTCGAGATAGGTGGCGAAGACCTGCCGGTCGATTTGCGGGATGTAGGCGCGACCCTTGTCGGCCTCGGGGATATAGCGGTAACTGAGGCGCGGCGTAATGAGATGGCGAATACCGTCAATGCCCCAGCGTTCGTTTTTGTAGTCGTAGGTGCCGCTCAGGCGCATTTCGGCATCGGCGCCGATCTCGCCGAGCGCGCGCGTGTAGTGGTCGCGACCACCCTCGGCGCGGTCGTAGTAGGTGAGGCGGCCGCCGGCGACCGGGGTCACGGTCAACCATTCGCGTGGCGTGAAGGGCCGGGTGAGCGCGTAGTAAGCATCGGCCCGATCGCTCCGCAGCGTTGGCTCGGGCGCGGCGTTGATCAGCTCGGGCGGATCGTCGCGCAAGATGGCGACGCTCGTCTGCAGACGTTGCACGATGCCGTGGGCGAGGGGAGTGGGCAGGAGGTCGAACGTCAGTTCAGGCAGGCGCTGCTGGACCTGATGGTAGGGGTTCGGCTGCGCGCGCAAAAAGAGCCCAAGGACGGTGTTGTCGCTCGTCTGCGTGAGGTCGATGAACGAGTCGGGCACCTGCACCGGAAAGAATTCCAGCGAGCGGAAGTCGCGAAGGACCTCGGAGTCGGACCAGTAGTTGAGCTGAGCCGTGAGCGAGAGATCGGCGTTGAAGCGTTGCTGGTGGGTCCATGTGGCGAAACCCCGATCTTCGGGCACGCGTTGGCCAAGGACGTCGCGCAGCTTGTCGCCGTTGTCGTGGATGAACCCGGTGCTGAATGCGCCGCGCACCCAGCGGTCGTCGTTCGGGCTGCTCCACCCGTAGGTGCCGGACGGGCCGATGAGCAGGCCGCGATTGCTGAAGTAGCCGACGTCGCTGCCGAGACTCCATCCGTCGCCGACCGGGAGATGCAGCCCGAGTTCGAGGAAAGCGCCGAGCGAGCTGGAGTAGCCGCCGTTGGCCGAAAGGTAGGAGAGAAGGTGAAAATTGGTCGGAAACTCGGTCGATGGAATCGGCACAGGTTGAAACCAGCCGATGCCGAGTCGCGCGCCTTTCAACTGCACGCGTTGGCGGGCTGGATAGTAGGTCACGCTTTGCGCGACGAAGGTGGGGGCCCAAGGGCCGGGCTCGCCATAGCTCACGCGGGCGTCTCGAAACGTGAGTGAATCCGTGGTGCCGGTGACGCTGCCGCCAGCCAGGTTGACGGGGCCGGTGCCGAAGCGCAGTTCGTTGACCTCGTAGCGGTGCTCATCGAGGAAGTAAGTCAACTCGTCGGCGAGGAGGCGTTGGTCGCCCTCGATCAACACCACGCGTCCGCGGGCGGTGGCCGTGCGTTGGCGGGCGTTGTAGCGCACTTCGTCGGCTTCGAGCACAGCCCTTCCGAGGGTCGCGCGGGCGTCGCCGTTAAAGACAACTTCGCTGCGCTCGAGATCGACGGTGGATTCGTTCGCGGAGAATCCCGGGACCGTTTGCGCGGTCACCGCGTATCCGCCCAGAAACGGTAAGAGAAGCAGCCAAAATCGACGCATGCCGGGGCAGACAAGAATAGCCCTGGCGGGGAAGCAAGCAGCGACCGGAGATGCGCGGGGGGGACGACTTTTCTCTTTTCGCCTCGGAAAGGGGCCCGCAGTGTCGCAAGCGTTTGTCGACCAACTCCCGCATGCCTGAAAAAACCTCTCGTTCCACCTCCGTTGTTTCCAAAGATCTGACCGCGCTAAGGTCGGAAATCCGCTTTCTGGGAGGCGCTCTTGGCCGGGTGATTTCTCAATTGGAAGGCAAAGAGACCTTCGACCGCGTGGAAAATCTGCGCACGCTGGCCAAGGCTCGACGGGCCGGCGAGGCCGGGGCCGGCGAGCGACTCGCGGCCAGCGTGAGCGAGCTTTCGGCGGTCGATGCCGTGAACCAGGCGATGGCCTTCACGCTCTACTTTGAGTTGGTGAATCTGGCGGAGGAGAATTTCCGCGTCTTCTTGTTGCGCAAACGCCGGGCGGCGGCGGCCGACGGTAAGGCCAAGGCGACGGCCCGGCGCGAGTCGATCGAGGCGGCGGTGCAGACGCTGAAGGCTCAGGGGGTGAGCGCGGCGCAGATGCAAGGGTTGGTTGATCGCTTGAACATCGAGTTGGTCTTCACGGCGCACCCGACCGAATCGAAGCGACGGACCTTGCTCACGAAGTTGCGCCGCTTGGCGGAAATCTTGCGGTTGCGGCATCACCCGGAGCTGTCGAGCGACATACCGGATGCTGGTCGGGTGGAGCGCGAAATCGCTTCGCTCTGGCTGACTGATCGGAGTCGGGTGGAGCGGCCTGAAGTGACGGATGAAGCGCGCACCGGATTGTGGTATTTCGATACGACGTTGTTTGAGACGCTGCCCCGTTTGCAGGCGGATATGGAAGCAGCCCTGGCGGCCCATTATCCCGAGGTGAAGGCGCCGCGGCGTTGGTTAAGCTTCGGGTCGTGGATCGGCGGAGATCGCGACGGCAATCCCAACGTCACGGCGGCGGTGTCGGCCGACGTGCTCATGTTGCACCGGCAGCTGGCGGTGGAAAAACTGCGGCAGCAGGCGCGGGAGCTTTCGCGTTCGATCAGCGTGTCGGATCGCCGCGATACCATCTCGCCCGAAGTCCGTCGCTTCGTGAAGGAAAACCGCAGCTTTTCGGCCCACCTGGAGGCGTTGGGCGCACGGTATCCGCATGAACCCTACCGGCTGGTGATGAATGTATTGCGCGGCCGCTTGGCGCGAAGCGTCAGCGAGCTCGGGGACGGGAAGGCGCTCGCCAGCGAATCGGTCGATGACGCGGCGTTTCTCCACGTCGGCGCGGTGCGGGAAATGTTCGACGTGCTCGAAGCGAGTTTGCTGGGCGGCAAAAGCGCGATGCTCGTCGACGGTGAACTCACCACGGCGATCAACCAACTCGAAGTCTTCGGGTTGCACACGGCCCGACTCGACATGCGGCAACATTCGGGCGCCCATGAGGCGGCGGTGGCCGAAGTGATCGGGCGGCCGGACTATCCGAAGTTGGACGAAGCCGCGCGACGGACGGTGCTGGCCGATGCCATCGGTGCGGCCCGGCCGCTGGCGTTGATGGCTTTGGTGGAATTTTCGGCCGCGACGCGTCACGTGCTGGAACCGCTGCGTCTCGCGGCGTTGGCGTCGCGCAAGTTCGGTCCGGAGTCGCTCGGCATCTACATCATCAGCATGACGACCGAGGTGTCGGATTTGTTGGAGGTTCAGCTGTTGATGCGTTTGGCGGGGGCGGCGCTGCCGATCGCGCCGCTGTTTGAGACGTTGGACGATTTGATCAATGCGCCGCGCGTATTGGGCGAACTGGTGGAGCAGCCGGTTTATGCGCCGCTGTTGGAAAAGCAGGGGCGTCATCAGCACGTGATGCTCGGTTATTCCGACAGCAACAAGGACTGTGGTTACTTGGCGGCGAATTGGGCTTTGTATCGGGCGCAGGAGGAGATCTCGGCGGTGGCCTTGGCGCGCTCGGTGAAGATCACCTTATTCCATGGGCGGGGCGGGAGCATCGCGCGTGGTGGCGGGCCGGCGGCGAAGGCGATTCTGGCGCAACCGGTGGGCTTGCGCGACGGCGGCATTCGCGTAACGGAGCAGGGTGAGGTGCTGTCGACGCGTTACCATGACCCAGACCTGGCGCATCGTATTCTCGAACAGATGACTTACGGTGTGCTGCTCGGCAGCCAGGCGGCGCAGACGCCGGCGGACGTGCCTGCGTCATGGAGCGAGGCGATGGAGCGCATGAGCGCGGCGAGTGTGGCAGCCTATCAATCGGCGGTGCACAAAGATCCGCAGTTCCTCGAATTCTGGCGGCAGGCGACCCCGATTGATCAAATCGGCAACTTGAAGTTCGGTTCGCGACCGACCTATCGCAAAGCCACCCAGTCGGTCGCCGATCTGCGGGCGATTCCGTGGGTGTTTTCGTGGATGCAGAGCCGTTTCAACTTTCCGGGCTGGTATGGCCTCGGCACGGCCCTGGAGGCAATTCTCGCCGACGGGGCGCGCGGCAAGAAGTTGCTGCGGGAGATGCACGGAGCCTGGCCGTTCTTTCAGACGCTGATCGACAACGCCCAGGTGACGATGCGCAAGGCCGACATGGGCATCGCCCGTTTGTATTCGTCGCTCGTGGAGGACGAGGCGGTGCGGGCACGCGTTTTCGATCTGTTGCAGGCGGAGTTCAATCGGACCGAAAAGGCGATCTTGGCGATCACGGGCGGCAAGCAACTGTTGAGTGGTGAACCGGTGCTGCTGAAGTCTGTCGAGCTGCGTAATCCTTACATCGATCCGCTCAATTACCTGCAGGTTGAACTGTTGCGTCGTTTGCGGTCCGGGGGCTTGGACAAGGCGACGGAAGAAAGCAGCCGGGCGGCAATCGAACTCACGATCAACGGTATCTCGGGCGGACTCAAAAACACCGGGTAGGGACGGGATGGAGACGGCGCTGCAAAACGCCCGGAGGTGTTTTGCGGGCGCCGTTTGGTGATGGTTTTTTAGCGTCATTCCCGATTTATCGCGGTCTCTGCCCTCGACGCTGCGTTGGGCCCGGCTCATGCTGAATCCTTACCCCTAATTATCGTGCTCCTTACGCAAACCCAACTCGACGCCTTCCTTCAAACCCGCCACGCGGATCCGCATTCCGTTCTCGGAATGCACGAGGCGCAGAAGGGCAAAACCAAAGGGATCGTCGTCCGTGCGTTTGTGCGTGACGCGGTCGAATGCGCGGTCGTCGATCTGGCGAAGGATGAGGCGTTGCCCATGTCGCGATTGGCGGACGAGGGGTTTTTTGAACTTTGGTTGCCGCGGCGAAAGAAAGCGTTCGCGTATCAGTTGCGCGTTTTGCGGTCCAACGGGGAGCTGTGGCAATTTCACGATCCATACTGCTTCTGGCCGACCCTGGGGGAGCAGGATCTTTACCTGTTCAATCAAGGCAACGAGCACCGCATTTACACGAAGCTTGGGGCCCACATCAAGGAGCTCGGCGGGGTCAAGGGGGTGGCGTTCGCGGTTTGGGCTCCCAGCGCGAAGCGGGTGTCCGTCGTCGGCAATTTCAATCACTGGGACGGGCGGTATCATCCGATGCGCCCCTTGGGCGGCTCGGGCGTTTGGGAGCTGTTTATCCCTGGGTTGGGGGAGGGGGAACTCTACAAATACGAGCTGCTGGATCCACGGGAAAACATTCAGATCAAGACCGATCCTTACGGCACCTACTTCGAAGCTCCGCCCGGGAACGCGTCGATCGTATGGAGTCCGCGCCACCACAAGTGGAACGACGCCGATTGGATCGCGCGGCGTGAAGCGTCGGCGGGAAGACCCGATCGCCCGATCTCCACTTACGAGGTGCATCTCGGTTCGTGGAAGCGCAAAGTCGAGGACGGCGGCCGCCACTTCAGTTATCGTGAATTGGCTCCGATGTTGGCCGATTACGTTAACGAAATGGGCTTCACGCACGTCGAGGTAATGCCGCTCGCGGAGCATCCGTTTGACGGTTCGTGGGGTTATCAAGTCACGGGCTTTTTTGCCCCGACCCGACGTTTCGGTTCTCCCGAGGACTTCGCGTATTTTGTCGATCACCTCCACCAGAAAGGCATCGGCATCATCCTCGATTGGGTGCCGGCGCATTTCCCGCGCGACAGTTTTGCCTTGGCCGAGTTCGATGGCACGCATCTCTACGAACATGCGGATCCCCGGCAGGGGGCGCACATGGATTGGGGCACGTTGATTTTTAACTATGGTCGCCACGAGGTGCGCGGGTTTCTTGTGGCCAACGCGTTGTCATGGTTTGATCGATACCACATCGACGGCCTGCGCGTGGACGCGGTCGCCTCAATGCTTTACCTCGATTACTCCCGGAAGGACGGGGAGTGGATTCCCAATCAATACGGTGGGCGGGAAAATCTGGAGGCCATCGCGTTTCTGAAGGAAACGAATCGTCTCGTGCATGACTACTATCCGGGGGCCTTGATGATCGCGGAGGAATCCACGGCGTTTGCCGGTATTTCCAAGCCCGTCGAGCAGGGGGGCATCGGCTTCGATTTCAAATGGAACATGGGCTGGATGCATGACACGTTGCAGTTCTTCCAGAAGGAGCCCGCGCACCGCAAATGGCACCAGAACGACCTCACGTTCGGCGCGCTTTACCAGTATTCGGAAAATTTTGTGACGGTGTTTTCCCACGACGAAGTCGTGCACGGGAAAAACTCCATGCTCTACAAGATGGGGGCTTGGCATATCCCGGAAAAGGCGGCGAACCTGCGCGCGCTTTATGGGCACATGTGGATGTGGCCGGGCAAAAAATTACTCTTCATGGGCCAGGAGTTTGGCCAGTCGAGTGAGTGGGCCTACGCCGGCCAATTGGATTGGCATTTGTGCCAATACCTCGATCACGAGGGGATCCGTCTGCTCGTGCGCGATCTGAATAAACTTTATGCGAGCGAGCCGGTGCTCGGTTGCAACGATCTGAATCCGCAGGGATTCCGGTGGTTGGCGGCGCATGATACCGACGCGAGCGTCGTGGCCTTTCAGCGGTCGGATGCGAGTGAGCAGACGCTGCTGGCGGTGGTCGGCCACTTTACGCCGGTGACACGCAAGGGCTACCGGATTGGCGTGCCACGCCGGGGGTTCTGGAAGGAAGTGATCAACACCAATAGCGAATACTACGGCGGTTCCGGCCTCGGCAACAGCGGCGGAGTGAACACCGAGGATGTCGGCGCGGATGGTCACAGCCAAAGCATCGTGCTCACACTGCCGCCGCTCAGCACGACGGTGTTCAAGTGGACCGCCGATAGCTAGGCCTGCGCTTTTGATTTCGGCCGAAGGGAAAACCCACGGTCTGGTTCTGGCGACGGCGATCGCGCGGTTCATGCGCCCGCCGTCTGTCTTACCAAGCCGCAAAGGCGGCGGCGAAGGCGGCCTGGTCGTCGGCGCCGAAGAACGCCGTGCCCGCGACGAAGGTATCGGCCCCGGCAGCGTGGCAGAGCGGGCCGGTCTGCAGGTCGACGCCGCCGTCGACTTCGAGGCGGAAATTCAGGCCGCGAGATTGGCGCCATTCATTGAGCTGGCGGAGTTTCGGCATCATGGTTTCGCGGAAGCTTTGCCCGCCAAAACCGGGTTGCACGGTCATCACCAAAACGAGATTCACCTGATCGAGCAGGCCCTCCACCGCGGCGACAGGGGTGTCGGGATTGAGGACGATACCGCACTCGCAACCGAGCTCGCGAATATGGCGGAGCACCGCCGCGTGGTCGTAGCTCGGCTCAATGTGAATACTGATGTTGTTGGAGCCGGCGGTGGCGAACGCCTCCACGTAGTCGCCGGGGTTGTCCAACATCAGATGCGTGTCGAAATAGAGGTCGGGCACGTGTGGACGGATCGCTGCGACCACTTGGGGGCCGAAGGTGAGATTCGGCACGAAATGACCGTCCATGATGTCGATATGGAGCCAGCGTTGGCCGAGCGCAGCGACGCGTTGGGCGCTGGCGGTGAGATGGCCGTGGTCGCCTGCCAGCAAAGAAGGCGCGAGAATGGGAGCGTGCTTCACGCCGGCCATCTCAGGCTTTCAACTACCAAACGTCGAGCACGGCGTGCACGGCACGATCCGCGACTTCGTCGGCGAGGTGAGGCAGGGTTTGGTATTCGGCCTGCAGCTGACCGCTGTCGGTGAAGATTTGACGAGCGACTGGCAGCGGGCGTTCTGCAAACCAAACGGTTTCCCCGCTGGCATCGGTCAGCGTGGCGTTGGCTTGGAGATGAAGGTCGAACTTACGCGCCAATCCGGTATCGCCGGCGCGGGCGGTGGTGACATTTCGCGAGTAGGCGGTGAGGACGACTGTCAGCACGGCGTCGGCCTCGGTGGGGTGGGCGGCGAGGCTAAGGCGCCCGTCCTTCAAAAAGGCATCGCGCAGGGCCGTGGTCACGAGCGCGGTCGCTTGAGGCACCCCGGCGTCATTACGGACGGGCGCGATGTAGATTGAGGTGAAGTCCGGATGCGCCGCCGTGCCCAGTCGATAGTGGGCGCAACCGGTGGCCACGAAGGCGAGCAACGCACATCCGGCCAACAGGACTTGGCGGAAGATGCTGGCGCTTGGTCCGTCGGGAGATGGAGCGAGGCTCCCGGCGGCGATCATGTGCATGGCGGCTTGAATGGTGGGCGCGGCGGGCAAGCCGGACGGCTGGCTTAGAACAAGCCGAGGAACTTGCGGCGCTTCGGGCCGGCCGCTTCGGCGGCGGCACGGGCCGTCTCTACTTTTTCGAGCTGAGCCTTGGCGCGTTCGGCCACGGCCGAATCGGGGTAGGCGGTGATCGCTTCGTTATAGAGCACGCGCGCACCGGTGTAGTTGTTGCGCTTTTTGAAGTAGTAGTCACCGAGGCGCATTTTGCTCTCGGCCAACATCGACTTCATGGTGTCGAGGCCGTCTTCCGCCGTGCCCACGCCGGGGTCGTTGGGGAAGAGGATCATGAAGTCTTCGAAGTAGGTGATCGCTTCCTTGGTGGAGGCTTGGTCGTAGTAAGGACCATCCACGAGCGAGGCGTGGACCTGGGCGAGACGCACGTAGGCGTCGGGGGCCAGCAGGCTTTCCGGATAGTTGTTGATCATGCGATCCAAGGCGTCGATTGCCTCGGCGTCGTTGCCCTGCTTTTGCTGGGCGCGGGCCACGTTCATCAACGCGAGGGGCGCATAGTCGCTGTAAGGGGCGTTGTAGACGACCGTCTCGAAATAAAGAATGGCGCGGTCGCGGTTTTTGAAGCCGGGAATGATGCCCCAAATATAGTTGCGCGCTCCGTCGGCGAGGGCAGCGGCGATCCGGTATTGTTCGCCGGTGATTTCGTCGAAGCGATCGTAGCTGGGGTAGCGCGAGAGGATCGTTTGGTAGGCCTCGAAGGCTTTGTAGTATTGCTTGCGCTTGAGTCGGATCTTGGCGCTGCGGTAGAGCGACTCGGGGGCGTAGATCGAGTTGGTGTGATCCTTGTAAACATCCTTGTAGAGGCCGAGGGCCCGGCGGTTGTGGCCGCCTTCTTCGGCGTCCCGAGCGCGATTCATCAGGTCGAGGGCGTTGACGGAGTCGACGCCGGCGAGGCCGGACAGGGCACCGCCTTCGACTTGCCAGCCGGTCGAGGCGGACCAGACAAGGCCAGCGGTGACCCGCGGCGCAAACAGGGTAAGAAGGAGAACGGTGAACGTTCCGAAGCGTCGCATCATTGAAAGGGCCATGAGAAATTACCAGCGAACCAGTGCGCTACCGTAGGTCAAGCCCGCCCCAAACGCGACGAGAAGAGAGGTGGATCCAGCTTTGATGCGACCACGGCGGCGCGCTTCGTCGATGGCGAGAGGGATCGATGCCGCCGAGGTATTGCCGTAGCGATCCACGTTGATGTAAAAGCGCTCAAGCGGCAGCTCAAGGTATTGGGCGATCGCATCAATGATGCGGAGATTGGCTTGGTGGGGAATCACGCAATCGATTTGGTCTGCGGACAAGCCGTGTTGTTCCAATATATCGCGTGCGGCATCTTCCATTTCGCGCACGGCGATTTTGAAGATCTCGCGCCCCTTCATCAGCAGGAAGCGCGGTGGATCACCCGGACCGGGCAACGGGCAGGCGCTGCCCCCGCCCGGGACCCAGAGCAACTCGGTATGGGCGCCTTCGGCGTAGAGTTTCGTGCCGATGATTTCGCCGGTGCCGCGGCTGGGACCGAGGACAACGGCGCCCGCAGCGTCGCCGAAGAGAACGCAGGTCGAACGATCCGTCCAGTCGACGAGCGACGAGAGTTTTTCGGCGCCGATGACCAACGCGTGCCGGTAGCGGCCGGATTGGAGCATGGCCCAGGCGGTATCGAGGGCGTAAACAAAGCCGGAGCAGGCGGCGGCGAGATCGAAACAGGCGGCGTTGGTGGGGACGCCGATTTTGTGCTGCACGAGGCAGGCCGTGGCGGGCATGGGCAGATCCGGCGTGATCGTCGCGACGATGACCAGATCGATGTCTGCGGCCGTGAGTCCGGCGTCTGCCAAGGCGGCGCGACTGGCGGCGGCGGCGAGATCAGACGTGTTTTCGCCTTCGCCTGCGATACGGCGCTCGCGGATGCCGGTGCGGGTGAAAATCCACTCGTCGGAGGTCTCAACCCGTTGGGAAAGTTCTTCGTTGGTCAGGACGTTGGCCGGCGCAAAGGAGCCGGTGCCGAGAATGGCGATAGCGGGAGAGCCCATGAAGGTGATGCTGCGGGCCGATTATTCGGCTTCGCGGGGGGAGCTGGCGGGCTCGGGGCGGATGATGCGGTTGGCGCGGTCGATGTCTTCTTCGATGCGATGAACAAGATCAACGCGGATGAACTCACTGGCGTCGCCGATGGCGTTCATCAACGCGTAGCGGTTCGCGGAACCATGGGCCTTAAGGATGCTGCCGCGCAGGCCGAGAAGCGGGGCGCCGCCGTAGCGTTCGGGTTGAATGCGTTGCTTGAGACCGTCGAACGCGCCTTTGGCGAGGAGGCCGCCGAGACGACGGACGGGGGTGGAGGTGATCTGCGCCTTAAGTTCGTTGCGGAAAAACTTTGAGAGTGATTCCCAGCTCTTCAGGCAGATGTTGCCGGTAAACCCGTCGCATACCACGACGTCGACATGGTCGAGGAATACCTGGAAGCCTTCGATCGGGCCGACGTAGTTGACGAGGTTGCCGAGGCGCTTGAGCGCAAGGTGCGTCTCATGGATCAAGGCGTTGCCTTTGCCTTCCTCGGTGCCGATGGTGAGCAGGCCGACGCGCGGCTGTTCGATCCCGAGTTCGACGCGGCAGTAGTGACTGCCCAGCACGGCGTTGTGCACGAGGTGCGGCACCTTGGCGTCGGGGTTGGCCCCGGCGTCGATTAAAATAAAATGCCCGCCTTGGCGCGGAATGACCGGCGCGAGGGCGGGGCGCTCAATACCTGTCAGCGTCCGGAGCTTCAGGGTGCCGGCGGAGACGAGGATTTTCGTGCTGCCGGTGCTGATCACTGCGCGAGCCGCGCCATCTTTAACCAGCTCAATGGCGCGCAACATCGAAGCGTCACGCTTACGTTTGATCGCTGTCATAACGTCGTCGGCCATGGTGACGACCTCGGACGCGTGTTGAATCGCGACCTTCGGGTGCGAGCTCAGGCCAAACTCAGCCAGCAGGGGCTCGAGCACCGCCTGGTCGCCGACGATGGTAACCGGGCTAAGATCGTCGAACGCTTTGATCGCGAGGGCGAGGGCGGCCACGACTTCTGTCGGGCCGAGGTCTCCCCCCATCGCATCAAGGGCAATTCTACCGGTATCCCCGGCTGAAGATTCCATCCGCTAAGGTTTCCGGACGGAGTGAGTCGCTCAGGTGAGCGCTCAGACGTTGACGTCGAGCACCTGACGACCGCGATACATGCCGTTGTTCGGGTTGACCCGATGCGGACGGAAAACGGTGCCGTCGGTGGGATCGGTGGCGATTTGAGGAGCCTTGAAAGCGTTGGCCGCGCGGCGGTTGGCGCTGCGACGTTTCGATTGCTTGCGTTTCGGTTGGGCCATGGTGGTCGGGTTTTAAAGTGGTGAGGGAGCGCGGGCGAGACGCCCTAGTGATGCGTGTTAAAGAGCACTGAATAAACGGTCGGCAGATTTCGCGTCAAGCGCTTATCCACGCAGGTTTCATCCTACTCAGAGCAGAAATAACCCGGTGAGAATCGCGGCGAGAATTAAGCGATAAACGGCAAAGACCTCCAAACCGTGCCGTCCCAAGTAGCTGACGAGGACTTTTACGGCCACGATGGCGGAGATGGTGGCGACGGCGCCACCAAGGAGCATCTCGCTCCAACCGAACACGGCGGTCATGGCGGAGCCTGCCTGCCAGACCTTGTAAACGGCTGCTCCGCCAAGCACGGGCAGGCCGACCAGAAAGCTGAACTCGGCGGCTTTGGCCGGGGCCAAACCGGCAAAATAGCCACCGACCATTGTCACCATGGAGCGACTCATGCCGGGCCAGAGGGCGAGACATTGCATCAATCCAATGCCGAGAGACTGGCCGATGGTGAGCTCGGAGGGTTCTTTGCGTATGACACCGACCGCGCGTTCCCGCTTACGCCAGCGTTCCGCGCAAAACATGAGCACCGCTCCGCTCACCAATGCAACCACGACGGTGCCAATGGAAAAGAGATTTTCATCGATCCAATCATTGGCGGCCAGGCCGACGATCACGACCGGGAAAAAGGCCAGCAGCAGATTGCGCAGCAGGCGCAGGCCGGACGCATTCTTTCCCAGCAAGCCGCCGCAGATGCCCATCAGTTGTCCCCAGAACAGAAAGATGACGGCCAAGATCGCGCCGACTTGAATCACCACGATGTAGGTATCGGCGGCGATTTTGAGCGTGAGCGGGACGCCCTGCGGATGATCGGCCGACGGCGCTTTATACCAGATTACGGCCCCGCGCTCATCGCGCATGGGCTTCTCGGCGTCGAGGCCGAGGGCGCGATTTGCGATAATCAAATGGCCGGTCGACGAAATGGGCAGGAACTCGGTGATTCCCTCAACCAATCCCAGCACGATGGCGTCGCGGGCGCTCAGGCCGGGCGTCGCTTCGATCGGGGCGGGTTCGATTAAACGGGCGGATTGAGCGTCGTCGGCGGGTTGGGCCCGAACCACCGCCGAAGAGGCGAAAAGGGCCAGACTTAAGATCGTAAGGGCAAAACGCACTCCGTTTGGTCCCAGAAGGTTCCCGAGGTGTCGAGATTTGGCTTTTGCATGGCGACGGTTTCCGGCTTCGTTTCAGGGCGATGCCGGAATTGAACGACCTTACAAAGGCGCTGCGGGAACGGGTGGAATTGTCGTCGTCCGATGTGGCGGTGGCTTCGGCGGCGCTGGCGGCGCCCGACGTCGATGAATCGTCCAAAGCGGACTTTCTCTCCGCGCTGAGCGCGAAGGGCGAGAGTGCGGCCGAAGTGGCGGCCTTTGCCCGCGAGTTTCGGGCCCGCTCCATTGATCCGGGGGTGAGTGAGCACGCGGCCGTCGCGATCGATATCGTCGGAACGGGCGGCGACCACGCGGGTGGTTTCAATATTTCCAGTTTGGTGGTGCTCGTCTTGGCCGCTTCCGGCGTGAAGGTCATGAAGCACGGCAATCGCGGGATCACGTCGAAGTGCGGGAGCGCCGACTTGTTGGCGGGACTCGGGGTGCAGATTGATGCGCCGGCCGAAACGCTCCGCGCCGCTTTGGACGAGTTGGGTTATTGTTTCTTTTTCGCCCCGGCCTTTCATCCCGCCTTCAAACATATCGGGCCGGTTCGAAAGACGCTGGCGGCGCAGGGGCAGCGCACGATTTTCAATATCCTCGGCCCGCTCCTCAACCCGGGGCGCCCGGCGCATGTGCTGCTCGGCGTATTCTCCGAGGCGTGGGTGCCGCGTCTCGCGGCGGTGCTGGACCTGCTCGACACCAAGGCGGGGCTCGCGGTGCATGGCCGGATCGACGACACCCGCGGTATCGACGAGCTCACTACGGCGACGGTCAATCGTGTCTGCGGCGTCGGTCGCATGGGAGAGTTTGACACGACATGGAGCGCCGCGGATTTCGGCCTGAAGGCCAGTCCTTTTGCCGAGCTGCAGGGGGGCGATCTCGCGACCAATCTCGCCCTCGTTGATGCGTTGTTGAAGGGCGAGGCTCCGGAAGGATTGGTCGACACGATTGTGCTCAACGCCGCCGTGTGTCTGTGGCTGGCGGGGCGGGTCGCGACGGTGCAAGAAGGCCTGCCGCTGGCGCGCGAGACGTTGCTCGGCGGTGCCGTGGCGGCGAAGATCTCGGCAACCCGCGAATTTTTCTCCCGATGAATCGGACCTACTTTGGCACCGATGGCGTGCGGGGCCCCTACGGCGGCCCGGTGATCAACGAACGTTTCGCGGCGCAGCTCGGCAAAGCGGCCGGGCAGTGGAGCGGGGGCCACGGACTGGCGTTGATCGGTCGTGATCCCCGCAGTTCCGGTGCGAGCTTGGCGGCGGCGGTGGCGGCCGGCATGCAGGCGGCGGGCCTGACGGTGAGGGATCTCGGTATGGTGCCGACCCCGGCCGTGGCGCAAGCCGCGCTCGCGCAGGGCGCGCTCGGCGTGGTTATCACGGCATCCCACAATCCGGCGACGGATAACGGCATCAAATTTTTTACGTCTGCCGGTATCAAGCTGAGCGACGAAGATGAGGCGGCCATCGAAGCCTTGCTTGATCGGGAGGCCGAAACGATTGCTCCCGTCGCCGTGCCGCCGGCGGCAGGTAACGCGGTGGCCGATTACATCGCCTCGGCGGTGAAGCTCTTGCCGGTGGGCGCGTTGGACGGATGGAAACTCGTGTTGGATACGGCGAACGGCGCTACCTGTTTCACGAGTGCGGGCGTGCTGGGTGCGTTAGGCGCGACGATCCTGCCGATCGGCGATCGGCCGGAAGGCGGCAACATCAACGCCGGAGTCGGCAGCGAACACCCGGAGCAACTCGCGGCCCGGGTGAAGGCGGAGGGGGCTCGTCTCGGCATCGCGCACGACGGTGACGGCGACCGTTGCATTCTGTGTGATGAGGAAGGCGACGTGATCGATGGCGACGAGGTGCTGGGGTTGCTGGGGCTGCACGCCTTGCGCCAGAAGCGGCTCGCGGCGGATACCTTGGTGGTCACGGTGCAGAGTAATCTCGGCGTGGATACCGTCATCGAGCAGGCGGGGGGCTTTGTGGTGCGCACGCCCGTCGGTGATCGTCATGTGGCGGCGCGCATGCGCGAGCTCGGAGCCGAACTCGGCGGCGAGTCGAGCGGGCACATCATCTGTTCCGATGTGGCGACGACGGGCGATGGGCTCATCGCGGCGTTGCGCGTGATCGAAATCATGTTGGAGACGGGCGAGCCACTCAGTCTTCTGCGGCGGCAGGTGAAGTTGTTTCCACAGCGCTCAACCAGCTTGCGGGTGGGCGTGCGCGTGCCGTTGGAAGCTTGCGTGACGCTGCAGGCGGCCATCGCCGCGGTGGAGGCGGACTTTGGGCGTGAGGGACGGGTGTTGATTCGCTACTCCGGCACGGAAGCCAAACTGCGGTTGTTGGTCGAGGGGCCCGAGGATGATCGAGTGGCCGAGGCCATGGCGCGATTGGAACGGGCGGCGCGCGCCGATCTTGAGGTGATCTAGCCGGGTGGATTGCCCGCGAATCCGACGTTGACCGTTCGCGGGTGCGAGCCTTGTTTACGGGCTCCCCCCTATGTCTGAAATTCCCGTTTCGTCGCTCGATCCCCGGGCGCAAAAATTGGTCGAGAATGCCCAAATCGCTCTGCAGCGCGGCAACCACGACTACGTGATCGAAGTGACCAGCCAAGTGCTGAAGACCGCGCCTGGCTGTCTGCCGGTGCGCCGGCTGCAGCGCGTCGCGCAACTGCGTGCGGCCCAATCAAAAAATAAACTGTTTTCCAAGGCCTTCGGTTCGGTGACGCAGGCCGGTTTTCTGTTTGGCAAAAAGGATCCCGCGAAGCAGCTCGAAAACGCTGAACGGATGCTCACGGCCGATCCGACCAGCGTGGCGGGACTTCGGATGTTGGCCGAGGCCGCCACGGCTTCCGATTTGCCGGAGACGGCGGCATTTGCCTGGGAGTGTCTGAAAGACCAGCAGCCGAAGGATCGCGAAACTTTGTTGGGTTTGGGCGAGGCTTACTTGCTCGCCGGCAAGGGGCCGGAAGCGCTGGCCACCGCCGATAGTTTGCTTAAATTGCGCCCCCAGGATGGCGATGGTCTCGCGCTCATGCGCAAGGCGTCGGTCGCCATGACGATGGACAAGGGCAAGTGGGAAGACCAAGGCTCGTTCCGCGACAAGCTGCGCGATGAGCAAGCGTCCGTTTCCTTGGAGCAGGCGTCGAAAGTCGTGACGTCCGAAGACATGACCCGCCGCTTGCTGGATGAAGCCCTGAAGCGCGCTGCGGCCGAACCTGAAAGCATCAACCACTACCGCGCCGTCATTGATGCCCATCGTAAATTGGGTGACCTCGATGCCGCGGTCGAATGGGTGCGCAAGGCGCGTGCGCTGCCCAGCGGTGGTGGAGATACGACGCTCGAACGTCTCGAAACGGAGCTGCAAGTCAGCGCCTTGGAGAAAAGCGTCGAAAGCCTGCGCGCGGCCTTGGCGACCAATCCCGCCGAAGCCTCCGCCGCCGCCGCGCTCGAAAAGGCGAATGGTGATTTGGTTCGCTTTCGCCTCGAGCAGGCCAAGGCCTACGTCGAGCGGTATCCCAACGATTACGGCGCGCGGTTCACGCTCGCGAATCTGTATTTCGAAAGTGGCGACTACCAGCACGCCATCGCTAACTTCCAGCAGGCGCAGAAGAACCCGAAGGTGCGCATCGCCGCACTCGCGGGCATGGGCAAATCGCTAAAGGCACGCCGCATGTTTGATTTGGCCGTCGCGCAATTCCAATCGGCCAAGTCGGAGCTCGCGACCATGGATGACCTCAAGAAAGAGATCATTTATGAATTGGCCGATTGCTTTGAGGCCATGGGCCAAGGCGAGAAAGCCATCGCCGAATACAAAGTGATCTACAGCGAGGACATCGGTTTCCGCGACGTTGCCGACAAGATCAACGCTTTCTACGCGTCGAACTGAACGCTGGAAAATCGCTCAGGCGACGGGGGCGGTTTTACCTCGCCCGAAAGGCCACTCGGCGAGCAGCAACGCCAGGCCGATCAGCGCGCCGCTCAGGGTGAGCCGCAGCGGATCAGCGGTTTCGCCGAAAACGACCAACGCGACCAGAACCGCCAGCGGCACCACGATGTTATTGGCGACGGCCAGTGCGCCCGCCGAGGCGCGGGAGGCGCCGTAGTTCCAGCCGAAAAAACCGATGCCCGACGCGATGATGCCGAGGTAGATCAGCGCGTTCCACTGGCTTGAGGTCGGGGCGAAGGCGGCCCAATCGGTTGCGATGATTGAAAACAGGCCGACGGCGACGGCCGCGCCCAGATAGGGCAGGGCAAAAAGCGAGGCGTCCGAGCGTCCTTGCATCGCCGCATTGGTTTGCCTCAAGCGTCGATAAGCCAGCTGACCGGCGGCGAAGCTCAGATTCGACCCTTGCACGAGCAGGAACCCGATCATGCCGTCGACGCTGATGCCGCGATCCCATTTCAGCGCCGCCGCACCGACGACCGCGATGGCGGCTGCGAGCAGGCCGCGCCGGTTGACGCGTTGTTCCACCGCGCTGTCCATGAGCGCGACGTAGAGTGGCGTGAACACGGTGAACATAGCCACCTCATACGCGGCGAGGTGCGCGAAGGCCTTGAGATAAAACACATACATGAGGCCGAACTGCACGGTGCC
The DNA here is from genome assembly GCA_963974355.1 of uncultured Opitutaceae bacterium. Classification (GTDB taxonomy): domain Bacteria; phylum Verrucomicrobiota; class Verrucomicrobiia; order Opitutales; family Opitutaceae; genus Actomonas. The sequence continues at coordinate 53,716 of CAXBDS010000001.1, forward strand.
GATCACGACCAAGCGCAGGGCGAGCCGGTTGGGCAGGGCCCTCCAGCGTAACCACGGAAGGAATACAAGAGCCGCGAGGCTGAGACGGATGACGGCTACGCCCACCGAATCGAGTCCGCCCAGCCGGCCCTTGATGAGCCCGAAGGAAAACGCCCACAGCAATGAGACCAGCCAGAGATAGCGCATGCGTCGGTGGCCGCTTAGGGGCGAATACCGGCGGCAAGGAGGGTCTCGAAATTGGGCTCTTCCGGTTCGCGTGCCACCGCGGTGACTTCGACTTTCCGGAAACCTGCCTTTTTCAAGAAGCCGTGCAGCGCGCTTTCGGAAAATCCGAGCCAGACGTCGGCGTAGAGTTCGTGGGCCTTTTCAAACGTGTGGGCCTTCAGGTCGAGCACGACAAGTTGTCCGCCGGGCTTGAGGATGCGAAACGCCTCCTCGACGGCCGCGGCCGGCTTTTGCGCGTGGTGCAGGGCCTGGCTGAGGATCGCGAGATCGACTGAGCCATCGGGCAGGGGCACGTTTTCGATGTCGCCCAGTTTGTAGGTCAGATTGGCGAGATCGTTTTTGGCGGCGAGTTCGGTGCCGACCTCGACCATCCGCGGCGAGTTGTCGATGCACCAGACCTTGGCCGCACGCCGGGCGAGGAGTTGAGAAACGAGCCCTTCGCCGGCGCCGAGATCGGCGATCGTGATCTTGGGCGTGAGTCGCAGGGCAAGGTGGCCGATGGCTTCCCAAGAACGGCCGGGACAGTAGTTTTTGCCCAGTTTGCCGGCGATCAGGTTGAAATACTGTTCCTGGTGCGAGCGGCGGCGCTGGAGGACACGTTCGAGATTTTCGCGATCCTCGGTGATTTCGGGTAATCCGGCCACGGCTTCGTAGGCGGCTTCGAGCAGCGCGAGCACCGGCGCAGAGAGGTGCGGGCGAAGCGAATAAAATGCCTTCTTCCCATCGCGACGATCGGCCACGAGTTCGGTTTGGCGAAGTTGGGCGAGTTGCGATGAGATGCGCGACTGCGCCATGCCGAGAATCTCCTCCAACTCGCCGACGGAGAGTTCCTCGCGACGCAGGAGCGCGAGCAAGCGCACCCGTGTCGGGTCGGATAAAATTTTCAGCGTATCCCAAGAGCCGTTCAAACGCCGTGACGGTGAGGAGCCGTATCGAGTGCGTCAAGACGGCGGGACAAAACACCGCATGCCCAAAAAAAGCCCCACCGGCCGGCGGTGGGGCGAAAGGAATCATCGTGCGGGGAGCCGATCAGACCGTCAGGGTGTCGACGTAGCGCGCGATGGAGACGACCTCGTAGCTGTCTTCCGACGCGCCGATCTTCACCTTGATTTGATCGGCGGGTTTCTTGCCGAGCAGAGCTTGGCCGAGGGGCGTCTTGTAGGCGATCAGGTGATTGTCCGGATCGCTGTCCCAAGCGCCAAGGAGGGTATAGGTGACCTTTGCGTTGTCGGCGAGGTTCTTGAGTTCGACGATGGAGCCGACGCTGACTTGGTCGACGGTGGCCTCCTTGAAGTCGGTGATGCGGGCGTTGGAGAGTTCCTTCTCGAGCTGGCCCTTTTGGGCCATGAGCACGGTCTGGTCCTGCTTTGCCATCTTGTATTCAGAATTTTCCTTCAAGTCGCCGTGTTCGCGGGCAGTGGCGATGGCACGGGAAACCTCCGGGATGCGGGTCGAAACGATGTGCTCATACTCCTCGCGACGGCGGTCGTAGCTGGGGCGGGAGACGAGGAGGGCCTCTTCTTTGGCTTCGGCGTCGTTGGCGACGAGCGATTGGATGCCGGGGAAGATTTTGATGAAGCGGGCGAGGAGCGATTTTTTGGTCAGCTCTTCGAAACCTTGGTTCAACATCAAGGTGTTCGCGAGGTCGCGGGCCGTCTCGGGGTCGGCGGTCGAGAGGAGGTCGGCGATCAGATCCGGATCTTCGGAAAGAATGTCACCGAGCGGGATGCGTCGGGCCGAGGCGGCTTGCAGCGCCTCGTTGTCGATGGCGAAGAAGATCGAGCCGAGCAGGCGCGGGGTGATGAGCTCGTTCAGGAGCTTGGCGAATTTCTTCGAATGACGGTTCTTGACGATCCAGAGGAGGACCGGTGCGCGCAGGTTTTGCTCGACCTGCCAACGCTTGAGCGATTCGGCGAGGTCATCGGAGTAGTTGTTCTCGACGAGGAAGTTGATGCACTCCGTCGTGAACTTGCCCTGCGAGGTTTTGAGCAGGTTGAAGACGGCGTCGCGACACTCGATCGGGTGGGTGACCTTGATGAGTTCGAGGAACTTGCGTTGAAAGTGGACCGGGATGCTCTCGGCGATTTCGGCGAGGTCGCGGGTGTTGGCGATGAGTTCGCCTTGGGCGGGCTCCAGGGTGGTCGGGTCAACCCCGGCGATCTTGGCGAGCTCATCGCGGATGTAGGCGCCGTAGAGACGTTCGGCGGTGTCGATCTGGTTGGAATCGCGCACGGCCTCGACCACGGCTTCAAGGATCGGCTTCAGATCGGTCGAGTCGTCCTTCTTGTCGTTGGCGGCGACGAGTGCTTCGGCGATCGCGATCCGACGGCGAGCGGAACGCGTGGCGTTGAAGGATTCAACGAGCTCGTCCTGGGCGGAGACGGGTGTCTCGCGGAGAATGTAGCATTCGGTTTTTTTGGCCGGAGCAGCGATGCGCGGGTCCTTGGCGACCTGCTTTTTGGCGGCGGACCACCATTTTTTGAATTTTGCTTCGCCGACGAGTTGGGCGAGGGTGATCTCGAGATCGATCGCGGTCGTGGCGTTGTTATCGTAGGCTTGGAGCGCTTCGACGACGAGCTGGGCGGGTTTCTTCTCGATCAGCTCGGCGATGTTTTCGGGCTCAGTCTGCTGGCGGGCGAGAATATGATTCGAGGGCAGCACTTCCATCGTGGTCACGCAGAAAGCGGGGTCCATCTGGTGACCGGGCTTGCCTTGAAAATCGATGGTAAGCCGTTGGGCCGTCGCGTCGTAAGACTTGATTTGACCAAATCCCCAGCTGCGATGAATGACGTAGGCTCCATCTTCCATGGCCTCCAATTTGTCGGTGGCCGCCTTGAGGGACGGGTTTTTTGCGATGACTGCGGATACGGCTTCCAAATTCATAATCGTGGGTTTTTGACGTCTGAACCTGCCATTGGAGAGGACCGCCATGGGTAATGTCAACCGCGCGACGTTACCGCGGCCCCGGCACCGGCCCGTCACACGATGGGTTTCCGTGGTTGCGAGCTTGGCAAGGGAGGTTCGTGCGGTGAACGTGCGGGAATGTCTCAATTATCGATGTCAACCGCATGGCCCACGGCCGTTCATCTCTTGGCGCGTTGGCGTGAGCACCACGAGCGGGTGGATGCCTTGCTCGAACGACCGGAGGCGCGCGCGCTCGACCGGATGCAGCGCGCCCGATGTCAGGGGCTTCTGTTTGGGGCCGTGCGGCATCTGGGGCGCATCGAATCCCACACGGATCCATTGCTGTCCCGCCCGCCGCGCGCGGTGTTGTGGGCGGTTTTGATGGTAGCGGGGTGGGAGTTGATCGAGGGAGGGGCAGACGCGGCGCGCACCGCCCGCGTCGTGCACCATGCGGTCGAGCAGGCGAAAACCTTGGCCAGTCCGGCCGAGGCGAGGCTGGTGAACGCGGTGGTGCGAAAACTGGCCGCAGCATTGGCCACGGATGTTGCACCGGCGGACGACGCCTCGTTGGCGACGCTGGCGGCCTGGTATTCGCATCCGGAATGGTTGATCGCGCGATGGCGCAAACTGTTCGGCACCGAGGCGACGGCGGCGTTGTTACGTTGGAATCAGGCGCCGGCGGGAGTGCAAGTGCGATGGCGTGATAAGGGGAACCCGCCGGTGCTTTCGGCCGAGGGGCCGTTGCGGGCCACGACGGTCGCGGGTTACTATGATGTGGTCTCCGGCCATTGGGCGGAGGTGGAAGGATGGCTGAAGTCAGGCACGGCTTACGTGCAAAATGCGGCCACGCGTTTGGCGGTCGAACTGCTCGCGCCGCAAAGCGGTGAGGCGGTGCTTGATCTGTGCGCGGCGCCGGGCGGGAAAAGTGTGGCGCTGGCGGATGCGTTGGGCGACGCGGGGCGTCTGGTCGCGATGGATTTGCCCGGGCCGCGCTTGCTTCGTCTGAAGGAAAATCTGGCGCGCATCACGCGCGTGCCGGTGGCGTTGGTTTCGGGCGACATCCTGAGGTCGGGCCGGGAGCTCTTTGCCGAGCATGGCCTGCCGGAGGAGTATCCGGCGGTGTTGGTGGACGTGCCGTGTTCCAACACGGGGGTCATGCGGCATCGGGTTGACGTGAAGTGGCGTCTCCAGGAAGGCGATTTCCACAAGCACGCGGGCCAACAACTCGCATTGCTGCGGGGGGCGTCGCGGATGGTGGCGCCGGGCGGTCGTTTGGTTTACAGCACCTGCAGTCTGGATCCGGAGGAAAACGACCAACTCGTCGAGGCTTTCCGGCAGGCGAGCCATGGTGCGTTTGATCTGGAGGATCAGCTGCGCAGCCGGCCGTGGGAAGACGGTTTCGATGGTGCGGCGGCGTTCCGTCTGCGCCGCGTCAAGTAAGGGAGCCGCCGCGATGCGTCGGCGCATCTGTTTCGAGTTTCGCTGATCGGTGCTAAGGCACTAAATCGAAGATCGGCAGATCCACCGTGCGTTCGTCGTCGCCTTCCAAGAAGGTGAAGGCGATGTGCGAGGCCGTCGTGACTTGGCCGCGGTAGCGGCCGAGGTCCCACGCCTCAACCGTTTCACCGTCGATCCGCACGACCAAGTCGCCCGGCTCGACGCCGGCGGCTTCGGCCGGCGAACCCGGCACCACGCCGGCGACGCGCCAATAGGCCGGGGTTTTGGCAAAACTCAACCCGGCGCTACGACGGGGCGGCGTCTCGATCGGAGCGGTTGTCGGTCGATAAAACGTAACGGTTCCCCGCGCCTGATCGAAGGTGATGGCAAAGTTATGCAAGACCTCGCCGCCCAACGACGAAAGATCGTCGGTGAGGTCGATCACGGGCGAAGGGAGCACGTAGTCGCCGATGCGCAGCGGATCGGCGAGGCGTCCCACTTCTTGGATACGGTCGCTCACGAGGGCGTTGATCGTGGCGCCGGGCCGCGGGGCGGAGGCAAAGCTGAGGTTGAGGCCTGCCGGGTTGAGGTTGAGCGGGCCGTCATTGCCGCTGTCGATCAGGGCTAGAAGCGTGCGGTCACCGACCTCAATGGGGATTAGCGGTAGCGGGCTGTCGGTATCAAAGTTGATCGTCGAGCCGGGGGTGAGCGGAGCTTGGCCGGCGGGCGTGATGATCAGGCGGGAGCCGGGGTAATCCAACGTGAGGATGGTATCTCGAAACAACGGAAAGCCGATCACTCCATGGATGGGACGACCGAGATGGGCGGAGAGTTCACTGCAGTCATAGATCAACGCTTTGACGCGATCGAAGCGGGCCTCGCCAAATTCGAGCCGCGGGATGATCGTGGGTTCCAGCGTGGTCAGCGCTCCGGTGGCATCCCGCACGCGAATTTCCGGTGTTCCGTTGGTCTGACCGGGCATGGAGTGGTGAGCCGCGAAGGCCGGGTCGACGAGGGTCACCGACGACCCGGTGTCCAACAGGAAACGCCACGGGCCGTCGTCGTCGGCGTTGGTTTCCACCACGACAAGGTGGCCGACGACCTGCACCGGCACTTCGATCAGGCGGGAGGTGAGCTTCGTGCGGCCGGGTTTGGGGCCGGCGGGCGAAAAACAGCCGGCAAAAAAAACGGCGACCAAAACGAGTCCCCAGATTTCCCCTACACGCAGCAGCTGCCGCGATGAGACTGCCGGCCAACGCATCATGGACTAGCGGTTTGGTTGGGGCAGACGGGATGCGAAAACCAATGCCACCAGCGCCAGTCCGGCGCCGGCGTAGAAGACGTAGCCTCCGCCCAGAAACCAGAACAGGATGCCCGCGAGCACCGGGGTGATCGCACGGGCCAACGAGCCGAGTGAGCGGAAAATCCCCAAGGCGCGACCTTGTTCCCGGTTGGACGTGTAGAGGGAGATGAGCCCGGAGGTGGCGGGATTAACCAGACCCGATCCGAGCGCCAAAACGGCGAGGCCGCCGTAGAGCATCGGCGGGCCATGAGCTGAGCCCACCAAGATCAGACCGATCGTGGCGGAGATCAGGCCGAGTCGCAGCACATGGGTTTCGGCCACCTTTTTGAGCAGGCGGCGCACGATAAAGCCTTGGGTGATGATCGAGCAAAAGCCGAGAAAACCGATGAGCATACCGTTTTGACGTGCGGTATAGCCAAAGCGTTCAGCCCCGAGGAATGTCAGCGAAAATTCCATCGCGCAAAACGCCAACGCGAAGGTGAACGCCACGAGATTGATCCGGCGCACCGCGCTGTCCGAAAGCCCGAGGGCGGCGGCCAACGGATTGCGCAGGCGGACGGCGGCTTCCTCATTGCGATGGTTGGGATCGAGCGTTTCGCGGAACTTCGCGCGAATCCACACGAGGTTGATCAGACTCATGGCCAAAGCGATCAGCGCTGGCGTCGAAAACGGATTGAGCCCAAAGCGGGCAAGGCTCGGAAAGCTCGTCGTCAGATCGATGGACGCCGTCAAGGCACCGATGACCGGGCCGGTGACGAGGCCGAGCCCAAACGCCGCGCCCACCAGACCCATGGCGCGCGAGCGTTCTTCCCGGGTCGTAACGTCGGCTACGGCGGCAGTGGCGACCGAGATGTTGCCCCCAAACAGACCGCCCAACATACGGGCGGCGACAAACAGCCAGAAAGAACCGCTCAAGGCCCAGAGCAGGTAACTCACCGCCGTGCCTGCGACACTGAGCAGTAAAACCGGACGGCGCCCGCGGCGATCGCTCACGGCTCCCCAAAACGGCGCGAAAACAAACTGGAGCAGCGAGTAGATCGAACTCAGCACGCCGCCAAACAGCACGGCGGCGAAATTGGCGTCCTTGTCGAACCACGCCGCGACTTGAGCTGTCTGGTGGAGGAGCCATCCCAACAGGCCCATGTGGCCTTCGACCGCGAGGTAGTGCGCGAGAATATCGGGCACCAGCGGGAAGATGATCGAGAACCCGATGAGGTCGATGTAGAGCGTCAGAAAGATGACGCCGAGGGACAAGGGACGAGCGGGAGCGGAGTCGGGAGCGGATGCGGACACGGTAAAAGGGCATCAATACGGTCCCGTGGGGTCACGCCAAGGCGGAACGTTATTTTCGGATCGTCGCGCCGGCGCCGGCTGTCCGTTTCAATCTTCGAGCGTGCGCAGGAAATCCTTCACCGACCGGCAGAGCGTCGTGCCGTCAAACGGCTTGGCCAAGAAACCCGTGTAAGGGTCGCGTCCGCCCACGCGCGGATCGGCTGTCTGGCTGTAGCCGCTCATGAGCAGCACCGGCTGCTTGCGCTGGGATTTGCGGATGTGTTCGAGCACCTTCGTGCCGCTCATGCCGGGCATCGTTAGGTCGAGCAAGATCAGGTGGTAGGCGGGCGATGCGGCGTCGAAGGCCGCGACTGCTTGCAATCCATTTTCGACGGTTTCGACGACAAAGTTTTCGGCCAGTAGGATCACTTTGGCAAAATCCAGCACGGCGGGTTCGTCATCGGCGATGAGCACGCGGGTCTTTGGGGACCCGGGGGGAGTGGAGTCGGGCGCGGGGGGCGCGGCGTTGGCCGGGTCTTCGTCCGGCATGATCAAGGCGACCGGATCGGGCGCGACTGGCAAGAGCAGGCGGAAGGCGGTGCCGCGGCCGGGCCGGCTGGTCACGAGAAGGGCCCCGCGGTGACCGCGCACGATGCCGCTCACCGCCGCCAATCCCAAACCGCGGCCAGTAAACTTGGTCGAGTAAAACGGGTCGAAGATTCGGGCCAACGTCTCCGGGAGCATCCCGGAGCCGGTGTCGGAGACTTCCAGCATGCCGTAGGTTCCCGGTGCTTCCTGCGCGCCGAGAACGGCGGTCGCGAGCAACCTGGCGTCGGCGACGATCGAGCCGGTGCGCAGGGTGATCTTTCCTCCCGATTCGGGGAGGGCCTCGGAGGCGTTGATGACCAGATTCATGATGATCTGGCGCATCTGCGTGGGATCGGCCAAGACGCGCGGCGGCCGCTCCGCCAGATCAAACGTGAGTTGGGCGGATTTGCTGACAGAGTGTTCCAACAGCGAAACCGTGGCGCGCACCAAGTCCGAAAAGTTGATCGGTTCCTCGCGGAAATGCCCCCGCCCGGTATAGGCGAGGAGCTGTTGGCAGAGTTCGGCGGCCCGGCGGGCGGCCTGGCTGATGCTGTCGAGACGGGGGCGCGCGGGATGGTCCGCCGCGAGCGCGAAATTGATCAGCTCGGCGTTGCCGAGGACCCCGGTGAGCAGGTTATTGAAGTCGTGAGCGATGCCGCCGGCCATGACGCCGAGGCTTTCCAGCTTTTGCGCCTCGAGGAGTTTCCGTTCGATCGCGCGTTGCTCGCTTTCGACTTTGCGCAGTGAGGTGATGTCGGTGGCGATACCAGCCAAGGCGAAAGTTTCGCCGGTGGAATCGACCAAGGGGAATTTGGTGACCACGTAGGTGCGCCGATCCCCGAGGATCTCGTAGCTTTCTTCGAAGGCGACGGCTTGGGCGCTCGCCATCACGTGACTGTCCTGATCCTCCATGATTTGGGAGACCTCGTCGGGGTAGAGCTCTTGGTCGGTGTGCCCGAGAATGTCCGCCGATTCTCGGGCATAGATTTTGCAGAACTCCGGGTTTACCAGACGAAAACGACCGTTGATGTCCTTGAGCCAGATTGCGGCCGGGTTGTGGCTGACGATCGATTCCAGCACTTGTTGACTGCGGTGAAGTTCGGCGGTGCGTTCCCGCACTTGGGCTTCGACGGCAGCGAGGCGTCGGCCACGCACCAAAATCATTTGCCCCAGGGCGGCGGAAATCAGGATGCCGAAGACAAGGAGTTGCTCGCTGCGGAAGTCGCGGGTGGTTTCGGCCCAGCCGGCATCGGGCTCGAAGGTGAGTCGCCAGGTGCGGCCCCAAATCGAAAGAAAACGGGTGGGCAGTTCAGGATCGAGCGCCTCGGCTTCGGCCGGCGAGATGGCCTCGGAGGAGCCGTCACTCTTTACCCGCATACAGAGATTATCCGGTCGCATGGCGGTCTCATCGCGGACGATGAGCGAGGTGAGTTCAGGGCCGAGGTTTTGCGCGAGGGCATGGAAAAAGCCTTCGAGCCGGAACACGCCGATCATGATGCCGCTGAGTTTACCAGTCTCGACCGCGTCTTCGTTGGCGTCGAAGACCGGGACATAGATCACGAAGCCGAGTTCGGGCATGTCCAACAGATGCGTGGTGGTGCGCGACATGAACATCCGCCCGGTCGAGCGCACGTGTTTAATCTCCGGTCCCGGCACATTGCTGGCGAGCAGATCGAACCCGTAGATGGCCGGATACCATCCTTCGGGCACGATGTAGATGATCGGCAACGCGACGTCCCGATCGGGCGTGACGGGCACGGCCGTGCCATGGGGACCGGGGCCTTTCAAGACGAAGGGCGGCAGGCCCATCTCCGCCAATTCAGTGGCGAGTGCCGGCAGTTCCGACGTGGGGATTTGGCGGGCCCATTCGATACCGTCCAGTCCCGGATAGTTGCGCAACGTGCTGCGGGTGGCCGCCTGAAATTCCGCCATGGACACGCTGTCCGAATGACGGAAAAGCAGTTGGAATCCGGTCAGATAGTCGGAGTAGGAGCGGACGGTGCTTTCGATCGCGCCGAGCCGGCGATCAGCCAACCGCTCCAGAGTTTCGTAGGCTCGATGGTGATCGCTGAGCCGCAGATGGGCATAACCGACAAAGCAGGCGACGGTGCCGATAAACGTCACCACGACCCCGAGCCAGATCGGCCGGCTCTTTCGAAACCAGGGGATTATCCTAAAAAGCGCACCCATCGCGAAGGTCGTCGACTAGCGGGCGGGCGCGCATCGGCCCTTATGCGAGATAGGGCAACGGATAGCGGGCCGTGAGCTTGCCCACCCGCTCGCGAGCGGCCCCGAGGGCGGTTTCCTCTTCGGACGTGCCGATGGCGCGCAGGACGGTGTCGATGGCCGCCGCGATCTCTTCCATGTCGGCTTCCACCATGCCGCGCGTGGTCACCGCCGGCGTGCCGAGGCGGATGCCCGAGGCCTGGAACGGCGAACGCGTTTCAAACGGCACGGTGTTTTTGTTGGTCGTGATGTGGGCGAGATCGAGCGTCTCTTGCGCCTTCTTGGCGGTGAGGTCGGGCAGGGTGGTGCGCAGATCGACCAGGCAGAGGTGGTTGTCCGTGCCGCCGGAAACGATCGTGTAGCCGCGTTTGGTCATGGCGTCGGCCAAGGCCCGGCTGTTTTGGACGATCTGTCGCGCGTAGGTCTTGAACTCGGGTTTCAAGCATTCGGCGAAGCAGACGGCTTTGGCGGCGATCACGTGCATCAACGGTCCGCCTTGGCCGCCGGGGAACATGGCTGAGTCGAGCGCCTTCTGGTGCTCGGCCTTGCAGAGGATCAGGCCGCCACGGGGACCGCGCAGGGTCTTGTGCGTGGTGGTCGTAACGAAGTCGGCGTGCGGCACGGGAGACGGATGCTCACCGGCCGCCACGAGACCGGCGATGTGTGCGATGTCGGCGAAGAGATACGCCCCGACTGAGCGGGCGATTTCACCCATGCGGGCAAAATCGATGACCCGAGAGTAGGCACTGGCGCCGACGGTGATCATCTTGGGCTTTTCGCGCTCGGCGATGGCGGCGAGTTCATCGTAGTCGATGAGGCCGGTGTCTTCGCGCACGCCGTATTGAACAAAGTTATACAGCTTCCCGGAAAGGTTGGCCGGGTTGCCGTGGGTGAGGTGGCCCCCGTGCGCGAGGTTCATGCCGAGCACCTTGTCGCCGGGCTGCAGCACGGCGGTGTAAACCGCGAAGTTGGCCTGGGAGCCGGAGTGCGGCTGCACGTTCGCGTGATCGGCGCCGAACAGTTGCTTGGCCCGCTCGATGGCGAGGACCTCGACTTTGTCGACCTGTTCGCAACCGCCATACCAGCGTTTGCCGGGATAGCCCTCGGCATATTTGTTGGTCAGCACGCTGCCTTGGGCCTCCATGACGGCCGGATAGGTGAAGTTCTCCGAAGCGATAAGCTCGATATGGCCTTGTTGGCGGGCGAGCTCGGCCGAGACGGCGGCGTGAATTTCAGGATCGAGGGAGGCGAGGGAGGAGGCGTTGAGCATGGTGGTTCGAGGCGTCGCAACCGCAATGAAGCGACGGACGTGGGTCAGCGCAAAGCTGTTGGAGGCCAGTCGCAATCCGAAATCTCTCGCGACCGGGACTCGATCGTCCGGCGCCCGCCGGAGCGCCTTGCGCGCTACGCCTGCGCGGCGGTTTGACGCAAAAAGCTGATCACCGAGGGGATCGCCTCGACGATCTCATCCCGGCAGGCTTCGTAGTCACGCAGCGAGGAGCCGTAGGGGTCGACGATCTCCCGGCTCGCGCCCTCGGGCATGAACTCGCGCAGCAGGTAAACGTTTTCCGGAGGCGGATCGAACATGAGGCTGATCGTGGCCCGGTGCCCCTCGGTCATGACCAGGATTACGTCCGCCTTTTGCACTAATTCCGCGGTGAGGGGCTGGCTGCGGTGCGCGCTGATGTTTAAGCCGACCTTTTTGAGCGCGGCGACGGAATTGGCCGAAACGGGGTCTCCCCCCATCGCGGAGACGCCGGCGGACTGGACGGTCCAGTTTTTCAGGGGGGCGGGCTGTGCTTTCAGGGCATGAGCCAGCAAGGCTTCCACCATGGGACTGCGGCAAATATTGGCCGTGCAGACTGCGACAACCAAACCTCCTGAAGAATCGGGCATAGTCAAAAACGGGACTGGGTTGAACAGAAATGCAACCTTTGGAATCGTTTCATGCCGTCCTGCTACCAGCGGCCCAATGCGCGCAAGCCCTGATAAACTTGCACGGCACGCTGGAGCACAAGGTCGGGCGGCACCGCGGTCGATGGGGTCGATGCCTCGGTGGTCTCGGTCGGCTCGGGGGGCGTTTGCGCCTCGTTGTCGTCGGATTCCGTCGTGGCGGTTTCGTCGGCGGAGTCCTCCGGCGCGTCACCCTGGCGGGAACGGAGAAGAGCGTTTTCGTCGAACCGGCGCTTATGCACGTTGCGACCGAGCAGGGCGGTCAATTGATCGTCGGTGGCCGTGGCCAACAGGTCGTAGGCGCCGCGGTCGTCGGCGAGCGGCGCATCCACAATGATGTCGGCCTCGATTCCCGAGGCGGTCGCGGCGAGGGTGATGACCTGACTGGAGCGGCGGGTGAGAGCGGTCTGGAGCCACGCCGGCGAGTCCGATCCGAGGAGCACCAAGGTCCGGCTCGGAGGCGCGGAGAAAAAGGCGGCGGTGGTCACATCCGAGGCATCGACGTTCTTGGCGTAACGCGCGTCAATCACCTGAGCCGAAGTCGGATTCGCGTCGGCGCTATCGAGGCGCACGTAGGCGAGATCGCGGAGCAGCTCACGGCCGATCGGAGGCTGGGAGGTCGCGACGGCGGAGGCGCCGCCTAGAACGAGAAGCGCAAAAAAAAGGAGGTGACGCACGGGCTATTTGTTGCGCTTCAGTTGGCGCGCGCCGATGTCGCGACGGTAATATTTGGCCGGCCAGGTGATCGCGTCGCACGTGGCGTAGGCCAAATCGGCGGCCGCCTGCAGGGTCGGGGCCGATGCGGTCACGCCGAGCACGCGACCGCCGGCTGAGATGAGCGCTCCTTCCGCGTTGCGGGCGGTGCCGGCGTGCAAAATGGAAACGTTGTCCGGCAGTTCGCCGGGCAGGCCGATCACGTCGCCCTTGCGATAGACGCCGGGGTAACCCTGCGCCGAGACCACGACGCAGACGACGGGCTCGGGGCGGGTGCCGATGGAGAAGCCGCGGAGTGTGCCGTTGGCGGCGCGCCAGAGCAGTTCCAGCATGTCGCCGTCCACGCGGGGGAGCACGACCTGGGTCTCGGGATCGCCGAAGCGGGTGTTGTATTCCAACACTTCCGGGCCGCGCGGCGTCAGCATGATACCGATGAACAAGGTGCCGCGAAAATCGATGCCTTCGGCCGCGATGCCATTGACCGAGGGTTTGACGATTTCCTGTTCGATGCGCTCGAGCAGATCGGCCGTGACGACTTCGGCGGGTGAATAGGTGCCCATGCCACCGGTGTTGGGGCCGGTATCGTTTTCACCGATACGTTTGTGGTCCTGGGAAACCGGGAGGATGACGTAGTCGCGGCCGGAAACGATCACGAGAAGCGAGGTCTCGTCGCCTGCGAGGCAGTCCTCGATCAGCACCTTGGCACCGTCGACTTCAAACAGATCGCGGATGGCGGCCTCGGCTTCGTGGGCGGTGGCGGCAACGGTGACGCCCTTGCCGGCGGCGAGGCCATCGGCCTTGACGACGATCGGCGTCGGGCGGGATTCCAGATAGGTGAGCGCGGCTTTCGCGCTGGTAAACCCGGCCGCGCGCGCGGTGGGAATGTTATACTTCTGGAGGATTTCCTTGGTGTAGATTTTGGAGGCTTCGAGGCGTGCGCCGTCGGCCTTCGGTCCGTAAGTCGGGATGCCCGCTTCCAGCAGCCGATCCACCAAGCCGAGGGCGAGCGGCACCTCGGGGCCGACCACGACGAACTCAACCTTTTCGCGCTGCGCGAGTAGGACGAGCCCGTCGATATCGTCGGCCGCGACCGGGAAACAGGAGGCTTCTTCGGCGATGCCGGCATTGCCCGGAGCCACGATGATGCGGGGGGCGGCCGACGAGGCGGCGAGGGCCCGCACCAAGGCATGTTCGCGACCGCCGCCACCGACGACCAACACCGACCCGGGAAGTTTGTTTTGAGAGGATCCGGACATGAAGATCAGAGGACTTGGAGTTTTTCGCGGTAGAAGGCCACCACTTCGTCAGGGTCGTCGGTAAAAAGGATGTAGTCCTGCATCCACGCCGGGGCGCGGCCGGTGCGGATCATCTCGCGGAGTTGGCGACGCAGATCGCGGAAGAACTTGGCGTCGAAGAACACAAATGGGACGCGCGGGCGGATGCCGAGCTTCAGGTTGCAGAGCTCGATCCCGATCTCTTCCAAGGTGCCGACGCCGCCGACGTTGAAGATGCAAAAATCGGCGACCTCGAACCACTTTTGGCGGAAGTGGCGGGAGGACTCTTGAAACGTGTTGAAGAAGTCCACCCCGAGCTCCGGCGGCTGGGCTTCGAGTTCGAGGAAGCAGGCGCCGGTGAGGGCTCCTTTGGCGCGGGCTTGCTCGCAGGCCAGGCGCATGACGCCGCCCCCCCCGCCGGTCAGCACGCCGACGTTGGGGCCGATGAACCCGGTCAATTTATCAATCAGCGAAGAGATCCGGCGGGTCTGCTTTTCATCCAGGCCGACGGCGCTGCCATAGAACGCAAGAATCGTCGCCTCTTGGAAGCGCTGTTGCAGTTCCTCGCGGATGAAAAAGCCCTGGTCCTTCTTGTAGATGTGTTGGTGCAGGTCACCGAAAGCGGGCGTATACCAATACACGTCGAGACCGATGGCGGCGAGATGGTCGAGGCGACCATGCGCGTTGCTGGAAAGGAAAAAGCCGTGGGTGCGCGAGGGCTGGCGGAAGACGAGTCGCTTCAGTTTCAGCTCGGGAAACCGAGTGAGCAGCTCGATGTTCTCCAACAGGTTCGGGAAGAAATCGGTCACGATAGTGTCCGTCCCGGCGGGGGCAGACTCCAAGGCTTGGATCAGGGTGCGGCAACCGCGCAACTCTTCGGTGGCGAACAGTTCGGACTTCAGTTTCGCGCCGCCGCCGAGGGTAAGGGCGAGCGAACGGTTCTCCATCGTTGCGTTTTGGCCGCGGACTTGGAGATGGGTGCGGGGTTTCGGTTCGGTGGTCGGGGCGGGAGGGCGCGTATCCAGTGCTTCGAACGCGGTCGCACTGGAAGCGAGCAGGCTCTCGCGTTTACGCTGGCGGGTCTTGAACGCGGGATCGTTGCGCTCGGGCGCCCGGAATACCTCCACGGAAACCAAGGGGTTGACCACGGGCTGTTCGCCGGAGTTGTAGATCTCCAGCATGATGTTCGTGCCGAAGGTCTTGATCGGGTCGAGGAGGATGGCGCTGGTGTGGATGCCGAAGTTGCCTTCGCCCTGATTGAGCACGACGTAGTGCTCCTTGAGATACATCGAGCAGCTCGTGAGGATGCCGGCGCGCGGGGGAATCGAGAGTGGGCTGGCGTCGTGGCGCAGCTGGATTTTATCGAGGAACGTGCGGCCGGCGCGACCGCTGACGAGGCGTTCGAAACTCTCGCGAGTGACCTTTGGGTTGAGCGTGTAGCTGACTTGGTGAGGCGTCAGGAAAACGCTGCCGTCCCGGTCGATCGAGATCGTGCGGGGAAGTTTGAGGGTGTTCTCACGCACGGCGTCCCAGATCTCTCCGGTGGTGAGCTTGGCCGAAGCGGGGGCATGGAAGAGACGGCCGACCGGGGTGCCGAGGCGCAGGAGCTTTTTCCAATAGGGGGCGTTGGGGAAGGCGTGGTCGTAGATAAAGGCCTCGGCATCCAAGACGATGCGGTGGCCATCGACGCGGGGGGCGCCCACCGTGAGCATTTCAATGCCGATACGGGCCAAGGTGCTGCGCTCGGTAAACTTCAACGCCGGCAGCAGGGCGGTCATAAAGTCCAGTTCGGCGGGTTGGCGGGGCCAGAAAGCGAGGGTAAGGCGAACCCGGTTTTCATCGGCGTCGGGGTGCACGGCGAGAATCTGACCGTCTTGGCTCGTCCAGAAGTTTGCAGAGTCCATGGGAACGGGGAGCAAACGCAGGGAAGGGCGCTTAGACAAGGCGGAGTATGCAGTTGCCTTCGGAACCGGCCGCGGCACGTTGGCGGGTTTTATGCAACTTATCGCCCTCGCGGGCGGTCAACACCCCGTCCGTATCAACCATACTCGCATGAATCGTTCTGTTTTTCTTTCCACCGTCATCGCCCTCGGCGCGACCCTTTCCGTGGTCGCGCAAGACGATGTTAAGTTCGCCGTCCCCGGCGCTGGCACGCCGCCCGCGGCGGCAGCGGCTCCCGAAGCGCCGAAATACACCGAAGCCCAACTGCTGGAAACCTTCGGCTGGTTCATCGGTCGTCGCGTCGGGTTGGGCGAGTTGGCATTCTCCGATGCCGAGGTCACCTCGCTGGTGAAGGGCTTGAAGATCGCATCGCAAAACGGTGAGGCGCCCTACGATCTGCAGTTGATCGGTCCCGCGATGGACACGTTCATGCAGGAAAAACAGGCGACTTATATGGAAAAGCTTCGCCAAAAGGGCGCCGCTGAATCCGCCGCATTCCTCGCGCAAATCAAAGGTAAAGAAGGCGTGACCGCGCTCCCGAGTGGCTTGCTCTACGAGGTCATGGAAGCCGGCACGGGCGCCAAGCCCAAGCCCACCGATATCGTCACCGTGAACTATGTGGGCCGCTTGGCTGATGGCACCGTGTTCGATTCTTCCGAAGAACAAGGTCCCGGCGAGTTCTCGCTGGACGGCGTGATCCCCGGCATGAGCGAAGGCCTGCAGCAATTGAATGTGGGGTCGAAGGCCCGCCTCTATATCCCGTCTGATCTCGCCTATGGTGATCAGGGGCAGGGCGGCATCCCGCCCGCCGCCACGTTGGTGTTCGATGTGGAAATCCTGTCCGCCAAGCCAGGCCCCGCGCCTGACGCCGCGGCTCCCGCGGCCCCGGCGGCCCCGGCCCAGCCGTAAGGCAAAGCGAAGCCTTTCACGGCGATTCTCGCCCTCCCATTTGGGGAGGGCTTTTTTATGCGCCCGGGCCGGACGGCGCCTAATCGTAACACGGCTTCGGACAATTTGTTTGCGACCCTTCCGGGGGCGACCAACACCTGCGTTGATCGCTTCTTGTTCGTGTGAAACTCGCTCTCGTCACTGAAACTTATCCGCCTGAGGTCAACGGCGTGGCCATGACCCTGAGCCGCTTCGTCGGCGGGATGCGCGAACGGGGACATGAGGTGCAGGTCGTGCGGCCGCGTCAGATCAAGGAGGCGGAGAAGCCGACCGACTTGCTGGTGCCTGGGTGGCCGATCCCGTTTTACCGGGCCTTGCGGTTTGGGCTCCCTTCCGTGTCACGTCTGCGACAGGCATGGCGGACGACGCGGCCCGACGTGGTGCACGTGGCGACGGAAGGGCCTCTGGGTTGGGCGGCCTATACGGCGGCGACCCGCCTCGGTATTCCGGTGACGTCGAGCTTTCACACCAATTTTCACCACTACGGTTCGCACTATGGCGTGAAGGTTTTGCAGAACGCGGTGCTTGGTTATCTGCGTTGGTTTCACAATCGCACGGGTTGCACCATGGTGCCGACGCGAGAGATGAGTGCCGAACTCACGGCCGATGGGTTTGCGCGTTTGGTGGTGATTTCTCGGGGGGTGGATACGGCGTTGTTCAGTCCGGCCCGGCGCAGCGCGGCGTTGCGGGCGCAATGGGGCGCCTCGCCGGAGACGCCCGTGGTGGCCTACGTGGGGCGCCTCGCGGCGGAGAAAAATCTGGATCTCGCGGTGCGGGCCTTCGAGGCGATGCGGGCCGAGGTGCCGGATGCGAAATTTGTTTTGGTCGGCGACGGCCCGGCGCGGGCGCCTCTCGCGAAACGGTGTCCAGAATTTCACTACGCGGGCATGCAGCGCGGCGAATCGCTGGCGGCGCACTATGCGTCGGCGGACGTGTTTCTCTTTGCCAGTGTGACGGAGACGTTTGGCAATGTCGTGACCGAGGCGCTCGCGAGTGGTCTGCTCGTGGTCGGCTACGACTACGCCGCCGTGCGGGAGCATGTGCACGACGAGGTTAACGGACTCACGGTGCCGTTGCATGATGCGACGGCGTTTTGTGCGCGCAGTGCCGAGGCGATGCGCCGTCGGGCCGAGTGGCCGGCGTTGCGCGCCGAGGCTCGTCTCACGGCCGAGGGCGTGACCTGGGCGAAGATCGTGACGCACTTCGAAGCCGCCTTGCTCGAAGCGAGCGCGCGGGCGGGCGCGCGTGAGCCGGCCTCGACCTAGGGTTTGACTTTCGCCGATCCTTTGGGGGCGCGCAGGATGGCGGCCTCCAGATCTTCGTTTTTGACCGGTTTAGCGAGGTAGTCGTTCATGCCGGCATCGAGACATTCCTGGCGATCGCCTTCCATGGCGTTGGCGGTCATGGCGACGATGTAAGGCGCTTTGGCGCCCATCTGGGTGTGCAGGGCGCGGGTCGCCGCGTAGCCGTCCATCTCGGGCATCTGCACGTCCATGAAGACGATGTCGTAGGGCGCCCGGTCGCAGGCGGTGACGACCTCAAGACCGTTGGCGACGACGTCGATTTCGTAGCCGAGTCGCGACAACATGAGCCGCGCAACCTTTTGGTTAACGATGTTGTCCTCGGCCAACAGGATTCGCAGCGGATGCTCTTGGGCGAGCACGGGGAGGTCGGCGGGCTTGGCGAAGGGCGCCCGGGTGGTGGGCCGGTCGGGGCGGCACATGCGGCGGAGCGCGTTGAAGAACTGTTTTTGCCGCACCGGCTTGTGCAGCATCTCGGAGAGATTGGCTCGCCCGACCCGCGGGTCGTCGTGTTCGAATCCCCCTGACGAGGCCATTAGGATAGGAATGGGTTGGGACCGGGCGGGGAGGCTGGCCTCCAGCTTGCGGATCGCGACGCAGAAGTCCAAACCGTCCATTTCCGGCATCACCATGTCGGTCACGAGTGCGTCGGGCCATTCGCCACGCCGCAGGGCGTCGAGCGCCTGGGCGCCCGAGGTGAACGCCGTCGCGGTCATACCCCAGCTGCGCGCGAAGGTGAGGAAGATGCGGAGGTTGGTCTCGTTGTCGTCGATCACGAAGACGCGTTGACCGTTTAGGCTGTTGTGGTCATCCAACGGATCGAACGATAGCGGCGGCTCGGTCGGGAGGGCCGTGAGGGTGAAGCTAAACGTGGAGCCGGCTCCGAAGCGGCTCGTCACCTTGATCTCCGACCCCATGAGGTTGATCAGGCGTTGGGAGATCGCGAGCCCGAGGCCAGTGCCGCCGAAGACGCGGGTGGTCGACGCATCGACTTGGACGAAGGCTTGGAAGAGTTGATTCACCCGGTCGGGCGGGATGCCGATACCGGTATCCCGCACTGCCACGCGGATGTTGATCGCGTTGGTGGGAGCGTCGGTGGGCGGGGATTCCCGGCGGAGTTCCACCACGACCTCGCCTGCCGCGGTGAACTTGACGGCGTTACCGACCAGATTGACCAAAACCTGCCGAAATCGTGACACATCGCCCAGGATCGCGACGGGCAATTCGGGATCGATGCTGGCGAGCAGGTCGAGGTGCTTGGCGCGGGCAGTGCTCGCGAGCAGATCGAGGGTTTCCTCGACGCACTGCCGCAGGACGAAGGGGTGCGACTCCAAGTCCATCTTGCCGGACTCGATTTTCGAGAAATCGAGGATGTCGTTGATCAACGTGAGCAGGATGTCGCCGCTGTTGCGGATGGTTTCGACGTAGTCGCGCTGGGTGACGTCGAGCTGGGTGGTGTCAAGCAGGAGGCCGGTCATCCCGATCACACCGTTCATCGGCGTGCGGATCTCGTGGCTCATCGTCGCCAGGAAGCTCGATTTGGCTTTGAGCGCGGCTTGAGCTTCCGTGAGTGCGCGGTCGAGTTCGCGCTTGCGCGCGGCACTGTCGCTCAAGGCTCCTTTGAGTTTTTCGTGGGTCGTTTGCAGTCGTTCGAACGCGCCCCGAATGGTGGCCGTGATGGGCCGAAAAATGAAGACGGCCTCCAGCGCCAAGGTGATCAGCATGACACCGAGCAAAATGAGTTCGAGTTGCTCGAGTCGCACGACGCGGTCGGTAAATTCTGTTTCGTAGAGACCGACGATCTCGTCCATGCCCTGCAAATAAACCGCCTCGTGCGCCAACATCTCCGCCACCGGGCGACGATCCAAGTCGGTGATCACATCCGGTTGGAGTTCGACCGCATAGACGAGGTTGCGCGCGGCTCGCAACATGGCTTGGTGGTGGCCTTCGATAGACTGAAAGCGGGCAAAGATCTCCGGGGTGAGAACCAGCTCCTGCTCCAGATCGGGGTTGCCGAATCGGAGCTGCAGCTGGATCGCGTTCCATTGATCGGCGGTTTCCTGCAGGATGGCCGTGTAGTGTCGGCGATCCTGGGGCGTCGTGGCTTGCTGTAGCGCGAGCGCGCTCTTGACCAAGCGCTGCCCCAACATGCGTTGCCGGCCGGCTTGATTGATGATCGTTCCCCCTAGTCGTTGCACGGCGAGGCTGCGATGCACCAGCACCTGGCCGATGATGGCCAGCAGGCCGATCAGGCCGAGTGCGGTGATATAGAGCACCCGGAGGCGACCCACGCTGGCCACCGCGGACTCACCGGAAAGGGGAGGACGGGGATCAGATGAGACGGGGAGGCGGGCACTCAAGGGCGGGCGTTGGCTGACGAACAACGAAATCAGGATCGCGACTGGGCGGGGTAGCGCCGGAGATCCAGAGTGTGCCGGCCTTCCGGGGGAAAATCAATCTTGGGGATGAACCTCGATTGACCGACGGTATGGGGCCAGGGTTGCCAACGTTGCCCGGCGCGTTCGCGGGCCTCTGCCTCCGTTTTCGGGCGGGTGTCATAGGAGTCGCCGGCGGGATTCCATACATGCCAACGAGCCGCCGTGACGACGGTGAGGCTGGCCCGGTCCACCCATTCCAGCAGGAGCGGAGCGTGCGCCGGCACATGCGGGTGCAGCGCAGGCTGGAGATAGAACGCGCGATAGCGGATGCCGGCGGCGGCGTGGACGCCGGCGGTGCGAAATTCGCACGGGTAGCCGTTGACCAGCAGCAGGCCCTTTTCGAGTAGGGTCAGATCGGATACGGAAACTTCCAGGCGATCCATACTGGCGTCGACGGTTCGTGCGACGGTGCCGGCATTGGGCGATTCGCCGAGCAAGGGCCAGGCTTCGATGGCCTGCCGGAACTCGATGCGCCCGGCCTTTTCGGGGAGGTCAAAGCCGCCGACGGACGGGCAGCGCCACGTCCATAGCGGACGCAGCCACTCTGCGTCGAAGGGAATGCCGTGATCGGCGAGATCGGCGCAGATGGCCGCGAGGTCTTCCCAGATGAATGTCGGCAGAAAAAAGCGGTCGTGCAGCTCGCCGGCCCAACGTTTGAAGGGCGTCGAGAACGGGGCTTTCGCCAAGCGGGCGAAGATGGCGCGCACGAAGAGGCCGACGAGCGCCATGGCGGAGGCGTCGGGATGGGTTTCGAAGGCGCGCAACTCAACCAGCCCGAGGCGACCGTTGCCGGCGAAAGGGTTCCAGAGTTTGTCGACGCTGATTTCGGCCCGGTGGGTGTTGCCCGAGCGATCCATCAACAAATCGCGGAAGAGCAGATCGAAGAGCGCGAGGTTGGCCGGCGAGCCGAATTGCTCGGCCCCGGCGCAGGCGATTTCCAGTTCGTAGAGCGCTTCAAAGGTCGACTCATCGATGCGCGGCGCCTGTGAGCTGGGCCCCACGTATTGACCGGTGAAGGCGTAGCTCAGCGAGGGGTGATGCTGGAAATAGCGGATGATGGAGGGCAACAGCGCCGGGAAGGCGAAGAAGGGGGAAATGAGATCGGGCGGGCCGCCGAATACGAGATGCGAGCCGCCGCCGGTGCCGCTTTCGCGTCCGTTGAACTGCAGCTTGCGGGCGCAGAGCCCGACCGCTTGGGCGGCGGCGTAAAGCGCATGCATCTGCCGGTCATAGTCGACCCAGTTGGCGCAGGCGGCGATGTTGATTTCCAGCACTCCGGGATCGGAGGCGAAGCCGACGGTGGGTAAGGCGACGTCAGGCGGCGGGGCGTATCCGCCGAGCACACACGCCTCAAGCTGCACGTGCTCGATGGCCGCCTCGATTTTGCCCAGCAGCGCGAGGTAGGAATCGGTGACGAGCGGCGGCACGAACAGGGTGACGCTCCCTTCGCTCAGTTCGACGGTGAGGGCGCGGCGTAGGCGATCTTTGGCGAGTTTGGCCAATGGCAATCGCAGGCCCGCCAAGCTGTCGCCCCAGAAAAGCGGGATGGGGCCGGTCGGAAAATCTTTGCGCCAGTCATCCGTGCGCCAGGTGCCGTCGTCGTAGTCGAGCGGCAGCACGTATCCGGTGGTGCGTTTGGGGGCGGCCTCGGCGGCGAGCGGGAGGATCGCGGTGCGGGGCAGACCGAGCGAGATGGCGAGTTGAGTGATGACGGCCTTTGCATCGGCCAAGCGGTGTTTGCCCGGTTCCAGGTCTCCCTTGAGCAGGGCGGGATTTTTCCATGCCGGGACGCCATCGAGGCGACGTTGGAGGAGGACCGTCCAACGGGGGATGGGTTCGCCCGGGTAGTGTTTGCCGGACGTTTCGAGGATGACCGAGCCGGGGTAGGTTTTGGCAATGAGCTCCTTGGCGAAGCGGCGGGCGTAAGCGAGCTTGGTGGGGCCGAAAGCCGCGGTGGCCCACTCGGCGCCTTGCGGATCCTCCGGGATAAAGGTCGGCTCTCCGCCCATCGTGATTTGCATGCCGGCCTCCGCGAGGGTCGTTTCGACGCGGGAGGCGGTTTCGTGAATGCGTTTCGTGACGGTTGCGGAGTAGAGAGCGCTCATAGAGGGGCTGGCGTGATGGCTTCGACGGAGATGGAGGTGCTGAGTTTGGACCCGACGGGTTCGGGGTTGTAATAGTTTCCTTGGATGGGATTCACGCTCTCGGCTTGGGCGGCGTGGGCCACCGGCACGAAAACGTCGTCGCACCAGATGCCGTGGGTCGGGTCGAGACCTTTCCAGCCGGCACCGGGCAGATAGACCTCGACCCAAGCATGCATCGCACCAGCTGTGCGGGCATCGTCGCCGGGGGCGGTGTGAAGATAGCCGGAAACGAAACGCGCCGCGATGCCCAACGTGCGGCAGATCTCGATGAACAGCACCGCATAGTCGCGGCAGGCGCCGCCGCCTATCTCCATCGTTTGCACGGAGGATTGGATGCCGGGTTCTTCGCGTCGCGTGTAACCAAGCGTGTTAAAAATGAGACTGTTGAGCTCGGTGATGAAGGTGACGGTGTCTTTCGGGCGGTTGGTGAAGTGTGCTTTGAGCCAAGCACGCAGCAGTTTTTGCGTCTTCGCAAAGGGCGGTGCCAGATACGGCGCGAGGGCAAAATCGAACACCGGCTCGTAGGTGAACGGAAACGGAATCGCGTAGTCCTTCAGGACGAAATCGAAGGGGTTGGTGTCGAAGGTTTCGACGTCGGCCTTCATCGCGATGGTGACTTCGGCGCTGGAAGCCGGGAAGCGGGCCCAGAGCATGTCGTTGTCCATCGGATCGCGCACTTTTTGCAAGGTGGCGGTGGGCGTGCAGACGAGTTCGTAGTTGTGCAGCCGCAGCCGGGTCGATTCACGCGGACGCAAATAGAGCAAGTGAGGCGAGAGCGACACCGGCGCCGTGTAGTGGTAGGTGGTGGTGTGCGTGATGGAAAGGCGCATGGCGAAGACGGACGGAGCGAGGCAGAGAGAAAATCAGGCGGAGACGGACAGGGCCGCTCGCGCGTCGGCGAGGAGCGCGGCGATATCGGCCTCGGTCGTATCCCACCCGCACATGAAGCGGTAGCCGACGGCGCCGATGAAGTTGTAGAAATGCCAGCCCCGGGCCGTGAGTTCGGCGGCGACGGCTTCGGGCATGCGGGCGAAGACGGCGTTGGCGGCGGGCTCCACGTGGACGGCGAACCCGGGCAACGCGCGGAAGCCGGCGGCGAGGCGCTGGGCCATGGTGTTGCCGTGCGCGGCGTGGCGTAACCACGCGCCGTCTTCCAGCATGCCGACCCACTGGGCGCTGAGGAAGCGCATCTTCGAGGCGAGTTGGCCGGCTTGTTTGCAGCGGTAGTCGAACTCGTGGGCTTGGTCGGGATTGAAGAACACGACGGCTTCGGTGGTATTCATGCCGTTTTTGGTGCCGCCGAAGCAGAGGACATCGACGCCGGCGCGCCACGTGAAGTCGGCCGGGCTGAGGCCCTCGCGGGCGTGCAGGGCGGCGGCGGCATTGGAAAAACGCGAGCCGTCCATATGCACGGCGAGGTGGTTGGCGTGGGCGACCTTGGCGAGGGCGGCGATCTCGTCACGGCTGTAGAGGGTGCCCCACTCGGTGGATTGCGTGAGCGACAGCACGCGGGGTTTAGGGAAATGGATGTCGGCCCGCTTATGGATCAGCTGGTCGACAGCGTCCGGTGTGAGTTTGCCCTCGGGACCGCTGCTGAGGAGGAGCTTGGTGCCGTTGGAGAAGAACTCGGGCGCGCCGCACTCGTCGGTTTCGATATGGGCAGAATCGTGGCAGATCACGCTATGGTAGCTCTGGCAGAGCGAGGCGAGCGCGAGCGAGTTGGCGGCGGTGCCGTTGAACACAAAAAACACCTCGGCCTCCGGGCGTTCGAACACGGTGCGAATGAGATCGCACGCGCGCTTCGTCCAATCATCGGTGCCGTAGGACGGGAGGCGTCCCTGATTGGCGGCGGCAAGAGCGGCCCAAGCTTCGGGACAGATGCCCGAAGTGTTATCGCTGGCGAAGGTATAGTGGTGCAAAGGAGCTGCGGTCGAGGCCATGGCAGCGAGAGCAGAACAGCTTTGCGAGTGCCACGCTAAGGTTTTTTCGGGTTTGGCAAAGCGAAGCGTGGATCGTTTCGTGTTCGGTCACGTGTAATGTCTCCGCAATCTCAAGAGGTTAACTTGTATCTGGTCGGGTTCATGGGAACCGGTAAAACGACCATTGGCCGGGCGGTCGCCGCCCGGATGCGTTACCGCCTGCTCGACAGTGACCACGAGATCGAACGCGTGCAGGGCCTTTCGATCCCCGATATTTTTGCCCAGCGTGGGGAACCGGCCTTTCGGGAGATGGAAAAGGAATTTATCGAGCACGGACATCCGGCGAGCGGCTGCGTCGTGGCGTGCGGCGGCGGCTTGGTCGTGCAACCGGGGATGCTGGCGCGGCTGCGGGCGCGCGGCGTCGTGATCTGCCTGCACGCGTCGTTGGAGACGGTGTTGTTGCGCACGTCGACCAACCGGCATCGTCCGCTTCTGGCGGGAGACGATCCGATGGAGCGAATCCGGCGGCTCTACGCGGAACGCGAGGCGATTTACAAGCGCGCCGGCACGGTGTTGCTCACCGACCACCGGCCGACCAGCGACATCATCTCTCACGTGATGCGGGCGTATCGACGGGAGGCGCGGGATTGGCGCCCGGCGGAAGCGCGATGACCTGCGACGCAGAGGAACTGCGACGGCGCCTGCGTGGACTGGGGTTCGACGCGGTGCGGTTTGCCGCAGCGGGCCCCTCGCCGGGCGCGGAGGCCTTTCAATCGTGGTGGGAGGCGGGCCACGCGGCGGACATGAATTGGATGGGACGATCTTTGGACAAGCGGAGCGATCCCTCGCTGGTATTGCCCGCAGCACGTTCAGTGATCTTGTTGGGCGTGAATTACGGGCAGGCGCGGCGTGACGATGGCGGTGGCGGAGACCAGGTGGGCGGCGGCGATTTTGCGCCGACGTGGGCACGCTACGCGTTGCACGCTGACTACCACGACACGATGCGCGAGGGGCTGGCCGCGGCCGGGCGGGTTTTGGAGGAGATGGCGGGCGCGTCGGCGACGGACTATCGTTATTATGTGGATACGGGGCCGGTGCTCGAACGCAGTTGGGCCGCGCAGGCGGGGTTGGGTTTCGTGGGCAAGAACGCCATGCTGATCTCGCGCGAGTTCGGCAACTGGCTCTTTCTGGCGGCGATCATCACGCGGGTGGCGGTAACGCCGGACGAGCCGATCAAGCGTCGCGTGCCGCCGACGGTTGCGAACCGCCCGGCTTCGGGGGGCGACGGCGTGGGGCTGTTGTGCGGCAAATGCACGCGCTGCCTTGATGCTTGTCCGACGCAGGCGTTTCCGAGTCCGGGGGTGCTGGATGCACGACGCTGCGTTTCGTATCAGACGATTGAGAATCGAGGCATCATCCCGCGGGAGTTACGGCGTGGCATCGGGCACCGAATCTACGGGTGCGACGTGTGCGCCGAGGTGTGTCCATGGAATCGATTTGCCCAGGACGCCCGGGCGGTCCTGGTCGCGGTGCGGGGCGAGTTGGCGGAGTTGACGTTACGGGAATTGCTGGAGCTCACCCCGGAATCGTTTGCGCGGATCTTTCGCAAGACAGCGGTGAAGCGGCTGAAGTTGCGCGGTCTGTTGCGCAACGCCTGTATCGTGGCGGGGAACGTGGGCGCGACCGATTGCCTGGAAAAATTACGCGCGCTCGCGCGTTCGCATCCCGAGGCGATGGTGCGGGCTCACGCGGTGTGGGCCGTGCGTCGGCTCGAAGGCGACGCGCACCTCGCGGGGCTTTGGGCAACCGAGCAGGACCCGACGGTGTTGGCCGAATACGAAGGCGCGGTCTAGGCAAACACCTCGGCCATGCGAGTGGCGAAGGCTTTCGGCGGTCGCACAGGTCGTCCGTCGTGGTCGATGAAGGCGTGGAGCGTCGAGCCGGTGGCGAGCAGTTCCTCCCCACGCATCACCTCGTAGTCGAGTTTGATGCGCAAACCCGGTTTTTCGCGCATGGTGGTCAAGATCGTGACGGTGTCGTCGTAGACGGCGGGGCGGCGGTATTTCAACTGGACCTCAATCACCGGCAGACGAAAGCCATCGGCTTCCATTTGCCGGTAGGGGAACCCTTGTTCGCGGAGCAGGGTGGTGCGCCCGATTTCGAACCACGGCAGATAATTACCGTGATAGACAACTCCCATCATGTCCGTTTCCGCGTAGCGGACGGTAACCTCGGTGCGCGATTGCAGCATGAGGCGCGAAGGCTGAGCGCTTAGACCTGAAACGTGAACCCAGAAATTTAGACCGGGTTAGGCGAGAACAGGATGCGGGCGGCCTGCGTCCAGTTATTGCGGCGTGCCCAAGCGTGGCCGGCTTCTCCCAACCGGTGGCGGAGCGCGCCGTCGCTGATGAGTTTTTCGAAAGCGGCGGTGAGTTGCGCCGGATGATGGGGCGGCACCAGCAAGCCGGTGGTCCCGTCAACCACGGCTTCCGCCACGCCACCCACGGCGTGCGCGACCACGGGCAGACGATGCGCGGCGGCCTCCAGATAAACCAATCCGAAGCCCTCCACGCTGTGCCCATAGTCGATGCTGTTCATCGCAAAGATATCGGCTTGGTCGTAGATGCGATCGAGCTCTTCGTCGGGCAGGTTACCGAAGAGGCGGACGGGGAAATCGGCGGCGGCGGCGGTCTGGCGCAGCGTCTGTTCGTAACGCGGTTTGTTGGAGGTGCCGACGACCCAGTATTCGATCCGATCGCGAAAGCGCGGGGCGAGGGCCATCAGCGCTTCGAGGGTGAGGAGTTGTCCCTTCCGCGGGTGGATGCGCCCGACGGTCAATACGATGATACGGTTTTCCGGGTTGGCGATACGGGGCGCGACCACGGCAAAATCAGATCGCAGGGCGCCGGGGGTGATCAGAATTTTATCGGCCGATTCCGGGAAGTGGGTGCTGAGTAACTGCTGGGAGTAGTTGCTCAAAACGCTGATGCGATTGGCGCGACGAATAAGTGACCGGGCGAACGGACGCACGGTGGGATTGTTGTAGAACTTAAGGATCTCCGAACCGTGAAAGGTGAGCACGAGATGCTTGGGGCGGAAGGCGTGGAAGTGCTGCAGCAGCATCATCGCGAGCATGGGACCCGGCTCCGGCAAATAGACGGTCGCATAGCGCAGGCGACGGCGGTTGCGCACGAGTTCGGCGGCGAGACGCAGCTGGCAGCTGATGTCGTGGGTGCCCTTGACCGGCATGCGATGCAGGCGGAAAGGCCAGGTCTTTTCTGAGCCGCTCGGCGCCGACTGAGCCCAGACCTCAACATCAAAACCGAGAGCGGCGGAAGCCTTGGCGATTTCCTCGGTGAACGTCGCGATTCCGCCCCGCTTGGGGTAGAATTCGTGGGTGATCAGGAACAGGGAATTGAGCGGCGAAGCGGATTTCATCTCCAGTGGAGCCACGGCTTCAGGCTCCAGTTAGTGGGGTAACTACTTAGGAGAGGAATGCGCTTACGCAAGCCCGTGGAACGCGAGGGATGAACGGTGGTCCGTTCCGACATGCATGTTACAAAGCCATGGCAGACGCGTGAACTTCGAATGGCATGGCACCGGCTTTAGGGGCCTCCAAGGTGCCCAAGAATAGCGTTTACATTAAAAACCCGCCTAACTTACTTCGACCGATCATGGCAGAAGCAGACCTTAATGGTCACGACTCCGAAGAGCCCGTGGCAGCCAAGCCCCAACCGTTTTCCAACGAAGACGAAACCGCTTTGCGCGACTCGCTCAAGCGGTGTTCGCCGGCAACGATTGAAGCGGCGATTGGCTACCGTAAAACCCAGGAGGCGAGTCACTTGCCTGCGATCATCGTCGGGGTGATCGAACGCTTCGTGGAGCCGGATTTGCGCGTCAAATTGAAGGCGGCCGACGATGAGTTGCGCCTGATTGAAGACCTCGGAATCGACTCTCTGACGATGATGGAAATCGTCATCTTGGTCGAAGACGTGCTGCAGATGCAGATCAACAACGACGAGCTGCGGAACCTGCGCACGGTCGGTGATATCAAGGTCTTCATCGACTGTCGCGTGCGGGGCCTGCCGCCGCCGCAACCCACGCGTCACTTGCCGATCGAGCAGATTCTGTCACTGATGCCGATTCAGCCGCCGTTCCTTTTCTTGAACGAAGCATCCGTCAGTTCGTCGGGGGCGCAGGGGAAGTATAAGATCTCCGGCCAGGAATTTTTTCTCCAAGGTCACTTCAAGGATAACCCGGTGATGCCGGCTTCGATGATGCTCGAAGCGTTGGGCCAGT
This sequence comes from uncultured Opitutaceae bacterium, assembly GCA_963974355.1. Lineage (GTDB taxonomy): Bacteria > Verrucomicrobiota > Verrucomicrobiia > Opitutales > Opitutaceae > Actomonas. Next base: position 82,602 of record CAXBDS010000001.1, read on the forward strand.
TGGCGGTGCTTTACCTTTTGGAAGGAGCCGTGCCGGAAGAAGGGAAGACCTTTGATTCGAAGAAGATTTTCTTCACGTCCTGCGAGGGGGTGCGCTGCCATCGGGTTTGCAAACCGGGCGACGTTCTGAGCCTAAGCATTAAACCGAAGCGCGCGAAAATGCCGCTCGCGACGTTCGAGGGTATCATCCGAGTCGGGCAGGAAAAGGCCGCCGTCGCCGAGGAGATTACCCTCACGTTCGCCTATGTGGAGTCGGCCGCCAAGCTTGACGGCGCCGCTTCTTCCACCGTCACCGCCAAGGTGAAAGGCAACGAGTCGGCTCCCCCGTTTGCGTCGGTGGTTAACCTCTGAGCGAAATCGGCGGGGAAAGGGCGTTTTGTCGCGCCCTCCCGACTTGACCGTGCGAGGGCCGCGGTGACCCCATCCCCGATGTCGTTTCGGTTGTGTGCATTGAGTTTTGGGGCCGGTCGGATTCGCCTGCGTTGCTTCATCTCATATTAGCCCATGGCAAAAGTTTACGTTACCGGCCTCGGTTTCATCACTAGCATCGGCAATGATGCCGCCGCGGTCTCGACTAGTTTGCGTGAATTACGGCACGGGATGGTGGCCTACCCGCCCTTCGCCAAGGCGAATGTGCCGGTGAAAGTTGCCGCGCCGATTCAAGGCTTCGACACCGGCTCGCTCGATCCCGAGGATTGGACATATCCGGAGCGTTACCGGGTGCGCCGTGAACAGTTGCGCAGCATGGGCCCGCACGTGCTCTACAGCCACTGCGCCTTTGATCAAGCCGTGGTCGACGCGGGTTTGGCACCGGAGGACGTGTCGAATCCGGATACGGGATTGTTCGCTGCGTCGGCGGGATCGCCCGGCATGCTTTCCGTTTACATGCAGCGCATGCACGAGCAGGGCGTGATGCGTTGCTCCCCGCTCGGCGTAGTCGCGTCCATCGCCGGCACGGTGCAGTTCAACTTGGTGGCGCATCGCAAGATCCAGGGTTCTTCAACGGGGTTTGCTTCGGCCTGCGCGTCGTCGTCTCATGCGCTCGGCTATGCGTGCGACGAGATCGCGCTGGGTCGCCAAAAGCGGATGTTCGTGGTCGGAGCCGAGGATGGTAACGTGGAAACGATCCTGCCTTTTGCCAGCATGCGGGCGCTCTCTTTGAATCCCGATCCAGGATCGGCTTCGCGTCCCTTCGATGTCGGGCGCGACGGTTTTGTCGGCACTGGCGGAGCGACCGTGTTGGTATTGGAAAGTGAGGGAGAAGTGGCTCGCCGCGGGGTGAAGCCTTACTGCGAGGTGGCCGGGTGGGGACAGTCCTCCGACGGGTATAACGTCGCGATTTCCCATCCGGATGGCTCCGGTCTGGAGCGGGCGATTACCCGGGCGCTGCAGTCGGCCAAGATCGAGGCGGCGGCGGTGGACTATATCAACGCCCATGCGACCTCTACGCCGATTGGCGATACGTCCGAGGCGAGGGCCTTGCGCGCGGTATTTGGTGCATGCGGCAGTCGGCCGGCGATCAGTTCCACGAAGGCGTTGACGGGGCATGGCTTGTCGTTGGCGGGAGCGATGGAAACCGGGTTCTGTGCGTTGGCGATGCGAGAAGGATTTCAACCAGGCTCGGCGCATATCACCCAGCTTGACCCCGATGTAGCGGACCTGAACATCATCCGGAAGACGATCGCCGTGGCGCCGCAGGTCGTGCTGAACAACAGCAGCGGTTTCGGCGGAGCCAACGTCAGTCTCGTTCTGCGGGCGGTAAGTTAAGTCGTTCAGCCCGACGATGCTCTCGACGCGATATCGCACGGCGTTGGTGACGGGGGCTTCGGCCGGACTCGGGGCCGCCTTTGTGCGGAGGTTGCGGGCGGAGGGCGTCGTGGTCTGGGGCACGGCAAGGAATGAGGTGCGCCTCGCGGAATGGGCCGAGGATGAAGGGTTTCACGCGGTGGTTTTGGACCTGGAGGACGAGGCGGGGGCGGCGATGGCTTACAACCGTGCTTCGGCCGAGGCCGCTGGATTCGACCTTGTGATCAACAACGCAGGTTACGGTAGATTTGCCCGATTCACCAAGGAGGACTTCGCCGCGTGGCGGACGCAAGTGGAGGCGATGTTGATCACACCCATGCGGCTCGCGCATTTGGCGGTGGCAGAGATGTTGACCCGCGATCGCGGGTGCCTGGTCAACGTTGCCTCGCTGGCGACGGAGTTTCCGCTGCCACTGATGACGGGCTACAACGTGGTGAAAGCGGGCCTGTCGGCGCTGAGCGAGAGTTTGCAGATTGAAACGAAGGGCACGGGGGTTAGCGTGATCGATTTCCGTCCCGGCGATTACCGCACCGATTTCAACACCGCAATGATGCCACCCGCTTCCCCACCAGACTCTATTCCGGCCGCGGTGGCGGGGGACGCTTTGGCGGCAGGGTGCTGGACCGTGTTGGAGAAGAACTTACGCGCGGCGCCGCGGCCCGAAAAGGCGGCGTCAGATCTGGCGGTCGCGCTGCGTCGGGGGCACCGTGGAGTTTGGCGTTCCGGGGGATGGTTTCAGGCAACGGCGGCGCCGTTCCTGATGCGCTTTGCGCCGTCGTCGTTGGGACGATGGGTGCAATGGCGCTATCTCGGAGTTCGCTAAATTACCGTGGAAAAGCTGCGTATCCTGATTCTCACGTCGAGCACGGGCGGGGGGCACGATGCCCGCGCGGAGGCTTTCGCCGAGTGGTGCTTTCAACTCTACCAACACACGGTCGATGTGCGCATCGAGCAGATGTTGGAAAAGTCGTCCGTCGTTAACCGTTCCGGCGTCAATTTCTACAACTGGATCCAGCGTAAGCTCCCCATTCTGCACAACGCGTTCTATGCGTTTGTGGAGTTGTTGAGCATTCTGAACCGCGACTCGGTTTCATTCGGTGCCGCGTATTACCGCGAAGTCATCGCGGACTATAAGCCGCACCTGATCTTCAGTGTGCACGACTGTCTGAATCGCGGGTATTTCCAAGTCGCCCGCACGATGCTGGGCTCGGAAAACGTGCGCTGTGCGACCTACTGCGGGGAGTTTTCCGGCGGGTGGGGTTACAGCCGGAATTGGGTCGAGCCGACCGTCGATCTCTACATCTCCCGCACTCCGACGGCGCGTGATTTCGCGGAAAAAAAAGGGTTGCCGCGCGAACGCTCCATCGTGCGGGGTCACCTCATGCACCCGCGGCAATTCCGCGAGATGCTCACTCCTGCGGAGGTGCGGAAGTATCGCAGCGAAACACTTGATCTCGATCCGGATCGCTTCACCGTTTTTCTCGCGACGGGCGGCAATGGCGCCAACAACCACTTTGCTCTGCTCCCCACCCTGCTGCGGCACGCGGATCGGGTGCAGGTCATCCTCATCTGCGGGCGGAACAAAGACACCTACAACGCGCTCATTCATTGGCGGGCAAACCACCCGGAGCTGCGCGTGCATCTCGAAGGGTATTCGGAAAACGTGCACCTGCTCATGCAGGCCAGTGACACGATCATCACCCGCGGCGGCACGACGACGTGCGCGAAGGCGCTGCATTTCCGCTGTCCGATCATTTTCAACGGCTTCGGCGGCATCATGCCGCAGGAAAAACTGACGTGGAAATTCTTCCGCAACGGCGCGCAATCCCTGAAGATCGAGGATGCGGGAGACTTTGATCGCATCATCGATGGGTGGATGGCCGATGCGGCGGCGTTTCAAAATTATCGCGAGCATTTCCTGTCCCTGCGCTACGAGGAAGATCCGACGGTGCTGATCGATGAACTCGTCGCATTGGCGGGCGCCGCGGCCGGTCAAAAGCCGACGCGCCAAGCCTTGCCCGCGCCGGGGGATTCGGCCTCCCTCGGCGCGAAGTAAACTCTTGGCCGCCGCCGGCTGGCCGGGCAACGTTTCGCCCTTGAGCTCGTCACCGCTAAAGATCGCCTACCTCTACACGACGTTTCCGAAGAGCACGGAGACGTTCATGCAGCGCGAGATTCTCGCCTTGCAGGCCGCCGGGGTGGACTTGCGCATCTACTCGATGTTTGGCGGCGGGGGGGATTTCAACGGCATCGCGGTGACGCGCTTTTCGATGTGGCGATTGCTTGAGCTGATCTGGGTGATTCCCTGGGTGGCACTTACCCGCTGGGATGTGTTCGGCATCATCTGGAAGGGTCTGTTCACGCGACGCGCTCCTGGCTGGATGAACTTTTGGGAAAACATGCTGGGCGCTGGATTTGCCGGGCTCTTTCGCCACGAGTTTGCGCGCCTGCAACCGGATCTGGTGCACGCGGCCTGGGGGGGGGCGCCCGCGACCGCCGCGTGGATGCTGTATCGATTTAATGGACACCGCTACAGCGCCGCCGCGCATGCCTACGACATTTATGAGCACGGTGGCGATTGGTGGTTGAATGAGAAGTTGGCGGAGGCGCAGTTCGTCCACACGTCGACGGCAATGGGCGGGGCGGCCTTGGTCGCGCGAGGTTTGCCACCGGAAAAAATCAAGGTGATCCACCGCGGTCTGGCTCAGCTGCCAGGCTGCCACGAACTGCGGTCCGAACGGGTGCCGGTGCGCATCCTCTGTATTGCCCGTTTGGTCGAGAAGAAAGGCCTGCCGGATCAGCTGCGCATCTACGCGGCGCTGCAACAGGCAGGGCTTGCTTTCGAGGCGCGTATCGTGGGCGAGGGACCGTATCGGCCGCGCTTGACGGCGTTGATCGCGGAGCTGCGACTCACTGCGCGGGTCACTCTGTGCGGGCATGGTTCCCCCGGTCAAGTGGCAGAGCATTTGGCCTGGGCCGATGTGCTGTTTCACACCGGCATTGTCGCCGCCAGCGGTGACCGGGATG
>CAXBDS010000002.1:0-83312 GCA_963974355.1 uncultured Opitutaceae bacterium
CATTGCGGCGACTCTGACTCTGCTTGTCTAGGTTCGAGCCCTAGTCGGGCAGCCAGTTTATAAGAGCTTGATTATTGGAAGTTTAAGAGCGGATTACGGGATTCCGTTTGACCGAGGTGAAAAGCGGCTTATCCACCGCTTAACAACGGTTTCCCGTTTTCCATGCCCACGTCAAACGCAGCGAGTCTGGTCCCCCCCGACTTGGCCGAGGCTAGAGCCTCCGCCAAACCCACCATCGACGCCGCTGCCTCCGCCATCCTCGAAGTGACGACAGCGGAGTATTTCCGGGTCCGTGGCTACGCTTGGGAAGCCAATATGCAAAAACTCACACTGACCCTTTCGGTGGAATTCGATTTTGCAGCCGAAGCGGTGCGCGTCACGTCTCAGCCGCAATTTATCCCGCCGACGATCAGCGTCAGTAGGGCGATCCGCTGATGGACTTCTTTCGATTGCAACCTGCCGCCGTCGTGCGGGTCATGGCATCATCGCCAGGAATGAGTGATCCCGAAAAATGGTCCGGCGACTGGAAGGCGCGCAAGGGCCGGTATGTTTCCAAGCCCGAGAACGTGACGCTCGCCGCCGGACTGGACCTCAACGAGCGGCTTTTGGTCGCCATGGCGTTCCGCGGCGCGACGAACGGGCAAATTGGCGAGGCCCTGGGCGTTTCCCGGGAGGCGATCGGTCGGCGGCTGCGACCGCTGGGGGTCAATACCACGCGTGGGGGAGTGCGGAGCACGGTTGCCGGCGTATCGGTGCCCGCCTGCATCTTGACCTAGTGCAATACGCCTTCGTCTTGACTAGTTAGTCAGTTTTTCCCATGCTGGGGGGATGCGCAACACCGGCAAGGGGGTCTTCGGCTCCGTCCTCCACCAGATCGCCAAAGACAACGGCATGACGCTGGCGGAGCTGGGCAAGGCCGCTGGGATCGACGACACGATCATCAGCAAGTGGAAGTCGTCGCGCTGGGGCACGATCCCCGAGAAGACGTTTGCCGACGTGGTGGCCGCGGCATGCCGCACGAGCGAGCAACGCGTCGCGCTCTACATGGCCTACACCATGGCCATGCTGCCCAAAGAGGCGCAGCCGTTTGTCGAGATCACGCCGAAGGCGTTCATGAAGAAGCAGGAGGACATGCGCGGCCTGGTCGGGACGTGGGGCGCGGAGCTGCGGGTGAAGTTGCAGCGCATCGGCGACGCGTTCGGAAAGGATCGAGACTTTGACCGCATGTTCAACTCGCTCGCCGGCTGGGCAAAGTCGGTAAACACCTCCGATGGCAAATAGCGGTCAATTCTGGTTCGGCGTGGTAATCGGCGCCGTAGCGTGCTGGGCGCAGGGAGGTGTTTCGCTGGTGGGCGTGGGTCTCGTGGTCGGGTTGATCGCCAGTGCAGTGATTCGATCAGCCGGAGACCAGCCTACCCGGGAAATGACGTGGGGCGTAGCCCTACCAATCGGGCTTACCGCGGGCTTGGTTCTGATTTGGGGAATTTCCCTAATTTCGAGCTAGGGGACCCACCGTAGCCGGCCTGTTCCTCGGCAACGTAGGACTCTAAGTGAGTGGATAAGTAGTTGGAGAGTGTGCGGTTCTCCGCTTTTGCGAGCGCGATCAACTGCTTTTTCAACTCTTTTGAGAGTATGAACGTAGCCTTGGTTTGGTCCTGCGCGATTTTTCCGTGCCTACTCATTTCTACTCACAGGGTGTAAGACACCAATCGATTTTGTCAATATGGGCTTGCGCCCATGGTGTCAGACACCATGATCATGGCGTCTTAATTAAATTAGGTTAATCACCTAGATTCCAACCAGCATATCCCCCGATGGCGAAATCCAACAAAACCAGACACGGAAAGAGAGCAGAAGGCACCACGTCCCTTACCTTCGTTCTGTCGAAGACGACCAAGGCTGAACTCAAGGCCATGGCAAAGGCGCAAGGACGAACCCTCTCGAATCTCCTCAAGGTTAAATGTAGCGAGTTCGTCAGACGCAGCAGATCGGCAAAAACAGTGGGGGCATCCAAATGACCCCCGGCCAAGTAACGGTGGCCCCGGTAACAACAGCCAACCCCCGGATTGCAGCGGCGAGCATCTTCGCCGACGTGACAGCGACCCTTTCGCTGCACAGCCAGCACGGCACGAGCGACAGCGTGAAGAGCGTCGCGGCCCGCATGAAAGCGGCCATTGAGAAGCGCCGCGACGAACTGATCGCCGAGGCAACTGCGCTTTGAGGCGCATCCCCCTTTTCCCATCCCACCCATGTCTAAAATCATCCAACTCGAAGCGCAGAACGTGAAACGTCTCCGCGCCGTCACCATCAGACCCGACGGGTCTCTCGTCGTCATCGGCGGCGACAACGCCAACGGTAAGACCTCCGTCCTCGACTCCATCGCCATGGCCTTGGGCGGTGCCAACGAAATCCCGACCCTGCCGGTGCGCCAGGGCGAAGACAAAGCGGTCGTCATTGTCGAGTTGGACGACGGCATCATCATCAAGCGCACGTTCACGAAGGCGGGCGGCACGTCGCTCAAGGTGACCACGAAGGACGGCGCCTCCTACCCCAGCCCGCAGGCGATTCTGGACAAGCTCACGGGCAAGCTGACCTTTGACCCGCTGGCGTTTACCCGCCTCGACGCCAAGAAGCAGGCGGAGGCCCTGCGGAACCTCGTGGGTTACGACACCGCGGCGCTGGATGCGCAGCGGAAGAAGCTCTACGAGGAGCGCACGGTGCAGAACCGGGTGGCCGCGAGCGCCGCCGCCAAGGTCGAGACGATGCCGTTCCACGCCGACGCGCCGGCGGAGCCCGTGGACACTGCCGCGGTCATGGCCGAGTTGCAGGCCGCGCGGGATCACGCGGAGGAGGCGACCGAATTGGATCGTTCGATTGATGCAGTCAACCAAGAGGTCATTGTGGTCAATGAAGCGATGGGCGTCCTCACGGTGGAAATAGAGGAATGCGAAAGGCGACTCTTGGAGCTTCGTGAGCAACATGAGTATAACCTTACGATCGTTCTCCCGAATCTTCGGAAACGCGCCGAAATCGCCCGCGACGCCCTCGCCAACCACGGCAAGCCCATCGCCGAAGGCCCCATCAAGGAAAAGCTTTCGACTGCGGCCTGCCTGAATCGTCAGGTGTCGGAAAACGCAGCTCGCGCCGAGGCGCTGCGCGCCGCCCAAGCCGAGAAGGACAAGGGCGAGGCTCTGACTTCCCAGATCGCCGAGATCGACACGCAGAAGGCGGAAGCCCTCGCCAAGGTGACGTTCCCGGTGCCCGACCTCGGGTTTGACGACAACGGCGTGACCTACCGCGGCGTGCCGTTCAGCCAAGCCAGCGCGGCGGAACAGCTTCGCGTCTCGGTCGCCATCGCTGCGGCCTTCAACCCCAAGCTCAAGGTGATGTTGGTTAAGGACGGCTCGCTGCTGGACGCCAAGAGCCTCGCGCTGCTGGGGGAACTGGCCGTCGAGCACGACTTGCAAGTGTGGGTCGAGCGAGTCGGCAAGGGTGCCGAGGTCGCGGTCATCATCGAGGATGGCGCGGTGGAAGGAGGTGCGGCGTGAAGAAGTTTATTGGCCGACTGATTTCTTGGCTCTGCGACGTTACGATCGTTGCCGGTGCGGTTCTTTCTGCGACGGGACATGCCTCTTCCGAAGTCGTAAACCTCACCTATTTTTTTGCGGTGATGGCCGCGATTGGAGGCCTGTTCACTATCCTTTCCGAATCGGCCAGCCCCCCGGACGATCCGGCTTGGTGGGACAATTCTATCCGGGCCATTCCGTGCGTGGTATTTGCGGCGCACGGCTGGTGGTGGTGCTGTGCCGCGTGGGGTTTGAACACCCTTGGGCATTCGATGCGCCGGCAGCGATACGCCGATAAGTGTAAGAAGGAGTCTGCGAAATGATCGCCCCAATCAACGACGGCGGGCCTGCGTTTCCCGTCCCATCATTCATCGGCCCAAACGGCGAGATGTGTGACACCGGCCAGTATTGGGACGGCAATGGCATGAGCCTCCGCGCCTACTTCGCAGGCAAGGCGCTACCTGCCGTGATTACCGGAATGGCGAGCGGGGAAATCGGCGAGCATCCCGATATGGGCGGCGGTCCCAAGGGCTACGCTGCGACGGCCTGCGACATCGCTGACGCCATGATCGCTGAATTGTGTCCCATGTCCAACCAACCCGGCGACGACGCCATTGCGACCTAACCGTGAATGAGACGCCCGCGCTTCAATGAGCCCTCGCACTTGGAGGAATACATGGCCGGCGAGTCCGGTCCTGAGTGCCCCAAGTGCGGCGTGGGCGTCGAGTTTGATCCGGAGCGCCATGACGACGTGCCCCTGTGCGCGGAATGCCAAGAAGCCGACGACGAAAATCTGACCAACCAAGCAACTGACTGAATCCACCATGCCACGCCCCCACACAACCGGTGACCGCCAGGCTCAAGCCATCCTCGAACGCGTGCGCGGCATGGTCGCCCTGCCCGACCCCGAACCGATCGATCCCGCCGAACTCGCCCGCCTCGAAAAGCTGGCGGAGGCCCTAGACCGCGACAGACGCGAGTCCCGCGCCCTGGCCCTCGCCGTCCTGACGGACGAGCCGGTCCCCGTCTCCCTGCTCAAGCCGTGGGCGTCCTACGCCGCGTTCTGGAAGTGGGAAAAGGCCGGCAAGCTCACGCTCACCCGCGCCAACGGGAAGGTGTGCGTGCGCCCCTCCCATTTCTTCGCCCTGTGGCGGAGCCTCAACAACCCATCCACATGAGCCGTCGCATCCAAATTCACCGAATCAACTACAAGTCATGCTGTGGCTTGTGGGACACAACTGAGCTTCACATCACAGTCTATTCGGTATCCGGGAAAGCCGAACTTTCTCACGACCCCGAAGTCATTCTCATGGCGTGTGCCGACGTGCTCAACCGCGGCAACGCAACAGGCAACATGGGGTGGTCCGTCAATGGTCTGAAAGACGAACGCCGTATTCGTCATGCCGCTACGATCATCCACGACTGGGCCGACGACGGCAGAAGCGCCCTTCGCGACAAACAGACCGAGGTATCCCGTGAACTCATCTTCGATGCTGGCGAAGTCGCAAGCCGCGGCGAGGTCATTTGGCGCGTCACCACGCCGCGACGCGAACCCACGCCTTGGTCGCCGCACAACGACCTGACCGCGTGCGAGGTGCTTCGCCACGTCGCCGAAATCATCATCAAGGCCCGCGCCTGAACCCATTTGTCCAGTAACCCGTAACCCATCCACCGAAACCTAATCATGCCTGCTGCCAAAGAAAATCAACTCGCGAAGCTCGAACCGACCTTGGTCGAACTCGATACCTTCGCCCGCGACAACAACCTCGCCGTCCTCACTGAAAACAAGGGTCTGTTTTCTGCCTCAATCCACCTTGCAAACGCGATGGTGCAACTGAAAGCGATGATACCCGAAGAGGTCATGAACATGCTCATGACTCTCCAAGGCTCCCCGCTCGGCTTCAAGACCGACAAGGACAAAACCGGCGGCTACCCAGTCGAGACCGTCCGCGACGTGATGATCGACATGACAATCAAGGGCGGCTTCTTGCTGTTTCAGAACGAGGTTAATATCATCTCCGGCCAGGGCTACGTCACGAAAGACGGGTTCAAAGGTTGGTTTGCGCGCGCCAGCAAGGCCGGTCTGTGCACCTACCCGATTATCAACATCGGCGTGCCGAAGATCGCGGGCGACGGAGCCATTGTGCCGTGCTCCGCCGAGTGCATGAAGGGCGGCAATAAGGTGAGCGTGAGCGCCGACATCCCGGTCAACGGCAAGGGCTCGGACCTGCTCATCGGCAAGGCGACCCGCAAGATCCTCGCCCGCCTCTTTGAGCGTGTGACCAACATCACCGTGAGCGACGCCGACGTGGGCGACGCGATCACCGTCGAGACCCGGGTGACGACGGAAGCCCCGCCTGCGGTTGAGCCCGCCACCGAGGACCAAAAGGCGGAACTCTGCGAACTGCTCGCCGGCAGCGAGGACATCGCGACGGACTACCTGCGGTTCTACAAATCCATATCGGCGGACGCTGGGTTCTTGGCCCTGAGCGCCAAACAGGCCGACAAGATCATCAAGCGCCCCGCCGACTTCCTCGCCGCGGCGAAGGAGCACGCGGCGACCAGCGCCGCCAAGTAACCCGCAACTGCCGCCAAAACTTTCCCTCCCATGGACGAAAACGACAACCAAGCCCCCTCGGGGGTATTTATCAGCACCATCAGTGCGCTCAAGAACGGTGACGTTCTCGACGTGTTGGATGACGCGTTGCGCGAAGCGACGCAGCACTGCAACGAAACCCAGAAGAAGACCAAGGTCACTCTCCACCTCACGGTGATCCCCAACGGGGTCGGCGTGGACGGCGAGACGCCGGTCTTCCTCGTGGACGAAGAAATCAAGCTCACGAAGCCCAAGAAACCGGGCAAGCCGTCGGCCTTCTTCGCTGACGAGGATATGAACCTCAACCGGCGCATGCCCAAGCAGACGAGCCTCCGGCTCTCCGTCCGCGAGGGTGGCGCCGCCGACAAGATCACTGCGGCCGACCTTAAAGCGGCGACCGGCAGTTCCGCCAAGTAACCTTTCCTGACCGCGTTCCTAAACCTGATCCCATATTCAAATGTCTGGATATTCCGAATCCGAAGCTACCGCCGTAGCTCGCCTTGTGAAAGAGTCCCAAACTGTGACGCTGCTCGATGAGCCGATCCCGTCGCAGGTGTTGGTATTCCCCGACAAGACCATCAAGTCGCTTGAGGTCTTTGCCCCCAACCCGAAGCGCACCCGGGCCAGCGTGCGCCTCTTCGATGTCGCCTCGTTCATTCACTACCTCGCCCGCTTCTCCTCGCCGCTACATCTTGTGGTGTTTGGCAAAGCCTCGGAGACCGGCGGGGCCTTTGTGGCATTCATCGACTACCATCCGGCTGTGGTCCGCCCGATTGAAATCTTGGACCCTAAGACCGGCGAAGAGGGCAGCATCAGCGCGCAGCCTCTTGATTGGAAAGACACCGCGGGGGCGACCTATCCCGACAAAATGCCGCAATGGGGCGACCACCGGGTTTCGCTGACCCTCGAAGTGACTCCGGAGTGGGCGCGCTGGATGGCCGGCGACCGCAAGGCGCTCTCGCAGGAACAGTTCGCCGAGTTCATCGAAGACAACCTGACCGACATCATCGAGCCGAACGCGGCCGACTTGCTCGACGTGGCGCAAATGCTCCAGGGCAAGAAGACGGTCACGTTCAAGTCGGGCAAGCGGCTCGGCAACGGCCAGTCGGCCCTCGAATACACCGAGGAAATCGCCACGACCGGTGGCCGGACCAACGACACGCTCACGGTGCCGGAGAAGTTCAAGCTGGGTCTCGTGCCCTTCGTCGGCGGCGATGGCGTGGAGATCACCGGTCGCCTGCGCTACCGGATCAGCGACGGCGGAAAGCTGTCCTTCATCTACGTGCTGGACCGTCCGCACCTGGTAATCCGCAACGCGTTTAACGCGATCCGCGACCGCATCGAATGGGAGTGCAAGACCATGGTGATGATCGGCGACGGCAGCATCCCGCAACCGCCGAGCGCGTAAACCGCCCGCCCGTTAGAACGAAATCAGCCGCCCCTTGCTATGACATCATCACCAAGGGTGCGAGTCGGGGCGGCTGATCTTTTTGCACAACACCATGACCCGGCACCCTAAGTCAACTCTGATCCTGATAATCGCCTGCGCGTGCGCGCTGGTATTCACGGTCTTCGTGTGGGGCGTCGCCGTCGGCATGGCCCACTGATTCCCGCCCCTTTCCACCTTCCTCATCCCGACTATTCCCATGCCCAACCGCCCTCCCTCCCCCAAAACCAAAGCCGCCGCCGCTCACGAAGAACTGTCCGGCGAGCCGTATCTGCCGTATTCATCGTTCGGGCACTTGCTCGGCCCGAAATACACTTTCGGCGAGCGCATTAAGATCCTCTTTGGCCAACGCGTCGTCGTGCACTCGCTGCTCATGACGAAGCGCGATCCCGGCCACAAACGCATCAAGAGCCGGTTCCTGCTCACGAAGCAGGACACGCTCGAAGCCGCGGTGCGCGAGCTGGAGGGCAGGTTGTGAGCGACGCGCCGACCGCGCCTATGTTTGAGAACATGGACGCGCTGGTAGCCAAGGTGGCGAAAGAAACGCCGTCGAAGCTGGACCTGCTCAACGAGCGCATCGTCTCCCAACTGACCATCGCCAGCGCCGACGAACTTGCGGCAGAGCTGCGGCGCCCGTCGTCGGGGTTGCAGTTCATCCAACAGGCGACGTTGCGCGAGGCGGTCGCCCGAATCCTCAAGGTCTGCTCGCTATGAAAGTGACGACCGTCGTTTCTTTGGAGCCGCAGGAGGTCGAGGTAAGCGTAAGCGCGGAGGAAATTGCCGCCGCCCTCGCAGAAGAACCGCTAGGAGTCCGGCACGCTCTCGTGGGCATCAACAACGCCGCCCAATTCGTGAAGGCGATCACGCCTGAGATGATCGCCGAGATGGGACCGGGACCGCGGCAAACGATAGCCGCTTTCTTTGCCGAGCAGGCCGAACGGTTTCGCCCGCTCTGACACCTTTCCCTGCCGGGCGTCACTGGCCTGCGCCTGGTGGGGGCAACTTTCAACACATCAACGTATCCGAATATGATCCTGATAAACCTAAGCGCCGAAAACGAGCGGGCCGCATTTGCCCGCGACGCGGCCCAATACTTCCGCGACAACCCCCTCACCTACACCTACGCCAAGGGCGACCCGGAGGCGGGCAAGCTGCTTGCCGTCCGGTGGAACGGGGTGACCGTGATGGTGCTGCGCATCGAGGAGGCTTCCACGCCCGTCCTTTACCGCTCCCATGACCTCATCGCCGGCGAAATCGGCGAGGTGCATCACGAGCGCAAGCAATCGTTCAGGTCTAAGGATGCACCGTGGTTCATGATCTGGAACCCCGAGGCCGGCGGCAACCCGACGATGAAGCATGAGACGTGGGAGTCGGCGATCGGTGAAGCCAACCGCCTGGCGATGAAGCACCCGGGGCGGAGGTTTCACATCTGCGTCCCGGTCGCGACGATCACGGAACCGGTCAACGTGGCGCGGAAGATCGGAGGTGGGTTTTGAAACTCACCCCTAAACAACTGCACATCCTGCAACACTCGCTGGGGTGCGACCAATTCGGCCAAAGTAAGCATCGCGGTCGGGATGAGCACGACGGCTGTTTTGGATTCTACCGGAACCGTTACGTGTGCGGTCCAAGGGCCGAAATAGCCGAGCTTGTGGTTGCTGGCCTGATGAAAGATTACGGTCCGCAATCCATCGCCAGCGGCATGCACTGCTTTGCTGTTACCCGCGCCGGCATCCTTGCGATGGATGAACAGAGCCCAAACCCGCCGAAGCTCACCAAAGGACAGCAACGCTACCGGGCGTATTTGCGGGCGGACTACTGGAACGGCACGTTCCTTGAGTTCTGCCGGTGGATGGACGCTCGCAAGCGCGAGGGATTGGAGGCCGTATGACCGCCTCCCTCCCACCCGACTTCGAGGCGAAGCTCGCCGCGGCCCGTTCGACGCGCACGCCGCTACCGTCTCCACTCCCCACGATCACCCTTCCCGCCGGCTGGCGCGTGGGGGAAATCGCCGAGGACGGATTCGCTGCCTTCAACCCCGCCCGTAAACTCATCGTCATCTGCTCCGAGGCGATTGAGGGCGACGGCAAGCCTTGGCGCCACGTCAGCGTGTCACTCCCTAAGCGCGTGCCCAACTACGAGGAAATGTGCCTCGTGAAGCGCATCTTCATCGGCGACGACCGCGAAGCCTACTCCGTGTGGCCGCGCAAATCGCACCACGTAAATATCCACCCGCATTGCCTGCACCTCTGGTGCCCGATGGACGGCCCGGCACTGCCCGACTTCTCCCTCGGTAACGGACTCTCAATATGAGCGACGAATCCCAACTCCCGCCCTCGCCCGACGATTTCAAGCCAGTGAAGCCCGATCCCACCGAGGCCGACAAGGTGGCCTACCACTTCAAGACCGTGCTCGACGCGCTCGGCGTCACCGTGACCAACGGCATGACCTACGCCGCCGCCGCGGAACAAGGCGTCTTGCGCGTGGACCGCCTGCAACGTGCGGCCGACGCCATCGCGCTGATCGAAGCCGCCGACGACGCCCTCACCCGCTTTTCACCCCGCCACATTACCGATGCCGCCGGGCTCATGGACCTCCGCGAGGCCCGGACCGCCATCGCCAAAGCCAAAACCAAACTCCGCTCGCTATGATCGAACTCCTCACCTCCCCGGTTATCGTGCCCACTTGGGCCTTCGTGGTGCTCTGCGTCGCTACTTCGTCCCTCGTGTTCGCTCTCGGTTTCCTTGTGATCCTCTGCCGGTTCGACCCGAAGGAGGACGAAAAATGATCTATCCACTACTGTTTATAGGCGCTGCCCTTGCGCCTGTTCTAATCGCAACGCTCGCCTCCCAATTCCCCGCCGATGTCGAGGCCCCTCGCGATCCTCCGACCATCAAGGACGACGATACTAAAGAGGGGGAAATGATCCTCAAAAACTTCCGTGGTGAAGATTGGTCCCAAAGCGAATGCAAAATAACCCACACTCGTAAGGGGGAATTCAGTCAGACTCCATTTATGCACATAAGCGGCATAGGCGTAATGGATTATTACTATTACAACGAATGCGGGGGCGAAACTCGGTATCGAATTGTCGGCCACGGCACCCTTCCGAATATGTCCGAATCGCAGCGCAAGAAACTGTGGCACCTTGCTGATGATGCTGTAAATGGCCCAATTCTACGGGCGATAAAGGCCGAGGAAGATAAGCGTATAGCTGGTTTCTATGCTGCTCACGGCATTGCACGAAGGGACGACGAGTGAAGCCGATCCAAGAAAACGTCCTCCTCCTGCGCCAGCAGGTGCGCGCCGTCCTGGACACCGCCGCCGTCCTCCTGCGCCAACTTGATAACGAAGGCAGTGCGGCCCTGCGCCGCGCGTCGAAGGTGCCCACGATTCAGCGCGTCGTCATGGAGGAGTTCATGGCGCCCCCCGACTACTGTTCCTCAAGGTCACGTCGGCGCGCCTACGTCGAGCCCCGCATGGTCGCGCTCTACCTGAGCCGAGAGCTTACGAAGCACACGCTTGACGACATCGCCTCCAAATTCCGCAGCGACATGGACCGCGACACGGTCATGCACGCCTGCGCCACGATCGAGGCGCGCTTGCACACGGAAGAGAAGTTTGCCGCCCGCGTCGCCGAGACTCGCGCCCGCTGCGAGCAGGAAATCGAAAACGCTGACCTGCCTCTCTTCGCCTCGCTCGGCCAACCCCTCAATCAACCAGCGCCATGAACACCCCCGCCAAGCCCAAGAAGACCCTGCGACTCACGCTCTCCTATCACTGGTATCAAATGATCCAGAGCGGGGAAAAGCGCGTGGAATACCGGGAGATCACGCCGCGGTGGACGAAGCTCATTTGGGATAAGCGCGACCAATACACCCACATCTGCTTCTCCCGCGGTTACAGCAAGACCACGATGACCTTTGAGGTGACTGCCATCGACGTAGGCACCTGCCCGATCCCCGGCTGGGACAACCGTTACTTCCGCATCTTTTTCCAATGACGACGCCCAACCTCGCCCCGACCGCCCACCATCCACGCGGCCCCTCTTCCTGGCCGATGCTCGACGCCTGCCCGCGCTACACGCCCGAGCCCGACAAGATCGAGCCCGACGACGCGGACATCGAAGCCGAAGCCGAGGAGTTCGGCGCCGACGCCAAGGGGCGCGGATCCGCCCAACATGCCGCCCTCGCCAAGTGCCTCACCACGCAACCCGACCCCTTCGCCGGTCTCGCCGACAAGGAAACCGAGCAGGTCCAATGGGCCGCAGAGAAAGCCATCGAGACCGTCGAGGCCATGGGCTACAGCGCCGACGACATCCGCGTGGAGCAACGCGTGACCATGATGGGCGAGGACTTCCGCCCGCTCTACTTTGGCACGGCCGACATCCTCTTTGGCCCCGCCGGCGTGATCGACGCGAAGTTCGGCGACATGCGCGACTACTGGCCCCAGCTCGTCGGCTACGGCCTGCCACTCATGATCGAGACCGGCGTGCGCAAGACGCATGGATTTGCCCTTTTCGCCCGCCTGCGCCGCGTGCGGACCTACGTGACCGACTTCGAGACCGCCGAGTCCTACGCCTACCGGCTCCTCGCCCGCGCCGACGACCCGCGCTCCGCCCCAAAGGCCAACCCGTATTGCGGCTGGTGCGCCAACAAGCTCACCTGTGAGGCGTTCACCAAGCCGATCGTCACGCTCATCGAACAACGCGAGGACTGGCCCCTCAAGCTCGACCAAGCGCACGCTTCCCAGATCGGCATGGATCCGGTTCAGGCCGGACTCGCCCGCTGGCTCTGGAAAAGCTACGTCGAGCCGTGGGGGAAAGCGGTCGAGTATCAGAACAAGATGCTCACCGAGGGGGGGGCAACGCCCCTCGGCTTCCGCCGCCAGCCGCAACAGGGAAGCTGGAAGGTGACCGATACCGTGAAGGCCCTCGAAGCCCTGCGGAAGGTCGGACTGCCACTTGAACGCGTTTTGGCCGAGGTGAGCCCCAGCATGACCGGCCTCGTGAAGGCGTGGCGCGCCGAGTTCGGCGGCAGCGAGGCCAAGGCCAAGGACGCTGTGCTGCACGTCTTGAAGGAGGCCCAGGCCACCGCGCAGGGCGACGGCATCACCAAACTTCTCAAGCTCCCCGACGGTGAGGAACAGATTCGCGCCGGTCTTGGCTTGCGTGCACAACACAAACTGACCGAATAGCCAGATGCCCAGTGCGTCATTATTACAACGAAATCGACCCGGGCGCGGCAGCATGGCTGCGCCAACTCATCGCCGACGGTCTTATCCCGCCGGGACTACAAACTGACCGTGCAACTCCCCGTGATATGACCGACGAACTCGAACAATTGACCGACGCACAACTCTCCGCAGTTTTTGCCGTCGAGGTGGCTGGGTGGCGCTTCCACAAGGGCGATCCAAACGAGCAATGGGTAGCCCTCCATGACGACTGGTGGATCTGCTCGGCAGAGTGCGACAAACGCCCGGCGCAAAGCATGTTCAAGGAGGTGCATCCGTTTGCCACCTCCGCCGACGCTGTGCTGCCCCACCTCGAAAGATACGGCCCCTACGTCCATTGCGAGATTTGCGCGACCGAGTGGCACGTCACGATTTTAGACTATGACGGCAATTCGGTTGTGGGCATCGGCCAATCCTTCGCCCGCGCCGCCTGCCTCGCCCTCATTCGGGCCAAGTGCACCACCCAACCAAAGGCCACCAATGGGTAAAGACGTGCGCGACGAACTGGACGACATGGATTACGGCAAACTTTCCGACGTATTCGCGGTGGAAGTTGCCGGATGGGAAATGGCACATGCCACGCATCCCATTTTCGGCTCCTTCGCCTACCGCGTGACCGAGGAGTTTACCGACGGATACGAGCTGGCCAAATTCGCCGCCTCGCTCGACGCGTGTTTGCCCTACCTCGCTGCCCACAAAGGCTACGTGATCCAGGACCACGACCACTCCGGCGCCGTGTGCGTCCGCATCAAGGCCACTACGCGCTACGGTCGCACCTTCACCGCAGCCAAGGGAATCGCGCCGACCATGGCGCAGGCAATCTGCTTGGCGCTGATTCGGGCCAAGCGCCAAACCCCTACAGAGGTAAATCCGTAAGAAATACGGCCCTGTTTTTCTGACAATGAGAGCCCGCCTAAGCCTAGACCTTTCCGCGCAGACCCGCCGTGACCTTGAGGCGCTAGTGATGAAAACAAACAGCACGACCATCACGGACACCATCAAGCGGTCGATTGCCCTCCTGGAACTGGTGCACGAGCACACGGAGAGCGGGGGCAAAGTCATTTTCCGCAAACCCGACGGGACCGAAGAAACCCTTCGCTTTCTCTGAACCATGACCGTCCTCCGCCGCCTCCTGTCCCGCCTCAAGCGGAAGCGCAAGCCGACCTACAACGACGGCTGGTATGACGGCTTCCTCTTCGCCCAGCAGGCCGCAGCCAAACGCCACCCGCGCGCCAAGGACGGCACGTTTCTCCCACGCAGCAAATAAGACCAACCAACCGACTATATTCATAATGGAAAATCCAAACACCCCCAACGTCATCCCGCACGACTTCACCAATCCACCGCCGTTGATTGCGCCGCCGTCTTTCCCACTCACTTTCCCACTCAATTGGGACGACGATACCGACGAGGACGGCAAACACATCGTAGAGGCCGCAGGCGCGTCCTCCGACGGCGAAAGCTGGGACCTATACTATCGTCTTAAGGCCCACACCCAAAACGGCGTAAGCGGCTGGATCGAGGCCAGCAACCCCGAGATGATGAGCGACGAGGAAAATCCCCGCTTTTGGGCAACTCTCGGCGTTGCCAAGGCTGAAATCCAAGCCGGGCATGACGAGATGATGGCCGACTACCTCGCACACCCTGAGCCCGCCGGCGAAGAATAGGCGTATCTGCGCACGCTTTCTTAATTGCCCCGTCCGACACCTGCCTATTCCGTCAACACACGCTTAAGCGTCCGGTCTGTGGTGGGCCGGTCAGAATTCAGACAACCCATGACAAAACACTCTCTCACTTCCCGTCCGTCCCCACGCGCCTTGTGTTGTCGGCGCACACCATCTGAGGGGCGGACGGGTTACTTTTTTGGCGAAGGGAGGGGAAAATGAGCACCAAACCACACAGGAACCCGCGATCCATCGGGAAGGCGCTGAGATTTAAGATATTTGCCCGAGATGGCTTCACTTGCCGCTACTGCGGGCGCCAAAGCGATGCAGCCCCTTTGGTGATCGACCACGTTATACCTGTCTGCAAAGGCGGCACCGCAGACCCCGAAAACCTCATTACGGCGTGCCACGACTGCAATGCAGGGAAGTCCGGAAGACTCATCGGCCAATCAGCCCCGACTGAAACAGACAGACTCCGGCTCAATCAGGAAATGAAGGAGCAAGTGGAGGCTGCAAAAGCGGTCCAAATGGCTTCGCAGGCTCGCCGCGAAATGAGGCAGGATGTAGTGGACTTTTGGTGTGATGTGACGGGGCGCCGTGAAGTATCCTCCGCAACCATTTACGTCATCTGCTCCTACGTGGAAAAACTAGGGGCAGAACTCGTTTTTAGATGGATCGAGATAGCCGCGTCCAAGGTAGGCCATTCAGACGTGAAGATGGGGCGGTATATATCGGGGATTCGCAGGCACTACCTGGAGGAACTGGAGCAACCCGAAGAATTTGAGGCATTCTAATGAAAAGATTCACCGAGACCGATAAGTGGAAAGATCCGTGGTTCCGCAAACTGCCCGGAGGTGTGAAGATCGCCTTCATGTTCCTGCTCGACAACGTGGACAACGCTGGCGTGTGGGATCCCGACTTTGAACTGGCGAACTTCCAAATCGGGATGGACGTGAAATGGGACAAGGTGAAGGAGGCGCTGGGGGACCGTATCTCAATCCTTCCAAGCGGAAAATGGCACCTTACTCGCTTCATTGAGTTCCAATACGGGAGCCTTAATGAGGACTGCAAACCGCACTTGCAGGTGATTCGACTGCTCGACGGGCATGGAATCCGAAGGGTATCCAAAGGGTATCCAAGGGGTATCAATACCCCCAAGGATAAGGATAAGGATAAGGATAAGGATAAGGCGGGCGAGATTCCGGGTACAACGGCGGAGGACGTTTACGCTGCCTACCCAAACAAGGTCGGCAGACCGAAGGCGTTGAAATCCATCGCGACCGCCGCCAAGAAGCTGGATGCCAGCGGCCCACTCGACGGGCACGATAACGGCATGGACTATCTACTCGAACTTACCCGGGCATTCGCAAGATGCGTGGCGAGATGGCCGGACGCGGACCGCGGTTACGTGCCTCACCCGACGACGTGGTTCAACCAAGAGCGATACCTTGACGATCCCGACACTTGGACGCGCCACGCCGACGCCGACAGTCGAGGCCAACAGCCTTTGCCCAAGCTCCACCTCCCTCCCCCCGAACACGCCGAGCCCGCCGACGCGGACACCTTCAACGCCACGAGCCTGCTCGACGACGCCGACCAATGAGCGACGACGATCCATTCCCCCGCCCCTCCCGTCGCTTGGCCTTGCCGTCGGGTGGATCCGGCCGCGCCGACCCGCAGAACGAGGAGGCGGAGGAGTATTTGCTTTCGGCAATCCTGCTTTCTGGCGCCGAAACGCTGGGTAAAACGCTGGGTATGGGTATTGAGGCGAATTGTTTTTACTCGCCTGCGAACCAGTTAATTTACGCGCAATGCGTGGACCTTATGGGCAAGGGCCAGCCGGTCGAAATGGCGACGCTGGGCATGCGCCTGACCGAGATGAACCAACTTGACCAAGTGGGCGGATACGCGAACTTGATGAAGATCAGCGGACGCGTTTCGACCACGGCAAAGGTCGAGATATTCGCCAAGAAGGTCCATGACGCCTACGTCCTGCGCCAAGCGATCCGGCACGCTTCCGCCGTGGTGGAAGCGGCGCACGAAGCCGCCGGGGAGTCTCCCGCCGATGTCGTCGGTCCGCATGTCTCCCGCCTCATGAACGCGTTGTCGGGCTCGGAACGGCACCAAGCTCTCCAGTGGGACAAGATCGTAGAGGAGGCGGAAGCCGTCGCGACGCAGATTTGCGAGCGGCAGGGTCTGCCGGCGGACATGATCATCAAATGGCCATGGCGTTGCATGGATCTCGTTTTCCAGCCGATGCAGCGCGGTCAGCTTGTGGTGCTCGCGGCGCGCCCTTCGGTCGGTAAGAGTTCGCTGGCGCGCCCAATGGCCCTGGCGGCGGCAAAAGCGGGCCACCACGTCGCTTTTTTCACGTTGGAAGTGTCGAGAGTGCGCCTGCCCCTGCAAATGGCCGCTACGTTGGCGCGAGTGGGCATCACTGAGCTGGGCCGAGTTCACAATGGCGACAAGGTGGCGTTCATGGAGGCGCTCAAGTCGCTGCGCGGCCTGCCAATCAGTGTTTTTGAGCATGATCGCAGCATAGCGCAGATCATGGGCAGGGTGGCGGCGCTACACGCGTCTAAGCCCGTCGATATGGTCATTATCGACCACGGCGGACAGGTGAGCGACATCAGCCGGGCCAACCAAAAAGAAAAGATCGGGTTGATCGGCCAACTCACGAAGGGGCTCAAGGCATTCGCCCACGACAACAAGGCCGTGTGCGTGTTGCTGTGGCAGCTAAACCGCGGCAGCGTAAACGACGGCAATCGAGAGCCGCGCGCGGCGGATTTGCGCGACTCCGGCGAACTCGAACAGGATGCCGACAAGGTGATTTTGATCCACCGCCCCGACAACGACCCGAGCGGAGGGAAGCAGCCCTACACGGCATCGGTTGCGGAGGTGCCTGCATTTTTCCAGAACGTCATACAGGATAAGGGCCGCGACGACGGCACGGCCACCTTGTCATTCCGTTTTCAGCGGACTATCGCAACCTTCGTTCCCGAAGAGGGAAGATCACCGTAAACCCATCCCGACCATGCCCAAACAACCATCCCGCCAGCCCAAGAGAAAGACCGCCACGAAGCCCGACCAAGGAGGACGCCCCCCGAGCGGACCGTTGAAGCGCAAGACCCTCACCGCCCGCGTCCGCCCCGACGTGTTGCTCAAGCTCCAGCAGGACGCCCACCGCGCCAAACTCAGCCTCGGCAAGCATATCGACGCGATCGTTGATGGGAAGGACGGGAAGTGAGCGCGCGTGATCTACAACCCGGCGATGAAAACCTAACCGTTGCGCGCTTGCGTGAACTCCCCGAAGGCGTTCCGGACGAAACCAACGTCGTGATTTATTTTGAGGGAGCCGTGGGTGACGCAGTAGAAGCGGAATCGCCGGGATATGACGCGGAGAGGGGAACCTTTGCAGTCGGATGCCGATGACTTTGCTAAGCCTAACGACTGAGTTAGGTCTTTTTTATTGTAACCCAAGCAGCTTAGGTTATCTACGTCCAAATGAAAAAGAAACCAATGAAAGATGCGTCCGAACTGTCACCCGAAACACGCGCCGCAGTTGAACGTGGGCTAGCTGAATCTGCCCGTGGGGAAACCGTGAACCTCGGCAGTTTCGCGCAATTCGCACGAGAAATCGGTCGTCGCGGTGGGCTCGCAAAATCGACCCGAAAGGCGAAGGCATCACGCAAGAACGGAAAGAAGGGCGGACGCCCCGAGAAGACCTAACACTCAGATGAGGGACACGGCTGAGCATGTCTCTCCCAACGAATCCAACCCATGAATACCACAAAACAATCATCCGCGGACGTGCTGCCGTGTTCCTCTCTATCGTCTGGTTCGCACCTCTGCTGGCACATGCTTTCCAGCATCCGATCAGAAGAACGGCTCGAAGAGGTCATGGCGGCCGCCTGCGACGACGGCATCGGAATCATCGCCCGCTGGATGCGGCGCGAAGACGATGGATGGAACGTGGACGCGATGGACACCGAGTCAGATCAGGGAATGCGGCGTGTCACGGATTTCGGCGACGAAGAGCCCGTCCCGCACGCTCCGCCCGAATCCCTCTTTCCTGCCAACATTACACATATCCCATGAAAAAACCCCGCCCTTTTCGGAGCGGGGTTTCTCATTCGTGAGAGTCGAGTCAGGCCGACGACAACCAGACCACTATCGCCGCCGGCCTTTCGCTCTTCTGGCCCGCAACGAGGACAGGAGCAGCCCGACGACGATCAGGACCGCGGCAGTGGTGAAAAGGAAAACGTCCATGGTCAGGTGAGCGCGATCCCGCTTTGAGTTTGGTGGAAAAGCCCGTCGGCAATGTCCGAATCGTCCAGCACGAGGTAAGCATACCCCCAGCGGCCAATGAGCCCGAACCGAGCACGTCGGCCGACAATCCGGCAGTGGCAAGCCAACTCAGAGGGCAGCAGAGACCGCCCAGAATCGCCAAAACGGCGAATTTCCGACGAGCGCAGGAGTTTGTAGCCCTCGCGACGTTTCATGCGCAGAAACCGCAGCAATTGGGCAATGCGGGAATCGCTCATGGCTGCACGTCCTCCAGTTGCGCCAAATCCTTCGCTAAGCACCGCTCCAGCTCGTCGTGATACTCCGGCGGGATCTTCGACAAGATCGCGGATAGCTCGGTGTGGTTCGCGTCGTCGTCGGCCAACAGGACACGAGTCGTATCGGCCTCGACGGCTTCCTTGTCGCAGAACGCTGCACACGCGTCGAAGTCCGCATCAGACCAAGCGCCAAGCGCCGCAATGACTTTTTGGCGGAGATGTTGGGTTGCTGCGTTCATTTGGCACCCTCCGCTTTGGCGATGGCTACGCGGGCCGCTTGGGCTGCGAGGTAAAAGCGGCGCTCAAGTGACACGCCTTCGCGGGAATCTTCCCACCATGCGACTACGCTTTTCAGCGCGGCCAGCAGGTCGTCATGTGCGTATTTTGGCGCGGTATCCGCCGCGCTCGGGATTCTGGTCAATTTGGTATCAGCAGTTGATGTCATAGCCACGCCACCCAATCAGACATACCCGACCATGGTCAAGGTTTTTGTTGTGCTTTTCTGTTGACCATTCCGTCACCTGCCCTTTGGTTCAGGTCGCTATGACATCCGTAAACACCTCTTCCACCCTCGAAAACAACCAGGCCGACGCTTCCGCCGAGACCTCCCGCCAAGCTCCCGCCCAGGTCTTCCAGAAATGGCAGGCCGCGCCCGACCTTGGTCCCCGCATGCTCTCGCAATTCAATGAGGCCAACAATGCCGCCCGCTGGACCTCTTGCGGAGTCACCGAACTCACCGGCATTCACGGCCAGCCCGAAACCCAGCACCGTTCCGTTGTCATGCGCATGAGCATGGGCACTTCCGGCTCCTCGGCCGATGACGGCCAGCATGAGGACTACAACCCGGGACTCCTCGCCATCCAAGCCACGCATGGCCACGTCATCACGCGCGACAACTACCGCGCCATCGTCACCGCCCTCGAAGCCCTCGACAAAGCCATGAAGGCCGACCCCAAGAATATGTTCCGCGACAAGCGCGAGACCGCCGAAGCCGTCGCCAAACGCAACGACCTCAACCGCATCGCCCGCGAGAAGCAGGAGCGCGAACAGAAGATCGCTGCGGAAAAGCACGCCGCCGCCGTCGCCAAGGTCAAAGCCCTCTACCCGTGGGCCAAGCAGACCGGATCCAACCACGCCAACCTCGCCGCCAACCTCCGCACGCTCCTCGCCCAAGAGTTCCCCGGCATCGCCTTCCGCATCACCTCCGACTCCGCCTCCATGACTTCCTCCGTCAACGTCAACTGGCAGGACGGCCCGACTGACGAACAGGTCAACGCCATCGCCAGCCAAGGCCAGTATGGTCACTTCGACGGCATGACGGACTCCTACAACGCGGATCGTGACCCCGCCCGCGACGCGTGGCGCTCTTGGATGGGCTCGGCCAAGCACGTCTTCACGTATCGCTCCATCGACCCCGCCGCCCTTTCCGTCGTCGTGGATGCGCTCACCGCCCGGGGCTACTCCAACGCGCAACCCTTCGAGCGCGATTCCGCCCGCTCCGTCGCCTGCGAGCTGTTTAAGGTGACTGCCCTCCCTGCCGGTGCCGTCCTAACCGGCATCGCCGACGCGGCCGACGACGAAGACAATCAAGCCACCGGCTTCGCCCGCTACATCAAGCTGGCCTTCACCGCCCCCGAGGCGCCCAAGCCCGAAGCCCTCCCCTCCGTGGCCGCTACCTCCGACTCCGGCATTCAGGTCCGCATGAACCTCGCCAAGGGTGGCGTTGAGATCGTGTTCCCCGCCAAGCCCGACCCCGTGAAAATCGCCGAGTGCAAATCCGCTGGCTTCCGCTGGTCACGCTTCGGCAAGTGCTGGTATGCCTCCGCCACCGACACCAAGATCCGCGCCGCCCATCGCATCGCTGGCACCTCCCCCGACTCCGACCTCAAGCGCGCATCCGACGAAGGGCACCGCCAAGGCGCCATCGGCATGGAGATCGCCTGCGGCATCGCCTGACCTCACTTCCCCCTAAAACAGACCAATGCCGCCCCACGTCGCCTCCTAGCCTCGTGGGGCTTTTGGTTTCTGTTGTGCATTTCACGCTTGACCCGCAACGGATCCGCTCATATTCCCATTGTTGCTATGACACAAACATCTACATCTCCCATCGAAATCACCACCCCGGACGCTGCCAGCATCCTCAACGCTGCCACCGACGAGAGAGCACGCCCCGCTGGCATCACCACGTTCTACGCCGCATCCGGCAGCGTCGCCAACGTCTCCGCCCTCACTCTCACCATCGGCGAATCCGAGGAAGCGGAAATTCAGTTCGGGGCCACCTTCGACTCTGACACCCTCCCCGACGAGACATTCACCCGCATCCTCGCCTACTTGGCCGAGACCTTCCTCACTGCCGCTCTCGGCGAGCCTTCCGGCCCCTCCGCCGACAACATCGAAGACACTTGGACCATCTACCCCGGCACTCCCCCTTTCATCCTCACCTACTCCGACGACTGCTCCTCCTCATTCATCCTCGGATACCTCACCGAATCCGGCATCATCGAAATCAACAACGACATCGCCCCCGAGCACATCCCCGCTTGGACCGTCCAAGAACTCCCCGACCTCCGCGAGCACTGCCGCCGCATCGACATCGGCAAGGACTACGAGCAGCAGGTCGGTTACAACCCTTTCGAGGACGACCCCACCCTCTCCACCAACGAAGTCGCCGAGACCCTCGCACAAGTCCGCGAACTTGCCAACTCCGCTACCGCCACCCCCGACGCACCCAATCGCCACGTCATCCTCGACCAGTTCATCGACACCCTCCGCTCCATCGTCCACAAACAACTCGCCGACGGCACCGACCACGGCGACCCACTCGCGCAGGTCCGCGCAGCCTGCGACCACCTCCAAGCCGAATTCGCCAAACAGCGCACCTCCCGCAACTGACCGCACACCTTCTCGCCACCATGCCCGCCATAATCGACCTCACCTCCCCCGAGAAGGCTCTCGCCTACCTCCGCTCACTCCCGCTCTCCGCTCCCATCGAAATCATCGACGCATCCCACGCACTGCCCGACCACGCAAACGACGCCATCGCCGCAGCTACCGGCCTTTCGTCTATCGAATGGGCTCACAGCCAAGGCCGCTACGTCTGGACCGCCCGCGCACTCGCCATTGCCGTCCAAGAGTCCATGGCAACCGACGACTCCGACGACGACGTTCATTACGATGATGTCGTCCCCCACGACCCACGCTGACGCCTCGCCAACCCACTTCCTCCGCTCACCGGCCCCCGCAGCTTCACCGCCCGGGGGCTTTTTCATGCCCTCACGCACGCACACAGTCACCCGCACAGTGACTGAGTAAGTGTCCTCCTTGGCAAACTGTGCCAAATGCCACTCCACCGACCACTCCTCCGCGTTCCCACGCTTCCAACCCCACGCAAAGGCTTACCGCTCCCGCTCGCCTTGCCGACGTGCTCTCCGCAACCGTCGCGCCGACGTGCAACCGTATTGTATCGCTCGCGTGCTACGCCGCTTCGCTCCATAGTCGTGCGTTTCAGAACCCGTCAAGCCTAGAGTCCTAACTACCTGCGCCAGCAGTCAGTTGCTTTTTGAGACAATACGACCATTAAGCCGATTCTCGCAACGCGTCCAACCTCCCCTAACGACCCACAAAGGCACCAAAACCCACGTTTCCTGCCCGTTTCACGCGTTCTCCCTCACGAACCTTAGCCTTGACCTGACCGTATAGGCAGGTGCATAGCAGGGCACATGGGGGAACCTGCGAACAATCAACAGGGAGGGGTCGAGCTTTCGGGGTTGGGGGCGAGTCTGAAAAGGCGTGGCCTTGTCCCTGATGCCGTGTTTCAGCGGGCGCTTGCGCGTCTTTCCGACTGCCTGGACGCCAAGAAGATGGTCCGTGGCAATGGCACAACCGGTGCCGGGACACGCACCTACGACGAAATGCTCGACTATCCCGTTGTGCTGTCCGCCGTGAAGCTGACCCTCGAACTCGAAACGGGCCGCGCACCGCAAACGCTCGACATCAACACCAACACGGGAGGCGGGAAGCGTGCCCAGACGTTCGACGACGCCATGCTCAAGCTCCAAGCGGATCCGGTTTTGGCAGAACGCATCTTTGGCAACATGCTCAAAGTGGTCAGAGAGGCCGCAAAGTCCTCAATCACAGAGGTTTCCACCGTTTCGCACGATTCTAAAGCAGAGATACAGTCTGCTCTTCCCCACTCTACGACCTGACCGCCTTAGCAAGACCACGACAACCCCCGACCATGGACGACAACCAATTCAAAAGCCTGATGGTAGTGCTTACGAGCATCGACGCCAGCCTCGCCTACCTCACCAAAGCGGCCAAGTCCGGCCCGCAAAGCCAAACGAACGCGCCTACAGCCTCACAGAGCACCACGCACACGGGCTGGCGGGCGTTCAAAGTGCCACAATGGGCCAAATTCGACGCGGGAACGCCGTTGGGCGACATTTCGGCCAAGTCCCTGCGCTGGTGGATCGACACCTACGAGCCCAAACCGTGGTATTCCAAGAAGGAGGGGGTCGAGAAGCCCCCCGCATCCGCTGACCTGGCACTGCGCAAGGCACTGGATCAGGCCAAGCAGGAGCTAGACGGGGGTGAACAGGTGCCCAATGAGCCCGATCCCGCACCGAAGCCACGTCCCGAGCCTGATGCCGCGTCCATTGAGGATGATGATATTCCCTTTTGAAGCTTCGGGCCTGATACCCCCCCGGCACCCCTTTTACGGCCGCACCGGAGCGGCGGAATGGAGCGGAGCAACCCATACCACCCCTCCCCCTTCACCCTACCAAAAAAAACCCACCAAAAATTTGGCCCAAAAAATCTGAGATGAGCAGCCAACTCACAACCCCGGCGCAGCAAGAGGCGATGAATGAGGTTCGACGGATCATGAACCTGCATTTTCCGGCGTGGCATGTATGCGGGATGACGGAGAGTGCCGATGGTGAAAGCAACGGAGTGCATACGGACTGGCACGGGAACTTTTTTACGGTGAAGGGGATGATGTCTGCGGCGGAGATGAGGTTGGACGACCAGATGAGTGGAGGGAACGGAGAGGAAGACGACGAAGAGGAGGCGTGGAAGCAGTGAAATCCTTCGTAGCAACCTATGACCTGCTGCGTGCGTTTGGGCATAGCCGAAGCGCGGCGTTTTTGCGTGCGGTCCGGTGTAAGGTTTATGGGAAGGTGAGGATTCGATGAAAGACGCGAATCGAGCTCCCTGGTATGGATGCCTTTATCATGGCCTCGCCGAGATAGCCCGGAAGCATGGATACGCGCTTGCGATACACGGGTCCGTGTTGAGTGACCTTGATTTGGTGGCTGTGCCGTGGACGGAGAAAGCGGTATCTGCCGAGGAACTACGCGATGTCCTCATGAAGCACATCGGTGCGCTTGATTATGAGGGCCTGACGCGCCGGCAGTTTCCGGACAACCCGAAGCTCGTCGCGGAGATCTTGGAGAACGAGGAAAAGCGCAAAGCTGAGCGAGGTGAGCCCTACGACGAGAGCGGCGCGACGCTGAAACCGCATGGGCGTCGGGCATGGAACCTCTATATGGATTTTGGGTGCAAAGTTGACCTCTCGGTGATGCCGCGGGTTTTGTCGGCGGCGAAAGGGGGCGCTTGATGGGCCTGACACTCAAACAGGCCGAGGCGCTGACAAAAGGTAAGCCGCGGATGGAAGCGGCATTGGCGGAGGCGCGCGGGTTAAAACCTGACGGTGTGGACACCTGCCCAACCGTTCAACATAGAACGCTGGCGGTGATTGGGGATGGGTATTGGAAATTTGCGGTGAAGGTGGTCCCGATGGGAGCGCCGCGGCAGAGCCGGCGTGATGCGTGGGCGCCGCAGGAGTGCGTTTTGCGGTATCGGGAGTTCAAGGACGCACTGAGAGACGGTGCGCCAGTTGGGATGACCCGGGAGCCGGTGGAAGTGCGGTTGGTGGCGTGGGTGGGTATGCCGGCGAGTTGGTCGAAGAAGAAGCGGGCGGGCATGAATGGGCACCTGCACCGGGTAAAGCCGGACGGAGACAACATTTTCAAGGGGGTGGCGGATGCGCTGTGGGAGCAGGATAGCTGCATTGCGATCAGCCGGGTGGAGAAGCGATGGTGTAAGAGGGGCGAGGAGCGGGTGGAAGTGGAGGTGTGGGAATGAGCGAGGAACTAGCAATTGACGTGACGCCGGAGGCGGCGATGCGCATGGCGATTCTGGACGCGGAGTATTGGTTTTCGCATTACGCGCGGATCCGGTTGAAGAACGGGCGGGTGGAGAAGGTTCCGAAGGTGAACAAGCTCCAGGAGCGGGTGTTCGAGCACTACCGGTATTGTCAGGCGAGAGGGTTGCCGTGCCTGATTCAGATTTTGAAGCCGCGGCAGAAGGGTGCGAGCACGGTAAGCCAAGGGGTGATTTACCACCACATGCGGAAGCACGGGAACCTGAATGGCGTCATCATGGGCGACGTGCAGGCGACGAGCGACAAGGTGTTCGAGATGTTCCGGAGGTATGCGGAACTGGACGAGTTTCCGTGGGAGGACGGGCTGCGGTTGGACAAGGACAGCGCGTTGGCGGACAAAATCACGCTGCCAGGCGGGAGCACGTTTTCCAAGGAGACGGCGGGTAGTAGCAACGCGGGCCGGTCGGGCACGGTGCAGATATTCCACGGGGATGAGACGGCGTTCTGGACGCAGGCGCAGGGCAAGGACCCATGGAACGCGGTGCTGAATTCATTTGCGGACGATTTGCCGGTGAGCTTGGCGTTTGTGACGAGCACGGCGAACGGCGCGAGTGGGTCGTTTTACAATACATGGAAGGGAGAGAACGCGTGGTTCAAGATTTTCGCGGCGTGGTATGAGTTCGACGACAGCGAAAAGGCGTTTCCGAGTGCGGAGGCGCGGGAGTTGTTCGAGCAGAGCATGACGGACGACGAGCACCAGGAGCGGGAGATGTATCAGGTTACGTTGGAGCAGCTCAACTGGCGGCGGCACACGATCGCGACGAAGTGCGAGGGGGACATCGGGCGTTTCCGCCAAGAATTTCCGTCAAACGATGAGGAGTGCTTCATGCTCACCTCAAACCCCCGTTTCGACATTCCGGCGCTGCGGGCGATGGAGGCGGAGGCGGCGAGCCAGGAAAAACCGGAGCGGTTCAACTTAGTGATCCAAGACGGGTTTCAGACGGTGACGGCGGTGCCGGACGCGCGGGGCGACGTGGAGATTCTGGAGCACCCCGATGAGGGGCGGAAATACCTCGTGAGCGTGGACACGATGACCGGGGAGGACCAGAGCACGGGCGGGACGACGATCAAGATGGACTGGCACTCGCCGCAGGTCTGGCGAGCGGGATACACGACGCAGGGCGGGCAATGGATGCGGCCAAAGGTGGTGGCGAAGCACCGGAGCCAGGTAGATACGGACGTGCTCGCGGAAGTGGTGGCGGGCATGTCGATCTACTACGGGAAGTGCATGACGATTCCCGAGGTGAACGGGCAAGGCGGCTTGCACACGGTCAAGCAACTCCTGCTTTACCGGATCCCGGTATTCCGGAGACGGGCGCACTCGGCGGCGAAGCGAAAGAACCAGACGGACGAAGAGCAGTTGGGCGCGTATGGGTGGCTGACGGATGCGCTGACGAAGAAGTGGATTGTTGACCACATGGTTCCGCTGATTCGCAAGGGTGAGTTGGAAATCTGGTTTCCGAGCATCTTGAAGGAGATGCGGACGTTCGTGCGGAACGCGAAGGGCAGCAGCGAGGCGCTGTCTGGGCACTTTGACGACGAGGTGATTTCGGCGTGCATCGCGGTTTACAACCTCGGGAGCGCGACGGAATTCAAACCTGAGTGGATGCGAAACCGGCGGCGGGCGGAGTTGCCGCCTGGGTGGCGGGTGGCGGGGCAGTAGTGAAGCCAATGCAACGTGCCGCTGAAAACGGGGGTGGATAGTCTTGGCGACCGACATGGCCGAACGAGACAAATACGCAACCGGGAGTTACGACGTGAGCGGACGGCCCATGCGCGCGGAAAAGCGCGACGACGGGAGCACGGCCCTTTACGGCGAAGGCAACAAGTTCATGGGCAATCAGCCGCCGCCGGTCACGCCAGAGCAGCGCGGTCAGCAGGATCGAGCCTATGCCGATGCCTATGCGGGCCAGCCGAGTGAGCCACAATCGGCCCCGCCTGCTGCCCCACAGGCTCCCGCTCCGCCGGCGTTCATGCAAAGCATGGACCGGCTCAATCAAGGCGACCTTTCCGGGTTTACGGGTGTGCGGACGCCGAACAGCGCGCGGGGCCAGGTGCAGCCCGCCGATTTCATGGCCGCGCAAAATGCCGGCATGGATGCGCCGTCGATCGAGCGGGGCAGCGCCCTCCCCGATGGCTTCTCCGGCTATCAGACGCGTGACGGCAAGTATCGGGTGATCGGCCCCGACGGAAAGCCCCAGACTTTTGATAACGAGGCGGCGGCAATCCAGAGTTTGAGCCGAGCCCCGGCGCCCGCCGGAGCGCCGCCAGCAGCCCCGCAATCAACTCCTGGCTACGCGCCCAACGCCCCGGCCCTTACCGCTCCCGTCGGTTCCGCAGCCTCGCGCAGCATCATGCCCGGCGCGCAACCCGCCGCCGATCCGGCTTCGGTTTTCAATCGCCCCGTCGGTTCCGCCGCAGGCCGCGCGATGCCTATGCCCACGACGCCGGCGGCTCCGACCGGCACGGCGGCGCAAACGACTTCCCCGACCGCAGCGATCGCGCAAAACAGCAAGCAGGTCAACCGTCGCCCGGAAGGCTTCACCGCTGGTCCGAACTACGCCCAGCAGTTTGCTGGCACGTTCGCCACAGGCGGTGGTGGAGCCGGACGCCTTCCCGGTGGCCGGCGCCCGGAGCCGCCGATTTCCTCGACGCTGAACGTGAGCCAGCCGCGAATCACGCCGGCACCGTTTGCGCAGGGCGAGGATCCGTTGCGCGTGGGCACCCCGGTTCAGGTGTTTGCCCAGGCTCCGACCGGTCGCCGTCCGCGCCCGCTGTTGGAGTAACCCACTTTCAGACCCCCGGACACCCGCCCGGGTAATTGGCGGAGAAGACATATGCCCGATTATTCAAATCCGTTCCTGCAAGACCTGACCGGCACCGGCTACGAGCCGAGCGCACCCGTGCGCCGCGAGGCGGTTAATCCGACCCCGCCGCCGAACCCGATGACCGGGCTTACCCAGCGCAAGACGGACCTTGGCCGGTATCGGGCGTCGTTGAAGGACCAAGCGGACAAACTCGCGGCCGACTACGGTGATGACCTGTTTGAGGCGGATGCCAGCAGCGCCTACGACCCGAACGCGCCAAAGAAGTATCTGAAGGACCCCGAGACCGGGGCGCCGAAACTCAAGTGGGGCAACGCCGATGCTTCCGGCACCCGTGAAATGCTAGCTCTGCGTGATCGTGCGGCGCGTGGTGACACCATGGCGGCGTCGGAACTTCAGCAGACCGAGGGCAAGTTCAAGTCTCGCGTGAAGCCGGCGATGGACCGGTGGAATCGGCTGAATACGGAGTTGCAGCGCGCCCAAGAGGCGGAGGACGAGGTGACGCAGTTGATCGGTGGCGTTGCCGGTGTGCGAACCGGCATGATTCAGCCTCCTCAACCCGAACAGCCGCCGCAGGCTCATACGCCCGGCCAAGCCCCGCGCGTGAAAAGCTCCGCCGACCTACTCGCGGAAGGCAAACGCTGGAACGAGACCGGACGCACGCCGGAGGGTGCCGTGGTCGAGCAGTTTGGCACCCCGCCCGCCGCCGCCCCTGCGCCTCGTGCTCCGGTGCCCACGACTCCCTTGGACCTGAGCGCCGACGATGGCGTCAAAGCTACCGCCGACGGTCTCAAGCGTCGTCCCGACGGTCGGCTCACGCCCAACTCCATCGTTCAACTCACCCGCAAGGCGCAGATCGAGGATGAGGTGGCGGCATCTTCAAATAGCACGGACACGCTCAAGGCCGGCGCGAGCGAAAAAGCCGCACGATTCCGCCAGCAAGCCGCCGAAGCCTACGCGCAATACGCGGACATGCCGGAAATGCAAAAACGGATCACCGACATGACCCGCGACCCGACGTTCCTGGAGCAGGTCGGCAACGTGGGTGCACGCGTGGCGGAAGGCTTTGGATCCGGCTTGGTAGACATCGCCCAATTCGGCGGACGGCAACTCTTCCGCGGGCTCAATCTCGTGGGCGCTGACATCGACGTAAACCAGAACGTGTTTCAGGAGTTTACCGACGAAATGAAGCAAGCGGCGTCCGATTGGGACGGCGTGGTCGGCGACATCCCGGCGGAGGTCCGGGCGCAGATGGACGAGTCGATCGTGTCGCAAGTGGCGTCCGGCGTCGGCTCGACGCTGACCTTTATCGTGCCCACGACCGCCGCTCTGCGTTTGGGCAAGCTGGTCGGCATGAGTCCGGTTGCGCTGTCCCGGTTGGCGGCTGTCCTGCCCGGCGTGCTCGGTGCGGCCCAAAGCGGCAACTCCGGGCGCGAGGAAGCGCAAGCCCTGCTTCAAGAGCGAGTCAACCGTGGCGAAATCACGGCGGCGGAAGCAAAGCGCGGCGTCAACGAAGCCGAGTTCTGGAATGCAGTGGTAGGTTCTACCGAGGTCATTTCCCCCGCTGGCCGCTTCGCCAAGCGTATCGGCGGTGTGCCCGCCGGCGGAAACTTCTTGCGCGAGCTGGCAAAGAAGGCGGGCGACGGCGGCATGAAGAACGCGATCAACTGGATTCGCGGCGCGGGTCGACGCTACCTCGTGGACGTGCTTGCGGAAGCCGGTGAGGAAGGCTTTCAGGAATTGCTCCAAGCCTATGCCGGCAACCTCGTGGCACGCGGCAAGGTCGGGAACGTTGCCTATGACCCGACCCGCAACCAAGGCGAGAGTTTGGCGCAAAATGCGGGCATCGGTGCCGCTACCGGCGCGCTCATTTCCGCCCTGCTCGGCGCCTACGGTTCGACCTCGGCCGACCGGAAGAAGCGCATTGCCGCCGCCATGGAGCGCGGTCGCCAGGCTCAGGCCCAAGGCCAGCCCCCCGCCGGCGAGGCCCCGCCCGTCGCCGCTCAACCCACTACTCCGCCGCCCGTCGGTGGGGTTCCTGCGCAGGAGGCCGTTCCCGGAGCTGGCAGCGCGCCCAACATCGGTTCCGGCGATGAAGGGGACGGTTCTCCTGCACCAGGCACCAACGAGCAGCCGACGACTGGGTTCTTGTTCACCAACGCCGCCGGCGAGACCGTGACAGTGCCGGGCGATGGCCTGCGCGACGCCGTGGCGAACCTGCCCGAGGGCTTCGAGCCCGACATGAGCAAGACGCGCCAAGTCGATTTGCCGGCGGCGCCCGCCCCGGCTGGCGAACCCACTTTGTCGGAGGACGGACGGACTGGACCGGAGCCGCAAGGCACGTTCACCGGCGAGTCCGAGGGGACTGTTCCTCCGACATCACCTTTGCCGGAGGGCGTTGCTGCGCCCGGCGCCGGGCAGCCTACCGAAGTTGCAGATTCGGATGGCGGCACCGTTCCTCCGGCTCCATCCTCTATCGTCGTAGCTCAACCGGTAGAGCAGCGGTCCCCAAAACCGCCGGTTGCAGGTTCGAGTCCTGCCGACGCTGCCAATCCCCCCTCGCCGCCTGCGGTCACGCAGGACGGTCCGGCACAGGGCGACCAAGCGGGTGCTGTGTCTCCCGCTCGTCCTTCGGGGCCGGAAGCGCCGGGCGCTGCGAACGTCTCGGCGGCAGGCAGCGAGGGAGCACTTTCTGAACCGGCCAACACTGCCGAGAACATTGAGGGCGAGAAAATCAACCGGGAGTGGACCGCGTTCACCCCCGAATCCGGCTCGCTCAACATCCCGCGCGCGGAAATGCCGCAGGTAAAAGCGGAGCACCGCGGCGCGCTGACCAACTTCCTCAAAGCCCGCGGCATCACGAGCAAAGAGGAGATGGTGCTACCAGGTGACTTGGCGCCGACGCAGACTGAATACTCGCCGGCCAAGGTTGATAAGGCCCGCAAGTTCACTGGCGGCGACCGCGCGATCCTCGTTTCGTCCGACGGGCATGTGGTTGACGGGCATCATCAATGGATGGCGAAGCTCACCGACGAGCCCGCGAAGCCGATGCGCGTCATCCGCCTGAGCGCCCCGATCCGCGAGGTGCTTACCAACTTCAAGGAGTTCCCGAGCGTCGAGCAGTCGGGCGGGACGAAGGCCCCAACTGGTAAGGATTCCTTACAAGTTCCGGCCCCAATTTCCCAGCCGTCGGTTCCGAGCAAGCCTTCCAAGCCCAAGAAAGCCGCAGTTCGGGTGCAGGCCCGCAACACCGCGACCCCGGCTCAACGCGTCCGGTTCTTCCTCGAAAACTCCGATCTGTCCAGCAAGAGCAAGGCCGGGCGATTCGTGACGGATTTCACGCGCCGGGTAAGCAATATGAACCGGAGCGCCTTTGAGGCGATGGAGGTTCAATCCATGTCGCAGGCCGATTGGGACGCGACGCCGGACCTCGCCAATTTCACTCCGGACAGCGCCGCCGCCTACAACCCGGCGACCAACACCCTTTACCTCAACCGCGACAAGACCAAGGGCGAGGACATCGTGAACGCACTCGTGCACGAAATGGGGCACTTTGCGGAGAAGTTCGCCTTGGGCGAGGAGTTCACGCAACGCGAGTGGGAGAAGCTTACCGACGACCAGCGCCGGGCATCGTTTGCGCAATACGCCCCGCAATTTCCTCCGCTCACTGGTCTTGTTGGCGACAAGCGCGCCCGCGCCGAATGGGTCGCGATGCAGTTCGCCCGCGTGGTCCGCGGTGACACCGACCAGATGCCGAAGCGCATGGCGGACCGCCTCAAGGCGTTCTTGGACGACATTCGCGCCCTGCTCAACAAGTGGATCGGCAACGGAAAGCTGACCACCAAGGAACTGGACCGCCGTATCCTCTTCGCGCTGGAATACATCGACCGCGCCCCCATCGGGAAGAATACCGAGGGCAAATTCGTATGGGTCGATGCCAAGGGCGCGCGTCACGTAGAGACCGACGACGGCATCCTCGTTTCTGAATCGGTTGGCATCCGCCCCGAACGCACGCCCGCCGGTGGCATCGTCATGGTGCCGGAAATTCGCAGCCAGGCGCAGCGCGCCGGCACCGAGTTTGAGTTGGCGGAGGAAGCCGCTACGCGAAATGTAGCTCCTGCTACGCCAAAAGTAGCTGAGCCCGCTCCGAAGCCGGCCAAGACCAAGAAGCCCGGCAACATTTCCGACGAGGCCGATGCCGCCTTGGACGACGCATTTGACGGTCTGCTGGGCACCCCGCGCGCCACCGCCTCCCAGGAATCCATTCCCGAGGACAAGCTACCGGCTTTCATCAAAGCGGCGCGGGCGCTGATTGCGTCCGGGATCCGCACTCCCGAGGCCATGGGCAAGGTGCTGGATGAGAAGTTCAACAAGGCGGTCCGCAAATACTCGGAGTCGCTATGGGATGCGTTCGGCATGGTCGATAAAAGCCTGCGCGGCACGCACGACTGGAGCGCGATCTACGCGCAGCTTGATCAAGCCGAAGCTCCGACGGCTCCGACCAAACCCAAGTCGCTCGCCGAACGGTCGCTGGACGCGGCCAACGCCCTTCGCGACCGCATTGTCGGTTCGTCCCAAGCTATTGACTGGCGCGAGTTTTTCGCGATCACCGACAAAGCGTTTGGCGGCACGCGCGCCGACGGCACCTACTCGGTGAAGGACGCCTACGACGCGCTCGAAATGGCGGTGAACCAGATGCTTTCCGGCCAAGGCATGAACCTGCGGGGCGCCATGAAGGCCCCGCTTGAGGGGGCGATCAACGTCGTGCGAAACCTGCAAAAGGTGATCCTCGACAAGATCCCGACTCAGACCAACCGGAGCGAGGAACAGGACGCGATGCAGCAGTTCAGCACGCCGCCGCACTTCGCCTACGCGGCAAATTGGGTGGCAAACCTCCGCGCCGATGACGTTTACCTCGAACCCTCCGCCGGCATCGGTGGCCTTGCAGCCTTCGCCAAAGCGGCCGGGGTGTCCAAGGTCGTCGTCAACGAACTCTCCGACCGCCGCCGCGCGCTCTTGGAGCAACTCGGAATCGCCGACGAGGTGACGGGCGACAACGCCGAGAACCTGCACGCCCTCTACGCCTCGGAAATCCGCAAGGGGCGACTGCCCCAGCCGACCGTTGTCGTGATGAACCCGCCGTTCAGCAATGCCGCCTACTCCGGCAAGCGCGGCAAGACCATGATCGGCGCCCAGCATGTCGAGGAGGCGCTGAAACTTGTCCCGCCCGGTGGCCGCGTCGTGGCGATCGTCGGCGAGGGCATGGCGTTCGGCAAACCCACCTTCGCGGACTGGTGGAAGCGCATGCGCGCCACCTATTCGGTCCGGGCCAACATCGGCGTGGATGGCAAGAACTACGTCAAATACGGCACGTCGTTCAGCAATCAGCTTCTAGTGATCGACAAGCCGCCGGCGGGTGAATCCCTGGTCGATGCGCCGGTCTCGGGAAATGTTGCTTCGATCCCCGAACTCCTCCAACTTCTCCCCAAGGTCCGCGATGAACGCTACGCTGCATCTCAAATCAATCAAGGCGACGAGCAAGCACCCGCTCAACGTCCTGAGCGCGAACCTGCTCCGCAAGGCGGGCGAAACCCCCAGCCCGACCAGCCTTCAACCGGTGCTGCAACTGGCGATGTGGGCGGCGGAAAATCCGAAGCTGGAACTCAAGAGTCCCAACCAAGTAACCCGGGAGGACGTAGTGGAGTTCGCGCACCGGCTGGGCCGCGTGACGGATCAACGCAAGGTGCTCAAGATGCTGGCGGCGGAAAACCTCAGTCCGGACGGAAGCCCGGAGGAAGTGGGCAGCGAACTGGTGCTGGCACTCGCGGATCAACTGACGGAGCAGTCGGAACCGGACAGCCAGACGTAGCGATTGACGGTGAGGACGTAGGCGTTTCGACGCCCGTTGCGGCTACTGACCGCCCGGAGTCCACGTTCAGCGACAGCATTTTCGAGGAGGGCTATACACCCAAGAAGGTCAGCGTCAAAGGCGCGAAGCCGCACCCGTCGCCGTTGGTCGAGTCCGCTGCGATGGCGGCGATTGACCCGCCCGATGTCACCTACTCCCCGAAGCTGCCCAAGGGCGCAGTGGAGGGCGGCGCCCCGTCGTTGGCTCAGATTGAGAGTGTCGTTTACGCCGGCCAGGCAAATGAGCAAAAGAACCCCGACGGCTCTCGCCGCGGCTTCTTCATCGGTGACGGCACCGGATCCGGGAAGGGCATCACGTCGGCGTCGATCATCGCCGACAACTTCCTGCGCGGTCGCAAAAAATCGGTGTGGCTATCCGCCAGCGCCGGACTCGAAAAGCAAGCAGCGGGAGACTTCGCCAACATCGGCATGGGTGACATGCCCATGCTCCCGTTCAGCAAGGTGAAGGCCCAAAAGGGCAAGATTCCGCTTAAGGAGGGCGTGCTGTTCGGCACCTACACGACGATGGCCGGCGACCTTGATACCAATCGCGTGCCGCCGGAGTTCCAAGCGGGCGCGACGGTCCGGGCGACTGACGAGGCCGCTGGGTTCACCGGCAATGCCGTCGTCTCAAAGGTGAAGCCGATGCGCAAGCTGGGTGGGTTCGACCTCGACCTGTTGCTGCCCAACGGCGACACCCTCAAGGGCGTCAGTTCCTTTGCCGTGACCGGAGTTAAGCCTGCGGCCAACGCGCCGAAGTCCCGCCTGGATCAGATCGTGGAGTGGTTGGGCGCCGACTACGACGGCCCGATCATCTTTGACGAGGCCCACAAGGCGGGCAACGCGATCGACACCAAGGGCGGGCGCGGCGTGAAGAAAGCCTCGAAGGCAGGACGCGCGGTGCTCGAACTGCAATCGCGCCTCCCGAACGCCCGCATCATCTACGCGTCCGCGACCGGCGCAACCGAGGTCAGCAACCTGGCATTCGCCGAACGCCTCGGGCTATGGGGCAAGGGCACGTTGTTCGACAGCGTGACCGACTTCATCAACACGATCGAGGCGGCGGGCATCTCCGCCATGGAGATTGTCGCACGCGACCTCAAGGCCATGGGGCGCTACATCGCGCGGTCCCTCTCGTGGAAAGACGTGAAGTTCGGCATGCTGGAGCACGAACTCACGCCGGACCAAACGAAGCTCTACGACGACCTCGCCGAAGCCTGGCAGATCGTGATGCGGAACATGAACGAGGCGCTGAAAACCAGCGGGGCCGAGAACAACGGTCGCGCCAAGAGTGCCGCCAAGTCCGCGTTCTTTGGGGCACAGCAACGGTTTTTCAACCAGGTGCTCACGGCCATGCACATGCCTTCCGTCCTGAGCGACGCCCAAGAGCAGTTCGACGCCGGCAACGCCCTGATCTTCCAACTCACCAACACCAACCAGGCATCGCAGGAACGAGCGATCGACGCGCTGGAAAGCACCGACGACCTCGAATCCCTCGACGCGTCGCCGCGGGACATGCTCCTGCAATACCTCGAAAAGTCATTCCCGACCGCCAAGTGGGAAGAGGTTCAGGACGACGATGGTAATTCGATTTGGCGTCCGGTGACGGATTCCGAGGGGCGTCCGGTCGAAGACCCGGAACTCGTGGCGAAGAAGCAGGAGATGATGGATAACGTCGCGACCCTCCTGATTCCCGACAACCCGCTCGACATGATCTTGGAGACCTTCGGGGCCAAGAACGTGACGGAGGTAACGGGCCGCAATCGTCGCGTCGTCACCAAGGAAAACGCCGAGGGCGTCGAGAAGAAGACGATTGAAAGCCGCAGTAAGGCCAACGTCGAAAACGAGGTTTCCGCGTTCAACGACGACCGTCGCCGCGTGCTCGTGTTCTCGAAGGCCGGCGGCACGGGTTACAGCTACCACGCCGACAAGCGTATCAAGAACCAGCGCCAGCGCGTGCACTACCTCGTGCAAGCCGGCTGGCAGGCCAACGAGGCGGTGCAGGGTCTCGGCCGCGCGCATCGCTCCAATCAAGCCACCGCCCCGGTTCTCAAACTGGCCCGGACCGACATCCCCGGCCACAAGCGGTTTATCTCGACTATCGCCCGCCGCCTGGCGCAGCTCGGCGCCCTGACGACCGGCGAGCGTCGATCGACCGGCCAAGGGTTGTTCAAGGACTCCGACAACCTGGAGAACCAATACGCCAGCGCCGCGGTGAAGAAGCTCTACACCGATGCGTTCAGCAACCAGCCCCAAACCACGAATGACGATGCCCCGGCTTCCCGTAACCCGCTCACTTGGACGGCGCTGACCGAGGGCATGGGTTTCGACCCCGAATCTTTCGTCGGCGACGGGGGCAGTCTCGTGGAGGAGAAGATTCCGAGCGTCCCGCAGTTCCTCAATCGCATCCTGATCCTGCCGATCAGCCAGCAGCGCATCGTGTTCAACGCGTTTGAGAGCGCGCTTGAGGCCAATGTTGAGTTGGCGAAGGCCATGGACCGTTTCGATGACGGCACGCAAACGCTATTCGTCCCCAAGGGCGGTCGCATCACCAAGATCGAGGAGCGCACCGCCTACACGGACCCCGAGACCAAGCAGGAAACGAAGCTCATGGAGATTGAGCGCGAGTATCCGACCACGTTCCGGGAATTTGACGCCGTGCGCGGGCTCGAAGGGGTCCGCTTCTACAAGAACCGCCGCACCGGCAAGGTGTATGCCATTCAGCCAATGGGGCAGCGCACCCGCAGCGACGGCAGCGTGGTAAAGATGCACCGCCGGCTCGGCGTCGTGGCGAGCCAGCAGGAGTCCATTGAAGAAAAGGACATCCGCACCCAGCCCGATCCCGGCGAGTGGGCCGTTGGCGACACCTTGCCCGGCTACACCCCGACCAAGATTGTCGAACTGCCCACCGAGGAAAACGGCAACAAGCTCGTGATCGAGCGGTTCGGCCGGCAGGAGAGCCACGCGGCCAAGGGCCAGCAGGCGCAGGCCATCGCGCAAGTCGCCTACGTCCCGGGTCCGTCGCCCAAGGTCATCCCCGGCATCAATGAGCGCGCCCGCTACGTCGAGCGCGGCACCTACGACGAGTTGAGCGAGTCGCAGGCGCGTGACGCGTGGGCCGAAGGCCAGGCCACGGCAGACCCCATGGAGCGCGAGCGCGATTTCTTCCTGATCGGTCTCCTCCTCCCTATCTGGAAGCGACTGAACCTCGAAACGCCCAAGGTCTTCCGGTTCGAGACCGACCAACAGGAACGCTACCTCGGCGTGAAGATTCCCCGTGGCGCGGTGGACAAGGTGCTGCGCAACCTCGGCATGGCCGATGGCTCCGTGCAAGTGACCCCCGAGGCGCTTTTCGAGCAGATCATGCGCGAGGGCATGAGCTTCCCGCTGTCGAACGGCTGGAAGCTGGCCCGCGTCACGGTTGGCGGGCAACAGCGCATTGAGATTATCGGCGTGCAGCCGGCACAGTTCGACCGGGTGAACGAAATGGGCGCGATCAACGAGCGCATCGGGTTCAAGCCGCGGTTCTTTGTGCCGACCGACGAGCAAGCCGGTCCCGCCGTGCTGGACGAGGTGCTGCGTTATGCGCCCCTTGTCGGCGCCCCCCTCGGCACGCCTGCGGCGTCCGAATCCGACCTTGACCCGGCCTCGCCTGCGGCGTTTACCTTCCGCGATGCCACTTCCGGCGAAAGAACCGATGCCAAACGCTGGGACGAAGAAGTCGCCAAGCTTTACGGATCGTCTATCGTCCATCAGGAGCTTGATAAAGTCGCAGGGGTTGGCGCTGGAGAGCGCGGCGGAGCCGGTGCCGGCCAGCTTCAAGGGCAAGACGCACAGCGTTTTGTCAAGGCGCTCAGTCTGGCCTTTGGGAAGCGCGTAAACTTCTACCGGTCGGAAGACGCGGCCAATCGCGGCGCGTTCATCACGCCGTCAAACACCAACGCGATCTACATCAATACGGCGGTCAATGCCCCGATTGAGGCGTTGTTCGGTCACGAGTTGGGCCACAGCATGCAGTGGCAGCGCCCCGACCTCTACCGGGCGCTCTCTCGCCTCGTCCTCGAAGCGAGCCCCGTCCCGGAGGACTACATCGCGCTCAAGCGGGAGCAGAATTACGCCCGGTCCAAGATCAACCAGGAGTGGGTGAACGACCAGCTTGGCGAGCGGTTCATGGATCCGGCTTTCTGGGGCGAGGTTGCCGCCGCCGAAGCGCGCCAGACCTCCCAAGCCGGTGCCGGTGAAGGTCCGACCCTGCGCAACGTCGTTGAGCATGCGCTGGAATGGCTGTCCAAGATGAACCGGCGCCTCAAGAACCTCCTCGGTCGGCCTTCCGACCGCGCGGCGGTTGCGGAGGTTGAGCGCATCACACGCCGCGCCGCTGCGGTGGTTGCGGAATACGTGCGCGGGATGCCGGAGGGCGGGTATGAGGATAATTCTGCCGCCGTTCGGGCTGAACAAAAGACCGCTCAAGAGTTGGCCAAAACCTCTGATGCGGAGTTCAGCACGATCGGCACGCCGCGCGTGAAGGGCACCGCCCAGGAGGAGGAGGTGCTTGGCAAGGTCATCGGCACCCTCGAAGACAAGCGCAGCCTCGCCCGTCGCGTCGCCGATGCCGTGGGCGCCGCCCGCGATTACGTCGCCCGGGAGTGGCAGCAATCCACCCTCGACGCCTTTACCGCGGTCAAGCGCCTCGAAAAGGCCACGCTGGGTATCGGCTCCGACAAGCTCGACGCCTCGGTCTCGGCCTACAAGTGGTCGCGCCTCACCACGAGCATGCCCGCGGTCCTCGAATCGTGGCTCCT
Source organism: uncultured Opitutaceae bacterium (assembly GCA_963974355.1). Taxonomy (GTDB): domain Bacteria; phylum Verrucomicrobiota; class Verrucomicrobiia; order Opitutales; family Opitutaceae; genus Actomonas. The sequence goes on from CAXBDS010000002.1 coordinate 38,825, forward strand.
GCACGGCACGCAACGCTACCAGAACGGCGAGATGCTGCCGATCAAGGGCAGCAAGGGCCTGGCGCAGATCATCAAGCCGCTCATCGAATCCCGGAAGCTCGAACTGTGGGAGGGCTACGTTGCCGCCAAGCGCGCCAGCCGCCTGCTCGAAGAGGGTAAGGAAAAGAACTTCGGCAAGTTCAAGAACCCGACGAGCGGCGAGTGGGAATGGTCGGAGGACAAGGCGCGTGAGGAAATCGACACCTTGCTCGCCCTCGCCAACACCCACCCCGAGTTCGAGACGATCCGGCAGGAATACGTCGCGTTTCAGTCGCAGGTGCTCGACGTGGCGCAAGCCGCCGGTCTGCTCGACCCGAAGAAACGCGCCCTGTGGGAGAAGTCGGACTACGTGCCGTTCTACCGCATCATCGAAACCCTCGACGGCAAGGACTCCAAGGGACCGGGCAAGCGCCGCGGGTTCTCCGGGCAGTCGGCCGGGATCCGTCAACTCAAGGGCGGGCCGCAGGCGGTCGCGATCGTGGAGAATATGTTCCGCAACTTGGAAACCCTGCTCGACGCATCGTTCAAGAACATCGCGATGCAGCGCATAACCGGTCTGGCCGACCAGAATCGGGAACTCATGGTGCCGATCCCCTACAAGGCGGTGCCGTTCCGTGCGTCGTTCCAGGAGACCGTCAAATCCCTCGAAGCCGCCGGCGTCGATGTCGAGTCCCTGACTGAGCAGGAAGTTGAGGAAATGGTCACCTTCTGGCGCATGCGCGCTCCCGAGGGGAAGAACATCGTGTCGGTCACCCGCAGGGGGAAGCCGTCCTACTACCGCGTCAAGGACCCGCTCCTGCTCCGCAGCATCCTCGCCCTCAGCCCCAAGACTTACTCGTGGTGGATGTCGGCGCTGATGGCGCCAAAGCGTGCGTTGACCAGCCTCGTGACGCTCGACCCGGCATTCATGGCGGCAAACACCGTGCGCGATTCAATCCAGTCGTGGGTGATCGCCGACACGCCCCTTCGCCCTGGCATCGACTCCATGGCGGGCCTGATGAAGGCGCTCAATCGCAACGACCCGTCCCTCCTCGGCATCATGGCCAACGGCGGCGGCAGCGGGCACTATAACCGCCTGCGCGAGGGCGAGGTGCGCCGGCAGTTCCAAGCCATGACCCGCGACGAGCAAGCGACGTTCCTCGGCAGCATCATGGACTCGCCGGCCAAGGTCGCCCGCCTGTGGAAGGACATCGGCCGCGCCACGGAAAACGCCAACCGCGTCGCCATCTACGACTCCGTGCTCAAGACCGGCGGCAGCGTGGCCGAAGCTGCTTACCAAGCGAAGGACATCATGGATTTCTCCCTGCGCGGTGACTCCAAGCTGCTCGGCTTCTTCCTCGACACGGTGCCATTTATGAACGCCCGCATCCAAGGCCTTTACCGGTTGGGCCGCGGTCTCGCCAACAACCCGGGCCAAGTCGCGACGCACGGCGCCGTGATCGTTGGGGCCACCCTCGCCCTGCTTGCGGCGAATTGGGACGACGAGCGGTATTGGGAATTAAACGAATGGGATCGCGACGCCTACTATCACTTCTGGGTCGCTGGCCGGCACGTGCGCATCCCTAAGCCGTTCGAGGTGGGCCAACTGTTTTCCACCCTGCCGGAGCGGATGACCGAGGTCATTGCCCGCACGGGGGACGGCGCCCTGTTCTGGGGACGGATCCGGCAAATGCTGTTGGAGACGTTCGCCATGAACCCGATCCCGCAGGCTATTCGCCCGATCGCCGACCGCGCCCGCAATAAGACGTTCACAGGAAGCCCGATCATCAGCTTCGGTGACGAATTCCGTCCGCCGGAGGAACAGTGGAACTCCTACACCTCGCTCATGGCCCGCGAACTGGCGCAGGCCGCGCCCGACAGTGCCCCCGAGTGGCTACGCAGCCCCAAGACCGTGGATCACTTGATTCGCGGGTATTTTGGCACGCTCGGGACCTACACCATGGACGCGGCCGACGCGCTTATTCGTTCCGCCGGCGACTACCCCGAGCCGATTGAACGCCGGTTGGGGGATTACTGGATCGCCAAGCGGTTCCTGCCCGAGGATGACACGCGCTCGACCAAATACGTCGAACAGTTCTATGAGCTGAACAAGGAAATCGACATGCTCGCCCGCCGGATCCGCACCGCGTCGGAGCAAGGCGACACCGATACGGCTGATTCCTTGGTGAACGAAAACCGCGACAAACTTGGCTACCTCGGCCAAGTCAAGGGCACCGCAAAGCAACTTGCGGCCATCCGCCGGCGAGAAAATGAGGTGCGCGAAGGCGCCGGCGGCGACCCTGCCGCCCGCCGTGCTGAGTTGGCCCGCCTCGCCGCCGCCCGCAATGAACTGGCACGAACCACGGTGCAGGGCGCGCCCAACCAACCAAAGCCGATCTTCAACCCCTTCCTGCCGTAGTCCAATGCAACGTGCCCCTCGGGGCGCACGCTACTACCCTGACACGCCACCATGCCGCGCCTTCGCCACCTCGTCCTGACAGAAGACCAAGAGACGGAGCTTGAACGATACCTCAAGCACCGCTTGCCGGCGCTCGTGCAGGACAACGAGGAGCGCATCAAGGCCGACAAGCAGGGCGATGAGGACTACCGCAACTCAAAGGACCGCCGCGCCCTCCCCGATACCGTCTGGCAGCAGAGCAATATGTCGGTCCCTCTCACCTCGTGGGTCGTGGATCACTTTTCCGCCCGCACCGAGGACGAGGTGTTTGGGCGCTCTCCCATCTGCCACTTCGCCCCGGAAGGTCCCGCCGATGAAGACCTCGCCCGTGGTCTCGACCGGTGGGCGTCCTACCGCTTGTTCAAGATGGGCAAGGTCGAAGAGGCGCTACTCGACGCGACGCAGTATTCCATGTGGACCCACCGCGCGCTCATCCTCAAGGCGATCTACGACGAAGACGTGGACGAGTGGGACGAAGCGGGGCTTAACGTGCTTTGGGACGCCTCAACCGAGGAACCGGTGCAAGCTCTTGACCACGGCTATATCGTGGAAGGGCGCGACACGTTCACTCCCGGGGTTGACCCGGTGACCGGCGATCCCGTCGAGGTGTTCGACAAGGACCCGACCATCCGCTTTGATCCGACGCGCCACGTTTACGCGCCCTCGCCCGAGGCCATCCGCATGCGCGAGGTGAAGTATGCCGGCGCCCGCAGCCGCGAGGTGGACAGCGATTGTTTCTTTGCCCCGTCCGACGCCCGTTGCCTGGACGATGCGGATTGCTTGGTCGAATACTACGACAAGCCGATCCACTGGATGCGGGACCGCTTCTATGAGCGCCCGTGGAACACCTTGGCGGAGTTCGAGGGGCAGTTGGGCAACCAGACCGCAGGCCGCAAGACCGGTGAGCGCCGCAAGAAGGCCACGAAGGACCAGAAAGCCTACGACATTGAGGCGGCGATGTTCGGCATCGAGGAAATCTGGCTTACCCGCGACGTGCTCGGCTGGGGGCGCCCGCAAAAGATCGTGATTTGGCGCGAGCGGAAGACCGGCGTGCTCGTGGACTACGAGTTCCGCCGCAAGGTCACGCCGACCGGTTGCCAGCCCTTCACGGCGATTTCGGTTTGGAAGCCGCACGGCGGCAAGTTCTGGTGGGGCTACTCCCTCGTGGAGATGATGCGCCCTTTCCAAGACTACATCGATGAGCAGTGGAACCGGCACAGCTTCCGCAATCAGATCAACGCCAACCCGATCGTGGGGCAAAACCCCGATGCCATTGCGGAGAAAAAGACGTTTCACGAGCTGCGCCCTTTCGACGCCGTGACGCTGGAGCAGGGGCAGACCATGGAGGACTGGCTGAGCGTCTTCACGTTCCCGAAGCTGGACCTGGACACGCAGGAGTTGATTACCAAGACAATCGAGTGGTGCAACTACTGGCTGGGCATCAGCGACATTGCCCGCGGCGACTACTCCAACGTGCCGCAGAACACGACGCTTGGCGGGCAGGAGGCCACGTTGAAAGAGGCGTCAAAGCTCTCCCGCCGTTGGACGCGCCGCATGACCCTCGGTTTTGAGGATCACCTGTGCAAGCTGCTCGAAATCGCCGTGGAGACGATGGACCCGGAGGAGGCTTACACCTTCCTCGAAGGCGATGCCGATCAGGCCGCATTCATCGCCAAGGACGCGCTGAAAACACTCAAGCTGAACGCCAAGCTCATCATTGGGAAGGAACGCGGCGTGCAGGACATCCAGGCGCAGCAACTCGCGTTGCAGACGGTCGAGAAGTATTTCAGCTACCCGCCGGAGATCCAGTTGGCCGCGCGCCCGCTCATCAAGCAAGTGTTGTATCTCCTCGGTCACGACGACGTGGATACGCTTATTCCGGTGCCGGTCATTCCGCCGCCGATGGCGATTGGTCCCGGTGGCGAGGTCATCCCGTTTGCCGACGGCAGCGGCGCGCCTCCGGAGGCTGCTCCGGCAGCGGAAGCCGCCGCCCCGCCCGAACCGGTCCCGGCAACCGCCCCCTGATTTATGGCATCGACCCACGACGATTCTCATCGACCTGACATCTCCAACCTCACCGCGAAACACCGCTTACAGGCGCTCAATGAGTTGGACGGCTCTTACGGTTTTGCGATCTTCGTGAAGCGGTGGCGTGAGCAGGTCGGGAAGGAAATCGACAAAGTGGTTTACGACCCCAAGACCAGCGACGACGAGCGCCGCAACCTCGTGCACGCCCGGAAGTATCTCGTGGAGAACTTCGACCCCGGCAAGCTGGTGAACTCACTCATCGCCGGAGCAAAGACCGAAGCGGCGCGCGAACATAAGTAGGCGGTCGGCCAATGCAACGTGCGGGCCTGTGCGCCCGGTGGCATCCTCGGCACAGGTAATTTCAACCCACTGCACCTATGGCCACCTCACTACAAAAATCCTACGCGCCGGGCTCGGTCATGGTGCGTTACCTCATCGGCAAGTTCGACGCTCTGCGCTACCTGCCCAAGCTCGCCTACGGCGTGTTCCAGTTCAACGCGGCGGGCGAACTCCACGCCAACGACGCCCCGATCCTCAAGCTGCCCGTATCCTCCTACACGGCGAACGGTGCCATCGCGACCACGAGCGGTCTTCACCTCATCACCAAGACCTCCGCCGCGGCGATGACGGTTGCGGCTCCGACCGCCGCGATCCAAGGCACGGAGCTGACGATTCAGGCCGGAACCAACTTCGCGCACGTCATCACCTTCACGGGTGCGACGCTGCTCGACGGCACCACGGGCGCGAACCTCACGGTCACGCTCACCGCGTTCATCGGCTCGGCCATCACGGTCGTCGCCGTCGGGACCAAGTGGCACCTCAAAAGCTCCAGCAACGTGACCAGCATCACGGTCTAAGCGGCGCAGTAACCAACAAGGGGACCGCACACCATGCCGCTATTCGCATCACCACGGGGCGCTGCCACGATCGCCGAGACGCGGTTGGTGGCGGTGCCCGCTTCGTTGACGAGCCCGGGGCGCGTAGGCGACCAGGCCCGCGACTCCGATTACCTCTATATCTACATCGGCAACGGCTTCACGCACGCATGGAAGCGCGTGAGCCTCGCCACCTACACCCCGTAATTTACGACCATGGCCGCAGACGACTACCTTTTCATCAAGCGCAACTCCGGAAACACGGGGTTCGAGGAAGTGCTTCGCCCGGGTGCGCCGGTGAGCATTCAGACCGTCGCCGATGACGCGGCGCGCTTCGCGCTTACTGCCGGATCGGGCGCGGGTCAGGCGCAGGCCGGCGACTTGGTTGCCGTCACCGCCACTGGCAACTATTACGTGGTGGTCGATACCGATAATCTCGACACCGAAGCCGGTTACTGCGCCCTCCCGCCCGCGGGTCCGGCCATTGTCGTCGTCCGCCAAGGCACGGCGTCGGAGTTGGCGACCATCATCCTTGAGTCTGGGGAACTAGGGTATACGACCGACACCAAACAAGTTCTTGTGGGGGACGGTGTGACACCGGGCGGCAATTCGGTTGTGCCAGAAGTTTCAATATCCCCCGCGACCCTGACCCTCATCGTTGCCGCGAGTGATGCCGTTACTGGGTTCGGGCTTACGGCCATTCCTGATAATTGGCAGAATGACGCCAGCACCCTCAAGGGGCTGTCTATCGGGAGTAGCGTCACGTCCATCGGCGACAACTCGTTCTCCAATTGCTCAGGATTCACTGGCTCCCTGAGCATCCCCGACTCGGTTCTGTCCATCGGCAGCCACGCGTTTTATTTATGCGACGGATTCACCGGCAACCTGACCATCGGGAACTCGGTCACGACAATTGGTAGCGACGCGTTCGCATACTGCTCCGGATTCACCGGCACGCTGACACTGGGCAATTCCATCACCGAAATCGGCGTCAGAGCGTTCAGAGAATGCTCAGGATTCGCCGGCTCCCTGCGCATCCCCGACTCGGTTTTGTCCATCGAGGAATTCGCGTTCGGCGTAGCCGGGTTTACTGGCAACCTGACCATCGGCAACTCCGTCACGGCGATTGGTAGTTACGCGTTTTATTTATGCGCCGGGTTCACGGGTTCTCTGACCCTCGGCAACTCCGTCACGACCATCGGTGACGCCGCGTTCGGCTCATGCTCCGGATTCGCCGGCAGTCTGACCATCGGGAACTCCGTCACGGCGATTGGTTTACTTGCATTCCAAGGCTGCGCCGGGTTCACCGGCAACCTGACCCTCGGCAACTCCGTCACGACCATCGGTGACGCCGCGTTCGACTCCTGTGGGGGGTTTACGGGGAACCTGAGGATTGGAGACTCCGTCGAGACGATAGGCGAGGAAGCGTTTTACGGCTGCTTCGGGTTCAGCGGGGACCTGACGATTCCGAGTTCCGTCACGTCGATGGGTTACCAGGCGTTCTTCAACTGCTCCGGGATAACGAATGTCATATGCCGCACCCCTTTGACGGTTATCGGCTCCTCTAACTGTCTCTATGGAACAGGCGTGTTGACGATCCACGTTCTTTCCACTGACGCATCGTGGACGGCGGGTGGGGGGCAGGAGATCGCCGGAAGGGAAGGCGTCACCGTCATCAAAGATCTTACGTAATGCCCAAGCAGATACACTACACTAGCGGGCTGCCCCGCGCCTGTTCCACGCTCCTGCAAAATCTGCTGGCGCAAAATCCACTTGTCCACGCCACGGCGACTAGCGGCGTGCACGAGGTCATGTATCTCGCCAAGGCGTTCTTCAAGACCGAGGAGTTTCGCAGCATCCCAACCCCCGCCGACGGTGAGAAACTGTTCACGGATTTCATGCGGGCGGGTATTGCCCACTCGTTCGACTCCCTAACGGAGCGCCCCGTCGTTGTGGACAAGTGTCGTTCGTGGATCGGTAGCGCGGGACTTCTGTTCAAGTTGTTCCCCGACGCCAAGCTGCTTGTTCCGGTCCGCGACATTCGCGGGGTGCTTTCGAGCATGGAGAAGAAGTTTCAGAAGCACCCGGAGTTTCAGTTGGAGATGAGTCAGCAAGACACGGGACGTATTCAAACCGTCGAGGGTCGCGTGAACTTCTGGCTTGAGGGTGCGCCGGTCGGCATCGCGATCCAACGCCTCCACGAACTCGCCCGACTCCACAAAGGACGGGTGCACTTCGTCCACGCCGAAGACCTGACCGCCGACCCGCAGCACACGATGGATAAGGTTTGGGCCTACCTCGGCATGGAGCCGTTCCAGCACGACCCGGGAAACGTCGAGCAATACACCCGTGAGCACGAACTCGGCTGGCCCTATGGCGACCACGAAGTCCGCTCTGTGGTGACCCCGCTCAAGCCTGACTGGCACCAAACGCTCGGTCGCCAACTCTCCGAACAGATCAACCAAAAATTCAACTGGATTAACGCACTATGAAACACGCCATCGTCGGCCCGAAAGGTCGGATCCAACGCGTGCTCGACGCTGCCCCCAAGCATCGTGAATCCGTCGAAATCACCAGCAAACAGGCGAAAGAGATCGAGGCCCTCGCCGCTCAGAAACAACCTGCACTCCTGATCGACGGCGTCGTGAAGTCGGTCGCGGACGTGCGTGCTGACAACGCAAAGGTCCGCCTAGCGGAGCACAAGGCCCGGTTCGCCGAGCGGCAGGCCCAGCGCCCCTACGCTGACCGCCGCCGTGACGCTTACGCCGAAGCAGGCGCGACGATCGAAGCCTTGACCGTCGCCCTGTGGGAAAAGAGTGAGGGAATGCCCGATGCGTTCGACGCACTCCAAGCAGCGAGAGCCGAGATCAAGAAGCAGATCCCCAAAGTATGAAGCTGATAGGCGGGACATTTTTGGATAAACCACAGCGGCGATTCGTCGCAGCACCTTTGCATCCATTCTGGTTCGAGGTTGGTCAACCCATCGCCGTCAATCGAGTGGTATCCGGAGAGTCAACTGAGCAGGAAACTCAACAGGACACCGTTGTTGATATATACACTCCTGCTGTGGTTACACAGGATTTTGACATCCCGGTGGTCGGGTTCGTGCGGACCAAGAGCGAAACGATTACGATTGCGTCGAACAACCCGGCGGTCGCTACCATCGTGGAGAATCGAGCCGTGCGGGTATCAGACGGTTCCGCGACGATCACCGTCTCCAGCGCGATCCGAGGCGTATCATTCAGACTGACGTTCGGGACCGTGAGCACGACGACGCAGGACTTTTCCTCGTGGGCAGCAGGAACACTGGCCAAGCACTGTTCGGACGCGGTGGACCTGCGGTTGGCTAGCAAGTCGGCAGCAACGGCGCTTCGACTGTTTACCACACAGAACCACGCGGCAGGAAGCTACGTGAGGAATCCAGATTTCTGGGCTGGGGGCTCTCCCGTTAGCGGAGCAACGGCCTCCTATGTAAGTGAAGACTCCACAACCGACGGAAGCTGGATTGGGACTTACGGAGGCCGGGGGTATCGTCTCGGCAACGGACTGACATCGCTGCCATCTCAGGTTCTCATTGGAATCACGGAAAGCTCACACTACAACGGCTGGGAAGGGTTTTACAGCGGCTTCGCCGCCGCACTTGAGCTGCCGGGAGGCGGAACCACCACGGAAATCAACTACACCGGCGGTTCTAGTTTTAACGTTCGCATCAACGCCGGGCTACGGATGTTCCGGGTTTCGTTCTATTGCTGGGACGCCGACGGTCTAGGGAGATCCCAACGAATTGACGTAAAGGCGCACGGGACTTCCGCGGTGCTCGCTACAAGGTCCATCTCGGCATTCATAGCCAATGGGCGATACGTCACCTTCGATTTCACCGGAGACGTAGATGTGGTTTTTACCAACACGACACCGGGAGGCGGGAACGCGGTGCTTGCTGGCATATTTTTCGACAACTCACCCACAGCTCCCGTCGACCTCACCTGCATCTCCCCATGGAACAGCGCAGGCGGAGGCACCCGAGCGGGCGCGTTGATAACGAAGCGTCACATCATTTTTGCAGCACATTACCCGCTCGTTGTGGGGTCCACGATTCGCTTCATCGGCATGGACAACACGGTCTATACTCGGACCGTCGTAGCCACACGGACTCACCCGCTCTACTCGCCTTATTACCCCGACCTTACCGTGGCCGTGTTAGACAGTGACCTGCCAGAGGCGATCACCCCTTGTAAGGTTTTTCCAGATACGCTCGAAACCTACCTGCCGAACGTCCGTTACGGCATTCCCAGCCTCGGCCTCGACCAAGAGGAAAAGGGACTGGTCACCGACCTTATCCGGTTGGACAACTACGCTGCGTTCGGCGTGCCGTCCGACGCGAAGCGACTGGAGTTCTACGAGAGCAAGATCGGAGGCGACTCCGGCAACCCCTCGTTTCTGATCGTCAACGGTGAGTTGGTGCTCCTCACCGTCTGGACCTACGGCGGCGCGGGCTCCGGCACCGACATAAACGACCAGCTCACGGCGATCAACACCCTCATCGCCGGCTGCGATGCTGACGCGGGCAACGGTGGCACGGGCTACACCGTGTCTGGGGTGGATTTGAGCGGGTTCCCTTCCTACTGACCATGAAAAACAAGCGCGACATCATAGCCTCCGCCCTCATCGCGGCCGGTCTTTTAGTTTTGGTCTATTCGCTGCCCGGGTGCGTGCGAGCCAACACGCCTTCCACTCCCCGGCCCGACGCCACGGCGTTGCTCGGCGGGCAGGCCGTGAAGGATTCCACTGTGACCGCCAGCGCCGACCGTATCGACGTGCTCTCGGTGGACACACCGCAGGCCGCGCCGGTCAAGATCGAGACTGACGCGATCCGCAAGGCCGTGATCGACGCGCCGGCCGCTGATGTTTCGCGCCTCATCGCACAGTTTGAGGGCATCATCGCCCGACTCGACAAGGAACTAGCCGCCGAGAAAAAGGCCCGCGCCGCCGCCGAACAGCAGGCGCTCCGCGAGCAGGCGCGTTGGCTGACGTGGACCGGCATCGGATTCATGGCCGCGTTCGGGATCTCGTTGTTCGCGGGCGGCGGGTTGGCCGGCGCGTTCAAGACGTGGCCCCTCCTGGTGCTGGGTGCGGGTTGCTTCGGGCTGGCGCAAGTGATCTCCCACCCGTGGTTCCTCAAGGGCTTCGCCGGACTGTTACTCTTATCCGTGGCCTACACCGCCTACTGGATCTACGACCGCCACAAACAGGGCCGGCTCCGCGAGGCGTTGGAGAAGCGCGAGCGGTTGCTCAAGCAGGTCCTGCCGGTCCTCGACGACGCCTACGAGAACGGCGAAGAAGCCGTGAAGAAGATCCTAGACCGCGACGTTTTTGCGCCACTCACCGGCCTGTTCTCCAAGCAGGAGAAGGCCGAGGTCCACACCATCCGCGCCGAACTAAAAGCCTCCTAAACGCACACTCTCATGGATACGATAGATGCCTCTAAACTCTCCCTCAAGCTACCCGTGGTCGTGGCCTTGGTCACGGGGTTGTGCACGAGCGTTATCAGCGTCACCGGCGGCTATTTCCTCCTGCGGGGCGAGATTGCCGCGCTGGCGACCGAACAGGTCAACGAGCGCGATCAACGCATCGAGGCCGTGAAGCGAGTCGAGTCCGTCGCCGTGCGCAGCAGCGAACGCGTGGAGGCACTTTCAACGCGGGTTTCCGAGCTGACCGTCTCGGTGGGCGCCAATATCAGCGCCATGAAGGTGCAGCAGGTGGAGGACGGGAAGAAGCTGGACATCCTCCTGCGCATGGCGATGGACCGGGGAACGGCTCGCCCATAAACAAAACCGCCTGCCTGCTCGATACAGGCGGGCGGCGGCAAGGGCTACTCACACCGATACGCGGCTTTCCCCCTCGCATAAACGCGTTCCTCACCGCGATTTGTGCAAAACTTGCCTATCCCGTCAAGTGCCTATTACGGCAATGCAACGTGCCGGAAATCCGTGATACCGGGATACTGCCGGGGTCATGCCAAATGAACCCAAACCCGAAACCTTGCCCGCGGGGAACACCCCGGCGGTTTCGACTCCCCCTGTCAGTTCCCCGGAGCCGAAGAACGCTCCCGCGCCGGTAGCGCCTGCCGCTACTGAGCCCAAGCCCGCCGAGACCACCCCGCCCAAGATCGACGCCAAGGAGGTCATGGCTTCCCTCACCGCCGATCAACGCCGCGACCTGGTGCTCGGTCGTAAACCGTCCGGACTACCCGAGAAGGCCCCCGAGCCGACGCCCGCGCCCGCGCCCGAGCCTACCCCGGAACCGGCCCCCGCCAAAGAAGCGGCTACGCCGACCCCGGAGCCGAAGGCGGACCCCGCCCCGGAACCCAAGCCCGCCGACAACGAGGACGACCCTCCCCTGCCGGACCGGTTCCGCTTCGCCGATTCCGACGACCGCATGGTGGCGCTCTACGCCAAGCGCAACAAGGTGAGTCTCAAGGAGGCGACCCGCATCCTTTTCCCGGACGAGGCCCCCGCGCCCGCTACCAAGGCCGACGACAAGGGCAAGCCCGCCGATGCTCCCGAGCCCGCGCCGGATCCCGTCGCCGAACTGGACGAGCAGATCGCCACGCTCTCCGCGCAGCGCAAGCAGCTCCGCGAAGACCTCGACAACGACAAGGCCGACGAGATCAGCGACCAGATCGCCGACCTTCGCGCCGCCAAGCGCATTGCCGAAGCCGAGGCCCAGCGCACCGCCGCCACCCAGGCGCAGACCGTGGAGCAGCAAGTCGCCGCCTCCCGCGACCGCGCCTACCAAGAATTTCCGATGCTGGGCGAAGAAACCAGCCCGCACCGGTTTGGACTCATCGGGTTCATCTCCGTTGAGCAGAACAACCCGTCCCGTAAGGCGTTTTTCCAACGCCCCGACTGGCCGGAGCAAATCGCGCGTGAATACGCGGAACGCCAAGGACTCACGTCCGGAGCGGCCAACCCGGAGGGGACTCCCCCGGCCACGCCCCCGGCTGCACCCGTCGCGCCTGCCAAACCCGCGCCTGCTGTCATCCGCAAAACCCAGCCGCAACAGGTGGACCCTGGCGCGCGCCTGCTCACGTCGGCCGGAGGGGCATCGACCCCCGCGCCGCGCGTCCTGACGCCGCAAGAGGCCATCGCCGAAGCACGCACGGACCCCGAACTCCGGGCCGCGCTGAACAAAGCCGTATGGGCTGCGCAGAACCAGCGCAAGTCAGCTTAAAACAATCACTTAAACGTCAGTTTTTTTCTAAAACATCATGGCTTTTGACCTTTCTCAAATCGGGACGGTAGCGGCTCAAATCGCTGCCAATCCCAAGCTCCAGGCTGAGTTCTGGAGCAATTCCATTATCGAGGATTCCCGCGACAAATGTCCCCTCAAGGACTTCGTTGGCGGCGAAGACTCCGGCATGCCCATCTGCGAGGCGAAGCGTGCCGCCATCAAAAACGGTGGCCAGAAGATCAACATGACCGTCCGCGCTTCGGTGCTCGGTCAGGGCGTCAAGGGTTCCGCCGAACTCAAGAGCAAGACTTCCACGCTCAATTACGGCTCGTTCAACCTCACCGTTGACCTCCGCCGTTTTGCGATCTCGGAAGAGCAGCTCGTCAAATACTTCACCCAGAGCGGTGCGAGTGAGAGTGACCGCGCGGCGCTCATCTACGGCCTGTGCCGTGACTGGTGGACCCGCACCTACACGGACGACATGCAGATCACCCTGCGCAACCGTGCGATCTACGCCGCCGACCAGCCCAACGTCCTGCGTATCGGCAACGGTGCCAGCAAGGACGAGATCACGTTGGCCGACACGATCGACTCCGACACCATCGAGGACGGCGCGAACAACCTCATCGGTCTCGGCGCCATGCCGATGTCGCTGGACACCGACGCCTCGGGCTCCGACGTGCCGGAATTCCTGCTCTACGGTCCGCGTGAGTTCCTGGACCCGCTCAAGAACGAGCAAAAGTATCGCGAAGCCGTGCTCGCCGCCTCCCAAGGCAAGGGCAACGACGCGGTGCCGTTCAAGGGCCGCTACCCGCAGTGGGACAACAACCTGGTCTTCAAGCACAACATCGTGCGTGAGACCGGTCCGGTGCGCCTCGGCTCGCCGCTGGCTCCCTACGCCCTCCTGGGTGTGGCGCTCGCGAACGGCTCGGCTACGTCGATCACGGGTGGTGGATCGTGGAATGCGGACGGCACGCTGACGGATGCGACCTTGTTCGACTTCTTCAGCTACTTCCCAGCCTACCCTTGGACGACCTACTCCACGGAGACCTTCCCGACCGACAGCGCGACTCACTACGCGATTATCTACAACGTCTCCGGTGCGAACCGCGGCAAGTATGAGATCGTGAGCTACGTCGCCGCCGGCAACTTGGGTGTGACCCTTACGGTCACCCGCGAGGTAGATGCAGACGGCCAGAAGACGGACCTGACCGCCGCCGGTCGCTACTCCAACGTGCACCCGTCGGGCTCGCTCGTCATCCCCTGCAACAAGCTGGGCGTTCCGATCAACTATGCGCTGCACATGGGTGGCAATGCCCTCATGGTTGGCAAGGGCGGCATCGAGGCCCAGCAGATCGAGCATGGCGACGACTTCAAGGCCGTCGGCACCGAGAACTACCACGTCAAGGGCTACGGCATTCAGACGATCGCCGGCTACGAGCCCTACACCAACGCGGACGGGATATTCCCCAACTTCGTGCTGGTGGAAGGCGCGGCCCCGTATCGCCGCCTGAACCTGGTGGACCTGAGCAGCTAACCGGGCGCGGGAGTGATCCCGCATCTCGAACCACTCGCCCCCGCGGTGCCCTGTGCGCCCGGGGGCTTTCGGGTGAAAGCCCATCCCTCCCATGCCTAAACCGAAAATCACCGACTCCACTCCCCCGACCTTCCGAATCAAGATCCTGCGCGAGCGCCGCGCGGGAGACGTGCGCAAGATTCAAGGCGCCTCCGGCCTGCGCTACCTTTTCCGCTGGGAGGTGGAGGCCCAAGCCTACGTTTACACCCCCGAGAGCCAAGCCCAGGTTGACGACCTGTTCGGCACCGCCGGTGTGCTGACCGTGGTGCACTTCGCGCCGATCAGCGTGCCGGTCAGCCAAGGACAGGACGAGGTGTCGGAGAAAAAGCAGGAGGCCGAGCCGCCGAAGCGGACCGACTTCGAGCCGCCGTCGGTTGACGACGTGGACACCTGCCTGCTGCATGGCATCCTCGTCAACGAGGACGACGACGCGGCCACCGTGAAACGCCTCATCGAAATCTACGTGCGCGGGCGCCGCACGGGCGAGATGGCCGGCGTCAAGAAGGGCCTGGAGGAGGCCCAGCAGAACGCTGAACTCAATGCCAAGGCGGCTGCGGCAAAGGCTACGCCCAGCAAGCGCCGCAAATCCACTTCCCATCCCGAAGTCAGCAAACCCACCACCTCCGGGTCGGGCGTAGGAGTCGCATCGGGGGATGGCGATCAGGCATGACGCACGACCCGGAGACCACTTTCCCGATCCACTCGCTCGCCGCGTAGCTCACCATGGCCATCAAGACCAATCTCCAACTCAAGACCTCCCTCGTGGGCCTGTGGGGCTACGAAGAGGTGAGCGACCTCACGACGCAGGAGCAGGCGGATATTCAGACCTTCGTGAATCAGGCGCTCTTCGAGTGCTATGCCCCGGTTGACGGCACGCGGCCGAACTACGGCGAGCAGTATTGGAGCGCGATCCTGCCGGCGCCGGTCGTCACCACGCTCGGCGTGACCAACGGCAGCAAGGTCGTGACCGGCCACACCTTCCTTGCGGCGCACGCCGGCAGCAACGTGCTCATCGGGCAAAGCCTCTACCGCTACGCCGGCCTAAACGGCAGCGACCACGAACTCGTGCAACCCTGGCAGGGCGACACCGGCACGGTCTCGGCGACGGTCTTTCACAACGCCGTGGCGCTGCCTGGCACCGTGTTGGAGATCGCCAGCGAGCACCCGGAGATTTTAGGCGTGGGCTTGCTCTCGCCCCTGCCCGGCCCGCAGAGCGAGGTCCTGATCCGCAGCGAGGCGCCGTGGGATTTCACTCCGGGCATGTCGTCCTACCCGTTTGGCCTGAGCCGGCTGCGCTTCGACCTGTCGCAGTTCTTGGACGAGGACGAACCGCTCTACTACCATATCGACTCCGCGACCACAGCGCCGACCTTCACCGCGCCCGTCAATCGCCTGCACGTTTACCCGATGCCCGATGCGGCCTACACCGTGTCGATGCGCGCCAGCTTCCTGCCGGCGGCGCTGAGTGACGATGAAGACACGCCCCCGATGCCGTTTCAGGCGGTGGACAACATCCTCCTCCCGATCGCCCGGGAAAAGCTCGTTGAGAACTCCGCCGGTCGCCGGTTCACCGGCAATGTGAAGCTCATCCAGGACGCAGCGGAGCGGGCACGGGCGCACCTCAAATCACTCACCAAGCCCCAGCGGTATCAGCGTGGCGGGTTCGCCCTGCGAGCCGGCTGGTAGCGCCACCAGACGACCATGAGCGGCAAACTCGACCAAATCGGACGCCCCTCGGTCTCCCGCCCCTTCAACGGGCTGCGGGAGATCCAGCGGCGCTACGAGGCCCGCGGTGACGCGGCGCGCGCGGCGACGATCAATGACGAGGTGTTCATTGCCTACGGCACAGCGGACGAAGAGTTCACGGACGCTCTCTTGGTCGATCAACGCTTTGTCCCGCGCGGGAGCGGCAAGAACGACCTCGACCTGATCCTGCAACGCACCTACCGCGAATTCACGGCGGGCGAGAAGGTAAGCGTGGGCGAGGACGTGCTGATCAACCTCGAAAGTGGGCAGACGAGCCTCACCAAAACCTACGTGGCGCTCGCCAGCGAGGCGGAGGGGTTGGTTGCGGCGGTCGGGACTATCTTGGGCGGACGCGCCTGCCAGACCTCACAGGTCCAGAAGCAAGGCGTCGGCGCACTCATCACCGAGACCTACATCAGCGCCGGCATCCTCGCGCAAAGCACGAGCTACGAGAACAACGGCGCGCTCGAGATCTACTCGGTCACGTATTACAATGGGATCGCGCCGACGCCGACGGGGTTCTACCTGACCGGCGTTTCCGAGCAAAATCCCAACGGTCTCCCAGGCCGGACCTATCGTTTCGCGAAGGGTCAGGGGCAGATCAGTTATGCGCCGAGCGACGACAATAATGGGGCGTTGTCGCGGATCGCGATCACCTACCTGACGGCGCCGAGCGTGGCGGCCAACCCGATCACGACGCCGGCGGGCTACGTCTTGGTGTCGCCGGCATCGTATCGCGAGGCGGCGGGGCATCGGGTGTGGTCGGCTGACTACGCGAAGGGGGCGGGGCAAATAAGCTGGGATATCTCCCAGTCGAACAATGGGAAGTTGAATGAGGTCGCGGTGCGGTGGTTATCGGCTCCGGGGGCGCCGAGCCCGATTTCCATGCCGGAGGGGTATGAGACTTACGTGCTGGTGGATGGGCCGAACCATGTCGAGGCGGCGGGGCATCGGGTGTGGTCGGCGCGATATGCGTTGGGTTCGGGCGAGATTGCGCGGGACCCGGGGAGCCGTAACAATGGGGCGTTGCTGACGTTGACGTTGCGGCATCTCGCCGCGCCTAGCGCGGGTAACCCGATCGCGACGCCGGATGGTTACGTGTTGATCGCCGGACCGTCTTCGGTCGAGGCGGCGGGACACGTGGTATGGAGCGCGACATTCGTCAAGGGAGAGGGACAGATCCGTTCCAGATCGCGCCCAGGCCCGGTGCCGGGCACGACATTGTTGACGGTTGTGGCGCTGGGGACGGCGGTGGCGGGCGACGGGCCGTTGTTCGAGTCGGACGACGAGGAGGAGGATGGGTTTGTGCGTTATACGCGCACGACGATCGAGGGCACGATTACGGGCACGAAGCAGTCTTATGCCGATGTGGTCGATGTGGCGGTGCCGGGCACGGTGGAGTTGGTCACGCAGGCGGTGAGTGTGGGGGGGCTGGCGGGCAACACCCCGATCCCCAAGGTGACGCCGCCTCGCTTGGCCTCGGTCAAGGCGATGGTGACGGTGGAGGTCATGGCCACGCCACCTACGGCGGCGACGCCGGCTTACGACATCGGCGCGATTTCGTGTTCGGTGGTGTCGACGCGGGTGGCGTATAACTCGCGGGGCTTCGACTCGATGAGCACGGTGAGCGGTGACGTGACTGTCTCGGCGGAGCGGCGCAGCGCGGCGATCGCGGCCCATGTGCAGGTTTACCCGGGGTGCTACCTGAGTGGTGACACGACGGCGACGGGGTCTTTTAGTTATGTGGCGGGGCAGCAGTTTGAGCGGAGTAGTGGCGGCACGATCGTATCGGGCACGAACTTGACGTCCTACGAGTCATCGACGTTGACGGGCACGGGCGCAACGGCGGCCACGGGCTGGGCTTCGTCGGGGGTGCTGCGCCGGCGGAGTCGCATCATCCTCACGACGTTGGATGGCACTAATTACTGGGAGGTAATCACGTGGGTGGTGTGAGCGATGATGAGTTTTACCGCTACGATCGCGGGCTGAATCTGCCTCAGGTGCTGTCGGAGCAGGTGGTGTTTTCGGAGGTTCCGCAGTCGGACTATCCGCCGCCGCTGGCGGAATCGGGCCGCGGGGGGGGCGGGACGCCGGCACCGTGGGCGCTGGTGCACAACACGGCCGACGGAAACGTGGACATTTTTTCGGCGATACTGGTAACGAATGTGCTGACCGGCGTGGAGACCACGGTTTCGGGGTTGTCGGATTTGGCGCTGGGTGCGTCGACGACTTACTGGTTGACTGCTTCGTTTACCTCGGGCGCGCCGACGGGCTGGAGCGTGACAACGACGGGTCCGGCGGGCGATTGGATCACGTGGGATGGGAGCGATGTGCAGACAGGGCTGTGGTATCTGCTAGGGCGGGTAGTGGCCGGGCCGGCACCGAATCTGCCGGGCTTCGACTTCCAAATCAGCGAGACGGATTACCACTTGGAGCAGCTGTGTTTCTCGACGTTGTTTCTAGCGCGCCTGGCGGTCGACGGGAAGGCGGCCTATTACCCGCGGGCGCGATGAGCACGGCGGCGGCATTTACCTACGATGACGGGTTTTTCCCGTTTTTCCCGGTCGAGGTGACGACGGCGGAAATCGATGCCTGGGCGGCGACGGCGTTTTCCGGTGGATACACGCCGAGCGCGGATGCGGTGTCGGGCTTGCTCAAGCTGAGCAAGGAGGCACTGGCCAGGTTGCTATGGAACCTGGAGACGCTGGAGGTGACGATGGAAGACAGCGCGGCCTCGGGGGTGGCCACGGGGCGCGTCAGTGCGACGGTGAACGCAACGAGCGCGACGGCACCAAACGCGCGGCCGGCGTGGCTGTATGTGACCGACGTCAAGGTGGAGCGCACGACGGGCAACCCGGTATTCGAGTTTTTCGCCATCGCGACGGGTGACTTTCTGAGCCGCTTGTTTCTCAACACCGACGATGGGTTGTATTGGTTGTTCTTTGGCTTTGCGGCGCAGGTTTCGGAGGGGGGCGTGATGAGCACCAAGACGAACCCGATTGGCGGCTCGTCGCCGCTGGAGGTCGATTTCTTCGGACAGACACAAACTCTCTACGGGGCGGCGGACGTAACGCTGTCGATCGCTGAATCGTATTTCACCTACTGACCTCGGGCACAAGTGACAATGCAACGTGTCCCTGACGCCCCGGCGGCGTAGCCTCGGCGCGTGCAGTTCTTCACGATCCGCAACTTTCGGCCGGTAGAGGCCAACCAAAACTCCTCTGACCAGGACCGGAGCATGTTGCGCCTGTGCGAGGGGCTTGTTCCCGTGCCCCAGGAGGCACTTTCCGCCCCCCCCATCTGGAAACCCCTCTGGGGCCTGACCGACTTCGCCAGCCGCGCCGCAACCGCCCTTTCCGGCGCCGATGCGGGCAAAACGCACTTCCTCAAGGTCACCAGCTCCGGCGACCGGGTGCTCCTCGTGGCGTGGTCCCTGTTTCTCAGCCGAGCGGTGGGGTTGTTTGAGGTCGTCGGCTCCGCCACCGAGAGCGACCTTGACGACACCGAAAACGTGACGGTCACCGCCCCGACCGGCACCGGCTGGCAGGGGCATGACGGCACCGCCGCATGGTATGCCTCACGCATCGGTAGCCGGTGGCTTCTCGGCAACGGCACCGACGCCAACCTCGTCTGGGAATCCGACGATCTCGCCGTGTTCGGGCCAGCCAGCCCGCCTGCCGATACCTACGATCGCTCGCGCTACCGGATCCCGCCATGCACCTGCTTCCGCCTCGACTCGCGCCGCCGCATCTTCGCCGCCGGCAATGTCACCTACCCTATGCGCGTCTGGATCACCGACGAGCCCAACGCGGAGTTTCCTTTCCTCGCCGGCGTCTGGTCGCTTGAAACCTCCATCATCGACGTGCACCCGCACAAGGGCGCGACTCGCATCACGGCAATCTCCACTTGGTCGGAATACCTGACCGTGCACACCGACCGCGCGCCCGTGAACGTGTTTGGCGTCGAGGGCACGAGCGACGGGTGGAAGTGCCAGCAGGCGGCAAGCGCGGCCAACGCCAGCGCCCACAACCCCGATTGCGTGGGTGACGGTGACGGAGACAGCGCCTACTACTTCGCGACTGACATGGAAATCTACCAAGACGAGTCGGTCCGCGGCGGGCCATGGGAAAAGCGCGGGGCGCGGGCGCAGGAAATCGTCACCGAGCAAGGCGTGCGCGTGTGGAACCGCCAGATGTTGGCTAACCCCGCCAGCTCGGGCTACCATGTCCTGCACGACCGCGAAGCGCGCATTTTCTGGGTATGGGCCAAGTCGATCTACGCGGGCCGCTCCATGCTCTGGATGTATTTCGAGCGCACCCGAGCCTGCGCCGGCCCCGTTCACTACCCGGACGCCATCGCCTCAACGGTGCTCTCCGCCCTCAACCTCTCCAACACCCGCGCCGGCGGCATCGGTCAAATGCAGATCGGATCCGGCTTCTTCGTGACCTGACGCCATGGCCGCTACCGCAAAAGCCACCCTCAAGACGTTTTTCGAGACCGGCGACTTCCCGAGCCAGGCACAGTTCTACGCGCTCATCGACACGCTCGCGAGCCTGTTGGAGGACGTAGCCAACAACCTCACCACGACCGCCGCCGGCAAGGTCTTGGACGCCCGCCAAGGCAAGGCGCTCAAGGACCTGATCGACACGCTCACCACTGCCGTAAACAACAAGCCAACCGTCGTCGCAGCCCCCGCCTCTTCCACCGCCAGCGGCACCGCAGGCCAAATAGCCTACGACGGCGACTATTTTTACCAATGCGTCGCGACCGACACCTGGCGCCGCACCCCACTCGCAGATTGGAGCTAATCACCCGCTATGACCGGAGCCATCATCACCCGCACCGGGGAAATTCTTTACTCGTCCCTCAACAGCATCGGCGAGCGCGAAGCGGCCGACATCCCCGTCAAGGGCACCGCCCTGCCGACGGAGTTTGACGTGCTCGACACCGAGCCTACGCCCACCGCCGGTCTGCCCGTCGTCGGCCTCAGTGCGGACCGCAATACGTGGATGGAGAAACTCGGCGTCTCCGCGATCGGTTTCACTGACCCCTTCGACCACATCCAGAACATCAACGAGGAAGACGTGACGGTGGCCGAGTGGTTCAAGGACGCCCATATTGCCCGGTTCGACACGTCGTTTCTGGACTTCGGCGAACCCTCCACCCGCAAGGATTATCTCGAAGCTACGATCACCCTGGAGCGCAACAGCGCCGCCTACATGGCGCTCTACGCCGAGACGGACGACAGCCGCCGGAACTACCGGTGGAAAGGATCCGTATGGGGCAAGGAAACCGTGCGCGTGCCGCTACGCCTCACGGGAAACCGAATCCGCCTCCGCCTGGCATGCGTGATGTTCGCCACGGGCCGCATGCTGATTCGCGACATCCGCATCGGGTTCAACCCGGCGGGAGTGACGTGATCAGGTCGCCAGCCAGTTGCGGGCCGTGCGGTGGGAGCCTGTCAATATGAGTAAGTCGGCCACGATCAAATCGACCTGGTTGGTTTTGCCGCGCTTGGAGCGGATGATGCGCCACGACACGCACCCCAGCGCCGAGTAGTTATGGCCCTCGGCGATGAGTTGGCCGCGAGCATCCTGCAATGCCTGCCAGCGCAGCGTGTCTGGATCGGGGCCGCGAGCCATGCGCGCCCTGGCCTGAGCCTCGTTTGACCGTCGCGCCCATGCTTGTGCAACGGCACGCCGCCGATGTCGCGGAACCTGTTCAAGCGCAGCAAGCATTAGAACACCTTACTTTCCGCCGGATGTCATATCCGCCTTGTTCGATCCGCCGGAGCGTTTGCGGCGGGAGATCGGTAAAGCGCGGAGCGCCAAGGCCGCTTCGCCGGTGATGTTGCCGCCGGACTCCCGGCGGTTGATCGTCTCGCGAGTTACCCCGAGGTATGCGGCAAGCTCGGCTTGCGTGAGCCCAAGTTTTTCGCGGTGCGCCTTGTATTCCGTGCCCGTCATCGACTGAGCGCGGATGACGGGTATCTCGCTTAGGTCGTCATTGATGCCCCATCGAGAGATTTCAAGGATGAGCGCGGGCGAGACCTTGGCCGGCCGAGCGCACACGAGGTCGGCGAGTTGCTTGCGGCACCGCAGCTCACCCGCCCGGACACGGGCCACTAGGTGGCTGATGTCGTTTGAGGGGTGCGCGTAGTTGGCGTCGATTTGGTCCAAGATGTCGTTGAGGTCCATTTTACAGCTCCCCCTCCCCACTGGCCATCCAGCGCTCAAACCGTGCGGATTGGGCGGACTCTGCGACGGGCTGGGCGGCTTGGACCGGCACCACCGGCGCATCACCAAATTTACCATGCTGGCGGGCCTCGGCGATCAGCGCGGCCTTGTCGATGTCGGCCAGGGATACGTTGCTGCCGACGCCGCAGGCGAGCACGTCGCCATACTGGGTGTTGATGACGACTTTGCGGCCATCGGCGAGCGTGGCGACGGTCTCGTTGTAGGCTCCGTTAAACGGGTGATTGTAGGATTGAGCGATCATTTGGTTTTTGTGTGAGGCTTGATTGCCTCGATGTGTAGGACTGTGAGGATTTATCACACCGCGTCAATATCCAAATGTGAGGATTTATCACTTTTATTTTGCGCCGTCCTGAGCGGATCGAACCACGGGCCAGAGCCAAGACGGCTACTGCCCCGCGATTGATGGTTTTAGTTGATTGGTTAGTTTTGCGGCTTCGTGGCGGTGTCCCCGCCGTCCGGCTCATCCCGACCGTTAGCACCGGATGTCGGTGGCGTTCGGTTATTCCACGCTTCGCAGGCATGGGCGCGGCTGTGAAAAGAATTATCCAGCGTGAAGGCGTTGCCGTAGCAGTATGGCGTTCCGCAGCATACCAGCCATGTGTCGCCGGATGGCCCGTTCATGTGGTCTTCCGTAGAGTCGCACATCGGTTCCTCGCCGCAAAACGGACACGGAAGAAGATCTGCTAACAAAGTGCCAGAGCCAACATCGGGGCTGTGCCCCTCGTTGGCGGATAGTTTTTGAGTATGCGTTTCCATGGTTGAAATCCTCAGCCCCGATGCGGCTCAGCACTGGCGTTCTGCAAAGAGGCTAGCCATGCCTCCGCTTCCGCCTCAGGCGGTGGGGGGATCGCCAGTAGAGTCCTTTCGTAGTCGCCCCCCGCGCGATCCCGGCGCTTTTTGTGCCAGGGCCGGCGGGGGGTCTCCATGATTACGTCCAGCCACCTTTTCTCGGCCTTGTTGTGGGCCGCCCATTGCCTTCTCGTCGCCTTTCTCCATGCGGCCACACATGGAGCGTGATACACAGTGATCGGAACAGAACCAGGCGATTCAGCGCAATTCGGGCCAGCGCACGCGCTCGGCTCCGGCGGAACTATTAAGGAAGGCTTAATGGTTGGAGTGCTCATGGAGTTGGTTGGTGGCCCGAATTGCTGATATTGGTGTTATGCAAAGAAGGAACGTGCGTCCATTTCTCGGAGTGATCGAGCATCAGCATTGCATCGCGGATGGCCTGCGCAGGCGTGTTGCCGTAGCCGATAGGCACGCGCTTAGGTTTTCCACCGGGGTATCCGTGGTGCTCGTAGCAGACCCACGTTGTCGAGAAGTCGCCCGTGTCGGCGATTGCATGGGATTCTGCGACGAGTTCAGCCGCGTTCTCCTCGAGCCAGCATAACAAGTCCCCAGTGCCAACGACCACAGTTTCAGTGCCGACGTTTGATTCAGGTTTTTTCATAGTTTTGTCTCCGATTCTTGGCCGTGTCCCCGTGGTCGCGGCACATCTCCGGCGTTAGCTGGTGGCTTCATCTTGCCCTCGTTCACGATTTTCATTCCTCGGTCGTAGAGGTCGTTTAGTTGCTCCGGCGTGTAGCCGTCCATCCTTGCGCGGCTTTCCGCTACCATGCGCAGTGCGGTTCGCCGGATACGACGTTGCCGCCACCAGCTAACCAGTCGTTCCAGCAGCAACGCCCGACGTGGCCTCGTGATTTTGGGCGACGGTCGCACGCTCGCAGCTTGGTCTTTATCGCACGCGCACCACGCCAGCGGGTGCTTGCACTTTTCGCAGAGTATTCGGGTTAGGCTCATTTTGATTCTCCGTTCGGGGCGTGGCTGATCTCCGCGTTCGGGAGAGAAGCGTCGTGCTCCCATTGCTCATTCGGCCCGATGTTGGTCCATGCGCGGCGCTCTCCGCACCGGATGCACGCGGCAGACGAGCCTTTGCTGTGGTCGATCTTGCTGACGTAGATTTTGCCCCAGATGTGGCCGTCGCACGCATCGACAGCGGCCTGTTTCATCCCGGCCTTGGCTTGCAGTGCGCGGATTCTTTCCAGAGCCGAACCATTCGTAGAGCCAACAGGCGCGACCGTCCGGCTGTCGGGAGGTGTATTGTTTTCGTCGGGCATAGAGGGTGTCGGTTAGGTGTTCTTATTCTGCGCCTGCGGCTCACTAGTCGTGTTATGCGGTGCCCGATAGAACGGCCCTTTTAGGTCGGCGATGTGTCCCTTTGCGTGCAGCTTTTCGAGGATCGCGGTCGTGCGAAAGTATCCGATTCGGAGCTTTTTCTGGATCATTCGATAGGTCACATATCCGCGCTTTTGAAGCATCTCGCGGACTGCGCGTAGGCTTTTATTTGTCACGACGATGTGCGTGAGCGAGGGAGGAGCATAACAATCGTCCGCAGCCAACGAGCCGCAGGTTGCCATTTCGGGAGTTGAGTTTGAGTCCATAGGTTCAGTCAGTTGAGTGTTGGGCCGCGTCGGCTCGCGGCTGATACGAAGCGTTATGCATCAGCGGTGCGCAGAACTACCTTTAGCCCCAGCTCCCAGCACGTGGGGCATAGTTCGTCACCGTCCTCCCAGCAGGTTTTGCCGCATTCGACGCAAATCGGCAGCTCATGCTCTTCCTCGACGGCCATTTCCTCTGACCAGCACGCGCTATCCGGAATATGGTCGCGCTCCAGGTTCCCGCATTCTCCGCAGCGACGGAGCATAACCAGACGACTAGAGCCAACAGCCTTCGCCGTCCGGCTTGCGACCGGTTTCTTCTTTTTTAGAGTCAGTGTTTTCATGGTGATTGGTTTTAGGTTTTCGACGGCTGTTGCTCACCCGCGATGTTCGGAAAAAGCTCCAGAAAGCCACGCTCAAGGTCCTCCTCTAAAAGAGATACCGGGGTGAATACTTCTTCATCGTTTGAGTCGCCTTCCGGTGCATGGGCAACCATTGCTAGCGGCCCGCCCCTATACGTCGTATCACTCCAGCATCGAACAATCGTCCTATCGCCGTAAGGATGGAGGCGGAACCGCGTGCCTGGTCCAAAAGTTACCGAACCATGGCGGTGCAGACAAGGCGGTTGGTCGGTCTTATTCATTCGTTGGAGTTGGTTTGAGGTTCGGTCGCGACTGGCCCGCCAGTCTGACCTCGGTTGTTCTGCATGACCGCCACTGCGGTCGCATCGTAGATTTCCTTGTCGTGCTCCATCGCTACGCGCACGGCGTCGAGGTAGTTCGCCGACTCGCACGGGACGCCGTCGCTCGCGAACACCACGAAGGGTGCACCATGCAGTTCTTCCGGCGCTCGCACGGCTTCCAGCCACGCGAGATAATGGAGCATGTCGGATTCTAGTTGCAGTCGCTGCCACAGGGCAGAACCAGCCGGCGCAGACAACCCCGGCGGGCGCCCGTCCGTATTCGCAAGAGCATTACTGTGATTGGGCATATTATTGCGGGGTTGTCTGACCTGATTTGTTCGCCATAGAAATTACTTCAGCGCGTTGATTCCAATCCGAGAGGTCCACGCCCTTCAAATCGTCTCGGCCCGTTCCCCAATACCCGACTTCGATTCCGAGCGGATGCACTTCATACCACCCCCAATATCCACCGTCCGTTTCTTGGTGTCGGTTCGTGTGTCTTTCGACGCGCAGCTTCCAGTTCTTTGCGTATTTGTCGCGATCCCGAAGCTTTTCGAGCGTGGGCATGTATTCTTGTGGTTCTTGTAGTTTCATGGCTAAAAAGAGGCGAACAAATCAGTCGAGCGAACGCTTCGCGTCGCTCACTTCGGCGTTCGGCCGAGCACCCATCATGTAAGCGATTTCGCCGTCGTTTTTCTGGCAGGCCATCGCTGCATCGATAGCGCCCCGGCTGCAAATTGGTGTCGTGCCGTATTTTTCGAGCCAGTCCATGCGGACCTCGTCCGAGTGACCTTTATCGTATATCCAGTTGAGAATCGCAGTTTCCATGCTGTCGATTCCTTGTTGCCAGCATGCGTCGGCCACGAGCTGAGCGGGGGTGTTCTCCAGTTCGGAATATCCATCCGGCGGATTGCCTGAGCTATTTTCCACCGCCGAGTTCTTGATCGATTGCATCTCGGCTTCCAGTCGCCGGAGAACGGAGCCGAACCCACTGCCAGAGCCAATTCCGGCCCGCGTGCCCGCGTCCTGCGTGTGTGTATCGTGTCCCATATCAGTGTCCTTTCGGTTGGTTGTTGGTGGCCGGAATCGGCTCATCAGAATTGTTAGCGTGGGGATACCATCGGCGGATGGGCCCATCTTGCAGCGAGTAGACGAGGTGTTCTTTCTTCGCTCGATTGAGTAGCTTCGCAGCTGGGCGGGCGTATCGAGCGCCGATCAGGTCGCCCATTCGTGCGTTGCCCCATAGTTCGGCCCCGATACCCGAGGCGGTCATTCCGGGCGACCGCTGGACCACGCTAACCACCAGCCCGAGCGCAACGCCATTGCTGGCCCCTGACTGCGTATTATCGTGATGCATGGCGTTGCTCATCTGGACCGTTCGGCTTAGATCCGGGCCACGCGTGGTATGCCTCCGAGAGCGAGCACCGGGTTGCCGTCAGCCTCCATTTGATCCAGGCGAACTTGTCGGCCGGGCTGGGCTCGGTAGTCGGAGCCGAACCCGCCACCCCAGCCAATTCACTACGGACGTCCGGCTTGTCGGGGCGGTTGAGTTTGAGCACGTCGGCAACGAGTGCGGACAGTCGTTCGTTTTCGTCGTTCATGGCTGAGTTTTATCGTTAGGCGAAGAAGAGCATGGGCCTTCGGTGCGTTCTTCGCGTTCGCGGATGTAGCGCAGTGCTGTCTCGTGCCGCGTCTCGCCGTCGTGCTTGCTGGCGACCGCGTAGAGCAGTTCGTGATACTGGTCCCGCAGCCGCGAGACCTCGCGATACGGGATGTAGGTGATCGCCTGCGCGGAGCCGTCGTGCATCACGTTCCGAACGATGTCGCCGGATGCGATAGCCTGACGGATGACTTCGGCGAGCTGTTGCTCTGTCAGTGATTCGACCGCGAGATTGTGCTTGCGGACGAACTCGCCGAACAAATCGCCAGAGCGCAACGAGCCCGGCTGTCCGTTCTCGGTAGGTTTTTGAGGTGTCGTTTCCATAGAGTGTTCTGCGGGCTCGTGGCTCATCTCAGGAGTTCTGCTGAGTCATTCTGGTTTGCGGATGCCGAGCACGGCCACGCAGGCGAGCCACCCGTTCCGCCATATTTCGTAGCCGGAGTGAGTCGTGAATTTAGGCGCGGCGTCGTTCATGCGGGCGACGATGTCGGGCCGTTTGGCGAGCCATGCGTTATAGTCGTCGCTGCTCGGGCCGATAGGCGAAATCGCAGAACGAGTCGATACAGCGCAACGGCGGGAAGCCGTCCGCGATTTGGGAGCCTTTGCGGCCCGCGTTTTGGTTTTGGTAGGCATGAGATTTATTGGGCGGCGTTCCCGCCGTTGCTGATCTTGGCGTTCGGCAGAAAGTCGGAGCACTCCGACGCGAAGGTGTTGTGGATTCCCACGGCCAGCTCGGTGTCCACGTCTTCGCCCTCTTCGGCGTCGCCCGCGATTTCCGAGAGGAGAGCGCCACAGGTGATGTTTTCCCCGAGCACCAGGCAGTGCTGGCAGTTGTTGCACGTTTTCACGGGAAGCGTTTGGCGTGCTCGACCATCATCGCATCGGCCATTTCTGCGGCATATTCAGCTTGTTTTGGCCGCCATAGGTGTGGCTGATCGTGCAGCGAGATAGAGGCCATTTCTCCGATGAGCGCGGCGCATGCATACTGAGCCCAGATCGCCGAACCCGCCACCGCAGCCAATTCGGGCAGAGCCGACGCTGTCGTTTGGTTTTCCATATTCGTATCGGTTGATTGGTTACGGGCGACGCTCGCCGCCCTCTTGGCTGAGTTCATTGTTAGTCGGTATCGAGAAGCACGCGGGCCGATGCGCGCCAGCTTGGCGCGTCCACCTTCGCGGCGGCTGAAATAGCCTCTCTTAGTGCGGGCGTTTCATCGCCGGGGTTTGGGGCCAGTCGCCCGCGCCAGTATGCGGCAGCCAGCATTTTGGCCGCTCGGTTGATGTCTTCTTCGGTAGCTTGCATGATAAAAGTGACTAACCAGACGTTACAGAGAATGCGGTTGATCGTCCGTCCTGAGTGCGGGGCTCTGCCCTCCCGCATCTCTGAACTTGGTGTTAGGTATATCACCATCCCAGTTGCCTGGCGGCGTCCCCACCCATTCGGTGCGGTATCCCTCGGGGTAGCGTTTAGCGTATTCCTTTTCATGCCCCATGCCCACGATGTCGGAGCGTGCAAAGCCCTCGTTTGAGCAGTAGTGCTGCGAGAGCGTCACGCCTTCTTCGTCGCAGGCGTAGGCGATTACGTCACCGCGCCGGTATATGCAGCTTGTTGGGTCAGCAGGGACACAAAAGCACCTAACCAGCGGTATAGAGCCAACGAGCGCAGCCGTCCGGCTTGCCTCGGTTTGAGTAGTATTGAGTTCAATTTTCATGGGAGAGTTATTTGGTGTGCGGCGCTCGCGGCTCATCCGCGACGTTCGACCCAAACGCTTCGAGCGCAGCGTCGGCGGCTTCTTCGGGCGTGCGGCCCTGTCCCTTGGCCATCACTTCACGATGCGGATCGTTCTCGCGGGCGTTCGTGCAAATCCATGCCATCCATTCTGTCTGGCGCGTGTAGGCTAGCTCGAAGTAGCGTAGGGATTCTGCTCTAAGAGAGCGGCGTGTAGGTCTATCAGTTGTTGGAGTTTCGAGGTCATAAATTCAGAGGTCGAACCAGCGCACTACAGCCAATGTCAGGGCTGCGCCCTGACATTGCTCACCGGAGTGTTGGACACACGGCGATGAAGCCTTTGCAGCGATTCGACCGGATACGGTGCGAGCGTCAGGCGTCGCAGGTCGGCCAGTGCTTGGAGCGCGGACAGCTCTGGGCAGTCGGGGCCGGGTATGAGTTCGCTGCGGCGCTCGTTGAGTGCCTCCCAATGCGGCCCTTTGAGCAGTCGGCGGAGTGCCGCGAATGCGCGGGCTTTTTCTTTTTGCGTGAGTTTCATAAATCGGAGTCCAACCAGCCGGCTCAGACAACCGCGTTTGCGCCGTCCTTGGTTCGCGAGGGTTCTGTGGTGGGCGAGGATCAGGGGCGCGGTTGTCTGGCCTCATTGTTCTGCTGAGCTTCGTCGTCTTCGGGGCCACACTCTTCCCGCCAGCATTGCGGGCAGGCGCGGACCCGGTGATCCAGCGGCTCTTCGCCTTCTCCGGGCTCGTCCGGATCCATTTGGATATATGGGTCGTCGGTCTCCGTTATCAGTATCATACCGGCGATCGGTTGCGGCCCGTTGCCGCAGTAGACGCAGTAGTCAGAGCCCGGCCGCTTGCGGTCGGCTGCACGCAGAGCTTCGTCGTCGTCTTGCTCCTCCTGATCGCGGAAGCCTTGCTTGATCTTCCAGTCACGCAGCCGCGTTTCGTAGTCGGAGGCAGAACCAGACGATACAGCGCAATCCGGGCCATTGGCCGGGGCGGGAGAGGTGGGAGCGATAGGCATAAAGAAACCCGAGGCGTAACGGCACCTCGGGTTTCTCAGTTGGTTTCGAGTGCTTTCACACCCAAAGCGAAAATTCAGACTGGCGCCGTTACGCGTCTATTTCTGACCATTCCGACACCTGTCTATAAAGTCAAGCCGCACCTTCAATCGGTTTCCAAAATGGAAGCAGTCGCTCGGGCAGCATGTTGTCGGCGTAGTGCATGGTAGTCGTCTTCGGGTCGCGGTGTCCGGCCTGTTGTTGTGCAGCCAACAGCCCCTCTGACTTTGCCTTGTATGAGACCCACAGCTTGCGCAATTCGTGCAGCGGTTTGTTTACGGCGACGCCATGCTCTCGAAGCCACACGTTCAGGTTGGCCAACGAAGACGGATCCTTGATCGGACCAATATCGGCAAGCAGTGCCGCGACCCACTGTTCAATTCCGACCTTTCGCCCACGCCCATGTTTCGGCGTAAAGTCCCCGGAGGTCGTAACGTAAAGCATGGGGCGGTCTTCCTCGCGTAGCCATGCAGTCTGGAACGCCTCAATCTCGGCGTGCCGCAGCCCGCAGTGCGTAGCCAAGATAAACCCGCGGTAGGCGTCGAGGTCGTCGTCTCGCAGCTTTAGCGAGTCGCGCATCAGGGGCTCAACAATGGACAGCGGGAGCAACTCGAAGTATTTCTTAGCCCCAAAGTCCGGCTCCGCCAAGAATTCGGCCATGTCCGGAATCTCTAGCGAAACTTGCGAATAGTAACGGAGCGCGGCCTTGGAGAAAAAGGCCCGCGCGTTCCGCAGGCACGAGTCCGCGCTGATCTTGGCCGTCAGCAACTCCTCCTCGTCCAATTCGGGTTCGCCTGGCTCGACCGAAGTGCACGCCAGTTTGAAATCGCTCACCAAGCGCGCCGTGAGCAATGAGACAGGCCGGTTCAGCCAAGGAGACGCATCAATGTTCTTGCGCCCCAACCACGACTCAAATGGCACCCCTTCCCGAAATGCCAACGCCTTCCGGATAAACGTGAGCATGGACGAACGATACCCCGCATAGGAGCTTTTACCGACGCTCTTACCCTTCCGCCCCACGACGTTGAGCGCGCGATGGTAAGTCGAGATCACGTCGCCGATCGACGCCACGCGCAAGGCCCGCTCGGCAGCGCGTGGGTTGTAGCGCGCCACAGCCATTTCCAAAGTGTTCGAAGGAATTGACAGAAATGCAGCGATCTCGTCCGCCATAGAATCGGCGGTATTCGGGTCGAGGCCGAGAGGGAAAATCTGCGTTTTCCGAGAGACCGTTTTGCGGCAATACCAAGGCGCCGCGTAGGTTGCGCCCCCTTGGCGCGAGTTGAACCGTTGCCGGTAAACCGTCACGCCCCACTTGGAGGATCGAAATGACACTGGAGCGCCGGCATCAAATCGAATGGAGTCTGGTTTTCCCGGGAAAGTTTTTTTGGGTCGTGGCATGGCGAGTTGGGGGTTGGCTTACCAATTTCTTAGCAACTGGCAATTTTGCGACTTAGCAAGCCCTTAGCATCGCCGGAACAATTTCTTGACCTTTATACGCATCTCGGGGCAGACCTTAATCATGGGAAACGATTTCCATAAACCCGGAGAAATAACCCATTGCGGCGACTCTGACTCTGCTTGTCTAGGTTCGAGCCCTAGTCGGGCAGCCATCTTTTTGTAACGTTAACGTTGTGCGGATTGCCGTTGGCAAACCGGTGAATGCAGGTTGACAGTCGAGATACGGATTAACCGTAGTGCACCCCGTGATCAGCCCCCCCTGCATGCTTTCGCAGCCCGGTCCAGCGCCCGCCCACCATGGCACCAGTTTGCGCCCAAAAATCCGGGAGTTCAGCCAAATGGCTTCCAGTGGCTATCCTAATAGCAACGCTGGTATCAATTTTTTGCGTTCCCTTTGGCGCGAGGGTTGCTCACGAACGGCACCACCGGGATTTTTTTGAGCGAAACGTCGACCAAAGTGTCCAAAGCCCAGACGGCCCTGTATAGCTGATTTTTTGTCCTCCATTAATCTCCAATCCCTACAAAATAACTAGATATGAGCATCCTAAGCCTCCCGATCGCCTTCACTCTCATCATGGGACAATCTCCGATGGAGTTGTTCAAACATGGTGGTGTCATCATGTGGCCGGTCATTATTCTCTCGTTCGTCACGGTTACCGTGGCCATCGAGCGCGTTCTCTTCATTGTGAAGGAGAACGCCTCCCGCGACGACGAAGTCGTGGAGAAGATGCTCGAGAAGGTTGAAAACCGCGACATCGATGGCGCCATCGCCGTCGGCAAGGGCTCGAAGGACTTCGTCGCCCGCATCTTGGTCTACGCCCTGACCCACAAGGAACACGGCCTGAGCAACGCCTTCATGCGCGCTTCCGGCCAGGAACTCCGCCGCTTCTCCCAAGGTATGCCGACCCTCGACACCTGCGTTATGTCCGCCCCTTACGTCGGTCTGCTCGGCACCGTTACCGGCATGATGAACACCTTCGGCGCGCTCGGTGAAGGTGCTGATATCTCGGAAAGCGCCTCGAAGATCACCGGTGGTGTGGCCGAAGGTTTGATCGCGACGGCTTGCGGTCTCGCCATCGCCCTCTTCGGTCTGTTCCCTTTTAACTACGTTCAATCCAAGATCGAAGAAGCGAAAAGCGACATCGCCGACGCTTCCAACGCCCTCGAATTGATCATCAAGAAGTCCGAAGTCAACGCCGCCTAATCGCGGTCGCTCGTTCTTTTACCCGCAGTCAGCCAACACCTTCCTTATGGCCGGAGCAGCTCGCCAAACCGACGGAGCAAAGAAAGCGACGATCAACATCATCCCGTTGATCGACGTTATCTTCTTTCTTCTCGCCACGTTCGTCTTGTTCACCCTCACGCTGAACAAATCCAAAGGTCTGCCGGTGCAACTACCGGCGACCGAGACGAGCATCCCGCGCGAT
This sequence comes from uncultured Opitutaceae bacterium, assembly GCA_963974355.1. Lineage (GTDB taxonomy): Bacteria > Verrucomicrobiota > Verrucomicrobiia > Opitutales > Opitutaceae > Actomonas. The sequence continues at coordinate 71,469 of CAXBDS010000002.1, forward strand.
CCAAAGGACTCCGCCACGATCACTGTCACGGCCGAAGGAACGTTGGCTTGGGACAAGGATCCCGTCACTCTCGACGAGTTCCTGTCCCGGCTGCAGACGTATAAGCAACAACAAGGACCCGATGCGCGCGTTCTCCTGAACGGCGACCAAGACGCCTTCTTTACCCAAGCCCGCTACGTGCTCGATGAAGTGCGTAAGGCCGGTATCAGCAAGGTCCTCATCGAGACCCGCACTCGCTCGCAATAAACGAGTCCTAATCCGAGATCCAATCACTCACCCATGGCAGGCGCACCCTCACAATCCGGCGGTTACAAGAAGGCGACGATCAACATCATCCCCCTGATCGATGTTATCTTCTTCCTTCTCGCGACCTTCGTCCTCTTCACCCTGACGCTCAACAAGATCGAATCGGTTCCGATTAACTTGCCCAAAGCGACGCCCGCGCCTCCGCAGGACATGGATGAGGACAAGTCTGTCACCCTCCAAGTTTCCGATGCCGGCAACCTTTACTGGAACAAAGAGTTGATCGGCATGAGCGAGGTCTTCCCTCGCCTCCAGCAATACAAGGATGCCAATCCCGTCGAAGCCCGGGTGCTCATCGCCTCGGACGACCTCGCCAAATACGGCATCACCATCGACGTTCTCGACGCCGTCCGCCGCGCCGGGATCGAACAAGTCTCCTTCGAGACCATTTTCCGCCCCACGGGCCGCTAACCCCTTTCGCAATGTCTAAAGACATCATCATTGCCATCCTGATTTCGCTCGCCGCCCACGTGGGCATTCTCTTCGGAGGCGAACTCTTTCAGACCGAAGAAAAAGTCGCCGTGGTCGAAGAGCCACCGCCGGTCATCGAATTGATGGAAATGCCTCCCATCGAGCCCGACGAACCCGAAGTCGTCGAAAGCTTGGATGAGGCTCCGCCCGAGCCGATCGAGTTCGCGCCCCCCATGCAAAACGACGTCCCGTCAGTCAGCTTGGACACGCCGTTCGTGCAAAAGCTGCAGCCGCCTCCCCCGCCCGACATGGAGCGCCCCACCGGCATGATCAGCATCCCGAAGGCCCGTCCGAGTGGCAACATCGGCTCCGGCATGAAGGATCTCTTCAGTATCGCCGATCTCGACCAAGCTCCCACCCCTCGTTTCCGCGCCAAGCCGGTCTATCCCTTTGAGATGCGCCGCGCTGGTATCGAAGGTGAAGTGGTCGTCGGCTTCATCGTCGATACCGACGGTAAAGTGGTCCAGGCCTACTCCGTTCGCTCCACGCAACGGGAGTTCGAGCAGGCCGCCATTCAGGCCGTCAGCCGCTGGACCTTCCGTCCGGGTAAAAAGGGCGGCCGTGCGGTTAACACCCGTATGCAGGTGCCCATCGTTTTCAGCATTTCCGACAATTGATTCCCGGAACCATGGTTTCCAGAACCCTCCTTTCTCGCACGGCCAAAGGTTTGGTCGCGTCCATTCTTCTTGCCGGTCTTCTCCCTTCGGCGGGATTCGCCCAAGCGGCTGCTCCTAAAAAGGAGCTGTCCGATAAGGTGAGCTCCGGTCTGACGAAGCTCTCTGAGCTGATGGAAGCGAAGAACTTCGATGCGGCGCTCGCCATTATCAACCCGCTGATTCCGACCTCCGCGCCGAACAGCTACGATTTGGCTCTCCTGTCGCAAATCAAAGCCCAGCTACTCCTGCAGAAGTCAGACTTCGCCGGTGCCATCAAGCCTCTTGAGGTCGCCTACGGCTTGGGTCAGACTTACGGCTACTTCGATAACCGCCAGCTGCTCGAACTGAGCTACTACTTGGCGCAGCTTTACTACCAAGAAGGTAGCAACGCCAAGGACCGCGAGGTTCAGAAGGCCAATCTCGACAAGGCTTACGGCTTTATCAGCAGCTACCTGAAGGAGTCGGAAACCGTGAATCCCGAAGCTCAAGCCTTCGCCGCTTCCCTCCTCTACACCCGCGCCATCGTCGACCCCGATAACGTCGACAAAAAATTGCTCGGCGAAGCTCAGGCTCAAGCGCAGGAAGGCCTCTACTCCGATCTGAAGCCGAAGGACAACTTCTATGTCCTCATCCTCGCCGCGCTGCAGCAGTTCGGAAAGAATGAAGAAGCAGCGGAGCTCCTCGAATTGCTCGTGTCCCAACACCCGGAAAACAAGCAATACTGGCAACAGCTGGCCGCTTCCTACCTGAACCTCGCGGCAGAAGCCGAAGGGAAAAGCGACACCAAGCGCGTCCGTCAGTGGAATATCCGCACCATCGTCACCATTGAGCGCGCCCAAGAACTGGGCATCATGAACGAACCGAAGGACAACTTTAACTTGGTTGGCCTTTACTTCAACATTGAGCGCTTTGATGACGCGATCCGCCTCCTCGAGAAAGGCCTTTCCGACGGCTCGATCGAAGGTTCGCAGCGCAACTGGGAATTGCTGGCCTCGTCTTACCAGCAGGTGAACAAGGAGCTGAAGGCCGTCGAGGTCTTGAAACAAGCCTCCGCTCTCTTCCCGGAAGCCGGTTCTCTCGAATTCCAGATCGCGAACATCTACTATTCGATCGACAAGATCAAAGAGGCCTACACCCACGGCTTGAAAGCCGTCGAAAAAGGCAATCTGTCCAATCTGCCGCAGGTCCAGATGTTCGTCGCCTACCTCGCCTACGAGTTGCAGGACTACGACGTAGCGCTCCAGCAAGCGGAAGCCGCAGCCGGGGCCAATTCTGATCCCAACAGCTCGGCCAACGGCCTGCTCAAAGCCATCAAAGAAGCCATCGCCGAACGCGACGCCTCCCGTAAAGCCAACGAATCCAAATAATTTAGCCCTTACCGACCCGCACTCATCATGAAGAAACTCTATTTTCTGATCCCCCTTATCGCGACCCTCGCCTTCTACGGCTACTACCGGAGCTTTAATGCCGGGTTCGAAGCTCGCCAGGCGGCCAAAGTCGAAGCCGCCCGCCTCGAAAAAGAAGAGGCCATGAGAAAGGAGGCGGAGGACCGCAAGGAAGCGATCGAGATGGCGCTCCAACTGCAGGAGCAACGCAAGGCCGAGAAAGCCGAAAAAGAGGCCAAAGATGCCGCTAAAAAAGAGGCCCGCACGGCCGCTCTAGATGCACGCGAGGCCGCTTACCGCGAACAGCAACGTCTCGAGAAGCAAGTCGAACGCTTCGAGAGCGACATCGCTTCCGTTCAGGAAGACATGAAGAAAATTGAAAAGACCAAAGAGGTCGCCACCGGTGAAATCGCCTTCCTCAAGGAATACGTTTCCGCCGCGCAATCGAATGTAAAGAGCCTGACCTCTGTCCTGCAGCGCATCCAAGCCGCTGATGCTGCCCAAGCCGCCGCGGCCGCGGCCGCCGCCGCGAACAAGAAATCCTAACTCACCTTAAAACTATCCAGCCATGAAGAAGATTTACTTCATCGTCCCGCTCATCATGACGATCGCCTTCGGCGCCTACTACACCCAGTTCTCCAAGCAGATGGAGGCGAAGGAAGTCGCAAAGGCCGAAGCTCAAGCCAAGATCGAAGCCGAAGCCGCCGCGAAGAAAAAGGAAGCTGAGCTGAAAGCCAAGGAAGACGCCGACCGCCGCGCCGCCGAACGCGATGCCGAAGAGGCCAAGAAGATCGCCGAACGGGAAGCCAAGTATGACGCGGAAAGCCAAAAGATCGCCGACGCCACCGCGGAATATAAGGCTCAGGCCGACAAACTCGCCAAGCAGGCCGCCGATCTCGAAATCAAGCTCCTTGAGCTCCGCAAGCAAAAGGAGGTCGTCGGCAAGCAAGCCTTTGATCTTGAGAAGGCCGTTGAACAGGCCCGCATCGACAAGCGTAACGCCGAGCTGGAGGTGCAACGCATGACGGAAATGGTCTCCCGCCGCGCGGCGGAGAGCGCCATGACCAAGGTCGCCACCACGCCTTAATCGACGCCGCTAAGCGCTTACGTTACAAACCCCGGTTGCCTTCCGCGACCGGGGTTTTTCTTTGACGGAATAAAGTGCCCCCCTTGCCCCTCATCTGTCTCTAAATGCGCTCCTTTTCCGTGCCCGCCGGTTTCCTCTCCGGCCTTCGCCTCGGCCTGTTCCTCGCCCTTTTTGGGACCGGGTTGAATCTCTCCTCGGCAGAGCCCAATCCGCCCGCGCCCGAATTCAACCTCGCCGGATCAGATCCCCGCGCCGTAGCCGTCGCCGATCAAGTCATGACCGCCCTGGGCGGCCGCAAAGCGTGGGACGAGACCCACTATATCACCTGGCGATTCTTCGGCGGACGTCGCCACGTGTGGGACAAATACACCGGCCGTCTCCGCTACGAAGACAAAGGCCTCGTGGTATTGATGAACCTCAATACCACGAGCGGACGTGCTTGGCAGGACGGCGTTGAGATCACCAACGCAGACTCCCTGGCCGATATGCTGCGGCGGGCTCAAGGCGCATGGGTCAACGACTCCTACTGGTTGCTGATGCCTTACAAACTAAAGGATTCGGGCGTCACGCTACTCGACCTCGGCGTTGGCCAAGATAGCCAAGGAAACGCCTGTGACGTGCTTCAACTCACCTTCAAAAACGTCGGGCTGACGCCCGACAACAAGTATCACATCCTCGTTGATCGGTCGACGCACTTGGTTTCGGAGTGGACCTATTGGAAAGACGCCGCGGTGGACGAACCTCGTTCGCTCGGACCGTGGCGTGACTGGCAACGTTACGGCAAGATCATGCTCGCCCCTAACCATGGCGAACGTCAGCACACCGAAATCGGGGTCTTCCGCACCCTCCCAGATCACGTTTTTGAGACCCCCGCGCCGTTCGTGCTGGCAGACTACCAATAAGTCGTAGGACCGCCCTCTACGACGGGAGCCGCCCCAAACCGATTTCCACCCACTGATCCCTGCGATGGGAGACCGCCTCGCCCGCGCCCCAAGGCCTTCATCCCCCTTAGGCCAAACACCGCGGCTACCTCTTCGGCAGGCCGCGCTCAAGGGCGGACGAGATAAAGGCGAGCACCTCGGCCCGCCCCGCGTTGTTTTTTGACGAGGTGGTGAAGATCGCCACGGGGGCGGCGACGCTCGCCTGGATGCGAGCCGCCTCGAAGGTGTCTACAGTGCGCTTCAAGGCCGTCGCCGAGAGCTTCTCTGTCTTGGTGAAGACCAAGGCGACCGGCAACTCGACATCTGCCGCCCACCCCAAGAAACGAAAGTCGATTTCCTGCGGCGGGATACGGGCATCAATCAGCGAAAAGGCACATACCACTGCCTCACGTTTCTCCAGATAGTTGCTCACGGCGATGTTGAACTCCACACTTCGTTGCTTCGCCACCTTGGCAAATCCGTAGCCAGGCAAATCCACCAACATCCATCGTCGGTTAATGGCAAAAAAATTGATGAGCTGGGTCTTCCCGGGCGTGCCGGAGACTTTTGCGAGATCCCGCTTGCCCGTGAGCATGTTGATCAACGAGGACTTACCCACGTTGGAGCGGCCAATAAAGGCAAACTCGGGTAACGCCGGCGGCGGGCATCCTGCCAAATCGGGGGCGCTGGTAAGGAATTCGGCGGATGTGATCTTCATGGTCTAAGGGGCTGTAACCGATTTCTCGTGCCTCACCAAGGTAAACGAATCACGAATTCCTCCCCAAGCGCCTACCTTCGCCCCTGCCGAGGGCCCTCGTTCAGAACAACTCTTGCTGCTGATAACGTTGGCGCGCTTCCGCGACACTCCCGCGCATCTCCAATTCCTCGAGCAATGCAATGACCGCCGATCCATCCGGAGTGGCCCGGACCGCCGGCAACGTGGGCAACGCAAGATTCAAGGTCGTCAATTGCCGATTCAGTCGGAGCCGCTCGGCCTCAGCCGCGACCATCGGAGAAAAACGGGCGGGCACCAGCTCGCTCGCTCCCGCAATAATCGCCTCCAGCGAGCCATACGCTTGCAACCACTTCGCGGCAGTTTTGGGGCCCACCCCAGCGAGGCCGGGAATATTGTCGGCCGTGTCGCCGACCAACGCCAGGTAGTCGGCGATCTGGCTCGGTGGCACGCCAAATTTCTCGACCACCTTCGCGGGATTCATTTCGCGCCAGCCCAAACGCGGATTGGCGGTCGGCGGAGGCAGCAGCATGAAAATCTGCTCGGTCACCACTTGGGCAAAATCCTTGTCCGAACTCACAATGCGCACCGCGTGACCCGCCTCGGCAAGCTTCACGGCCTGGGCCGCCAGCAAGTCGTCGCTTTCCACCCCACTCTGCTCGACGCCGACCCAGCCCATGGCCTTCGTCAACGCTTTGATGATCGGAATCTGCTTCTCCAGCGCCTCCGGCATCTCCTCCCGCTGCGCCTTGTAGTCAGGCAACAACGCCAAACGATCCTGCGCTCCGCCCAAATCAAAAAAAACCAAGGTTCCGGCTGGGTTGAACATGTCTTCCAATTTCCACAACGACTTGACCCAGCCATGCAGCGCATTGGTCGGAAATCCATCCGCCCGATTGAGTTCCGGGATCGCGAAGAAACAGCGGTAAGCGAGGTTAAACCCGTCGACGAGCAGCCAAGTGGACATACCGCAGTCAGCTCGGTCCGCTTTCACCGCTCAACGAAAAAGGCCGGTCGAAACGACCGGCCTTGACGAATTTATCTGGAGAAACGCCCACTCACGGTAGCTCGTAGATCTCGATCAGCGCCGTGCCGATCGCGCCGTTCACACCGGCGACTTCTGCCGTGTAAGCCCCCCCCCACAAGGGTCAGAACCACGGCGGCATCCTTGCTTCCCGAGACGAGCTCAAACGCACCAACGGATTCAGAAGATGCAGTAACCATTGAACCGTTGCCGCTATCCTCCCAGTTGTCATTACTACCGACCGCCACTCCAGCTGAATTGCGGACGACTACCCGCACGTCGGATGCCGCATCCGTGACGCCAAAACCTGCGAGTCCCGGCCCGACTGCCCGGACCAACACCCGACTGCTTGCCGCGCCCCGAACCACAAAACCTCCAATCAAGCTAGGTTCGGCGGATGACCCAACTAGCCCCCTCGTGGCAACGTTTTTGAGATCATCCCCTTGCTGTGGATTGACATCGTATACTTCAACCAAGGTAGAGCCTGTTTGACCGGCGCTTCCCACGACGGCGGAGTAACTCCCAGGCCCCAAACTAACCAGCAACGACGATTCCTTACTGTCCACGGGAAACGCAAAAGCGCCCACTTGCGCAGTCGCATCCGCAATAGCCGGACTGCCGCCCCAGTCATTGTTGGATCCGACGAGGATTCCGTTCTGAATAAGCTCCACCGAAGGATCAACTACCGGGTTGCTCACCCCAAAGCTCTTCAACGTCGAGCCTGCCGCCCTCACCAAGAAAGGACGCGCCGCCCCCTTGACTACGAATCCCGCAATCATCGCCCGATCAGAAGTTCCAGTGACACCGCGGGTGGAAAGATTGGAGATTCGATTGCTCTCTCCACCGACGACGACAATCGCTGAAGGACTGTAGACCGATCCAACTGAGTTCCTGACCTCAACCGCGTAAAACCCGCTATCGTTGGTTGTGACAGAATTTCGAAATAGAACCGGACTGCGCGAGCCAGAAAGCGCGACCCCATTGCGAAACCATTGGTAGGTCATGGGTTGCGTTCCTCTAGCATCGACCGACAAGGTAAGACCCGCACCTAGCGCCAAATTCTGACTCTCAGGCGATTTCGTAATCGTGATGAAGCGATTCTCATATTCAACCCTGTCCAACAGCGCATCCGCCAGGCCCAGAGGATCCAGCGTTTCATACTGTGAAATCAATAAGTTCGTGGGTCGGATTTGTAACGTCGCAGAGATCGCTGCGGCGGTGCGCAACGTGGCAGATATATTCGGCGCATTTGTGATCGGATCCACCCGGCTGGCATTGATCGTAATTTTCTCACCCGCAGCAAGAGCCGCAAGATAGACATCAGCACCCAGTTGTTGAATCGCCGTTGCCCCCAGCTGGATTTGCTGCAGCGATGCCGTCTGGTCGTAAAGATTGCTGAATACCCGTCCAACAAAGGTCCGACGTTCCGCATCCGTAACCACCGAGAATGAACCATAACGCTGCTTGTATTCAGTGGACGAGGTCAGTGCGTTAACTGCGGTGGTAAGTTGTAATGCTTGACCGCCCGCAACTTCCCCATCCAAGTCCGGCCCAATAACTTCTAGAGTGTAGGCACCTAGAGTAAAATTCAACCATCCCTCCACCGCGATATAGTAGGTTCCCGCGTCTAACGCCCGAATGATCTCGAAGTTGTTTCCCGTTCCCGTCTGATCATCCGAAGCGATCAAATTTTCTGAACTGTCATAGAGCTCACCTGTCGTGTCGGTGCTGCCCAAGGTGCGCAAAGTCACCAAAGTGTTATCATTAGCGACGGTGAAACTAAAAACATCGGCATCACCAAGGCTCTCAAGAAACCCAGCCGTGGTCTGCCCCACCAACACGGTGGCATTCGAGAAGTTATTACCGTGGTCGTCTCCGATATTCACATTGCCGCTGCCTGCGGTAGCGGCATTGCGCAATGTAGCCAATTCGGTTGGAGTTGGCCATTCACCAAGAATCGCCCGGTATAACATGGTTAGCTGCTTCGACTCGGCGAAATAGGCCGATTCAAAAAGCGAGGCCGTGAATCCAGGCCTCGTCTGAGTTCCTCGATTGAATTGTGCGACAAGCAGTTCGAGTTCCTCCTCTTCCGGTGTCCGATCCGCGAGATCCGAAAGCGTCGAGGTCACAAACTCGGTGGCATCGACCAAAGGACTAGGACGGGCATTAAACGGCACATTGACCAAGACGGGAGTGGAAACCCCGATCGCACCGGATGAATCAGTAGCGTAGGCAACAATCTCGTGGCTCCCCGGAATTCCGGGCTGCCACAACGTTGAATAAGGTGGAACCGTAACGGTGGAAAGGTCGACGCCGTCCACGGTGAATCGAACTGATGTGATGGAGTTTTCGGCATCTGTTGCTGTTGCCAAGATTTCCGTTTCAAGCGTGGTCAGGACGATCGAATTCAGCTGAGGCGTTTCGATTTGGACCTTCGGAGCATTCCCATTCGCGACGGAAAACTGCATCGTGGCGGAGTCGGTGCTAACGCCCAAGTTATCAACGGCCCGCACAAATAGTGTATAAACTCCCGGCAGGGGCGGTGTCCACGACAGCGAGTAAGGCGCCGTGGTATCCGCCCCCACCAAAACTCCGTCGACATAAAAGGATACCCCAGAAATCCCGCCATCGGAATCATCCGCATTCGCAGTCAATTGGACTTGCTGGCCGGTCTGGAGAACGGCGCCCGCAACCGGCGAGGTCAACGCGGCTACGGGAGCCGAATTGCTGACCACGGTTATGGTTAAACTGCTGGAGGAAGTTCGACCCGAATTGTCCCGAGCAATCGCACGAATCGTATTCATCCCACCCAACGCAGGTGTCCAAGAACTAGTGTAAGGAGCCGACGTATCGGTCCCGAGAACCGTCGTCTCATCCAACAAGAAGGTAACCCCGACAATAGTCCCATCGCTATCGTTGGCGTTAGCCTCCAACGCCAATGACTGGCCCACTCGGCCAACCAACCCTGCGGTAGGATAAGTCAGCGCAACCGCTGGTGCCTGCCCAATCGGATCCGTCAGTTCCAAGATAGTGACAACGTCACTCGCCGCATTCGCAGTATCAACAGCTCTGGCAAGGACCTGATGCGGCCCCAAGGCTGGTGGCCCCAGCAAAACAAACGTATAGGGCGGAGTCATATCTTCAGCGAGTTTCACCCCATCATAGTAAAACTCGACCCGCTGAATAGCACGCCCCCCATTGCCAGCGGCGGTCGCGACGAAAACCTGCTCACTGCCATATGGCGCGCTATATTGACCCGCAGGCAGGAGCGAAAGCGTAGGAGGCGCGATTTGTCCAAAGACTGTGAGCGTCGAAGCTATCGCAAGCACCGACGCCACCATCTGTCGCGGGGAAAATAAATGTTTCATGGGTAACGGAGCTTCGCTGAAGTCAGTTGCCACCGCGCACCCGGGCTTCCGAGCTGGCGGGGGTTACGATCGTCGGGTTCTGGAACATCGAGCTCGGCGCGACGCTCTTCAGCGCCTGCTTCTTCGGCGAACCGCCAGGACTGACCAAATTGGCCGTCACAAAGATGAGCAGATTCCGTTTTTGTGAGCTCTCGCCCTTCGAACGGAACGCCCGACCGATCAGCGGAATATCACCGAGGATCGGAACCTTGTCGTTGACCTTCTTCACTTCCTCGCGGGTGAGACCACCCATGACCAACGTCGCGCCGTCCCAGATGGTCACCTTCGTCGTCAATTCACGCACCGAAAAGATCGGTTGGTAGAAGCCCGAGGGCACGGTCACGGTCGTGCCTCTCGAGATGGCGACCGAGGTGCCGCCGTATTCCACGAAGCCTTCAAACTCCGTGACCTTCGGTGCCAGATCCAAGCTAATCGAATAGTCGTCTTCTTCGACGGTCGGAGTGACCTTCAGCTCCACACCGACGTTACGGGTGGTGAACTCTTGCGGCGTGCCGGCCGTGATCGTGACACCGGCGGAGCCCCCGCTTTGAGCACTGCCCGATGTGCCGACTGCCGACTGGATCTCACCATAGCTCTGCGGATAGCGCATCTCCTGGGCCACCACGATATTGGCCGGGTTGCCGGAAAGGACCGTCACCTTCGGTGCGCTCAGCAGATCGCTGCCTGCCTTCTGTGACAACGCTCTGATCACGGCTGTGACATCAAACTCGCCCACCATGCCACTGATCGAAGCGAGCGATCCGGCCAACGATCCCAACGGGACTGCCCCCGGCAGCGAAGGCGCGTTAAAAGGAATGGACCGCGAAATCTGCGGCGTAGTGGTAACTGTTCCGGTGGCACTCGTGGTGGAGCCGCCCGGATTCTCGATCGACAACAGCGAAGAACCCGTGGAACTGGAAAACGCATTGGAAAGCGTGCGGTTCACGCTATCGGTGGAGTAAACTTCCTGCGGCGTAAAAACCTGCTGACCATCCGAGCCCAAGACCGGTGCACCCGTCGCCGGATCGAACTGGGCGACACCACGGCGGCTGATGCCCCACTTGACGCCGAGTTCTTCCAACGCGCCCTCTTGGACCTCGATGAACTTGGTCTCGATCTCGACCTGACGGACATCGTTGTAACGGTTAAGGATGTTGCGGATGCGTTCGATATTACGCGTGGTCTGCGTGACGATCATCGCCGAACCATCGTAGGCGAGGCTCGACCCCGGCACGCCGTCGAAATTCACGCCGGCTTGCTGCAGGAACGCCCGGAGGGCACCCGACTCGCCGCTACCGCCACCACCACCGCCGGTCGACGCCGCAGGCGCCGGAGCAAACGGATCGGACGACACGGGCGCCGAGCCCCCACTGCCGCCGCCGAGACCTGTCATGCGAATGACCGTCGAGCGCGTGACCGGAAAAAAGGACGTGTCGAGCGTGGTGGTTTCGCCCCCGGGACGGACCACAATCAGGTCGCTCTGGACTTCGTATTGGTAGCCCACCGAGTCTGTAATAACATCGAGGATACGCTTCAGCGACAGGTTGCGCAGCGTGAGGCTCACCGCCGGATTGCCGTTTTGCGGGTCGATGACGACGATGTTCACGCCCTTGCTGGAACCGCCGCTGCCGTCGAACTCGGCGGAGAGATCACTCAACGTGGTCACCACGCGCGTAAGATCCACGGCCGAGAAACTCACGCTCGGGATTTGGATGGTATCGAGCTTTTGGGCGAGCTGTGTGGTCACGCGCGCATTTGCCGCGGTCTCGCCGGAGCGCTCTTCATAGATGCCGGGACGCTGCCAAGCCTTGGCCACTTCCTCCAGGAGCTGGGCACGGGTTTTTTCCCGATTGAGCGC
>CAXBDS010000003.1:0-82973 GCA_963974355.1 uncultured Opitutaceae bacterium
CTGCGCGGCAAACTGGAACACCTCGGCGCCGAAGTCCTGGAACTGCCCTTGATCAAGGTCGAACCGGTCCTGCCGCGCGATGAGCTGATCGATGTGTTCTCCGAACTCGGTTCGTATGACTGGATCGTCTTCACGAGCCCGAATGGCGTGACGGGGTTCTTCGACACGTTTTTCCGCGCCTATGACGAGATCCGCAATCTTGGCCTGCTCCGTTTCGCGTGCGTGGGCGAGGCCACTCGCGCCGCCATCGAAGCCTATAAGATCAAGGTCGAATGCATGCCGAAGATCGCCACCGCCGACGCCTTGGCCGATGCGTTGATCGCCACGGAGAGTCTCGACAGCGCCAAGATTGTGGTCGTTACGGGCAACCTCAACCGCGACACCCTGATCAAACGCCTCGAAGACGAGGGCCGCGCCATCGTGGATCGTCTGCAACTCTATCAAACGATCAAAACCGACTTGAGCGGGCACCCGGCTGCGACCGATTTCCGCGAGCGCGGCGCCGATGCGGTGCTGTTTGCCAGCTCGTCTGCCGTGACCGCTTTTCGTGATCAGGCCGTCGCCCTCCAGATCGAAGAAGGCGCACGCCGTCCGGCCATCGGCAGCATCGGACCGCAAACCACCCAGACGCTCACCGAAACCGGCCTCAAGCCCCACTTCGAGGCCCAGGAACCCGGCATCGACAATCTCATCACCGCGCTGGTCAAACACCTCGGCAAAACCGACGCTTCCGTCTAAGCCTGTCTCTTCATGAAAGTTCCTTTCCTCGATCTTTCCCGTCCGCATCAACAGCTTCGCACCGAGATTCTGGCCGCGATCGCCGACACCTACGACGGCAACCGGTTTTGCCTCGGCGCGGATGTCGAAGCCTTCGAACGCGCCTTTGCGGCCGCGTCCGGCGCGAGCGATGCCATCGGCGTCAACAACGGCACCTCGGCCCTCCATCTCGCAGCGCGATCGCTCAATCTCGGTCCCGGCGACGACGTGATCGTGCCCGCATTTACCTTCATCGCCAGCGCATGGACCGCCAGTTATGTCGGCGCCCGCCCGGTCTTTGCCGACATTGATCCGGCGACCTACACGATCACGGCCGAGACCATCGAGGCTGCGCTTACGCCGGCCACCAAAGCGATCGTCGTGGTGCATCTGTTTGGTTTGGCGGCCGACATGGATCCGATTCTCGCCCTCGCTGCGAAGCACAACCTCGCCGTGATCGAAGACTGTGCCCAGGCGCACTTGGCGACCTACCACGACCGGCCGGTCGGCACGATGGGCGCGCTGGGCACGTTCAGCTTTTATCCGACCAAAAACCTCGGCGGCGTAGGTGAGGGCGGTGCGGTGATCGCGACCGATGCCGATCTGCGCGCCCAGGTGCGCCTGCTCCGCGTGCATGGGTCCAGCGTGCGCTACCGCCACGACGCCATCGGTTACAACTACCGCATGGAGGGCATGCAGGCCGCCGCGCTCAGCGTAAAACTGAAACACCTGCCGACCTGGACGGCCCGTCGCCGCGCGATCGCCGCCGCCTACCGCGTCGGTATCACGCTCGCCGATACACAATTGCCCACGGGGGCGGAATGGGGCGATTCGGTCTATCACCAATTCACGCTCTTGCACCCGCGACGCGACGCGCTGCGCGAGCATCTCACTGCGGCCGGCATCGGCACCGATCTGATTTATCCGGCGCCGCTTCATCTCCAGCCTTGTTACGCCGATCTCGGCCAAGGCGCCGGCTCGTTGCCCGTCGCCGAGGCGTGCGCCCAAACCTGTCTCAGCCTGCCGATCTTCGCCGAATTGACCGACGACGAGGTCGCCCACGTCATCGAGACCATCAACCGCTTTTGAGCGGCGCCCGGCGCATGATTGACGGCATTCGTTTCAAGGTCTGCGGGCTCACCAGTCTGGTCGACGCCCATCTGGCCGACCGCGTCGGAGCAGATTACCTCGCATTCAACTTCTACCCGAAGTCCCCACGTTACGTCGCCCCAGCGACGTTTGCCGATCTGCTGCCCAATCTGCCCGACCGCCCCAAAGTGGCGGTCTTCGTCGAACCCACGGTGGCCGATCTCCACCAAGCCTTGGCGCTGGGATTTGATCGCGTCCAAATCCACTACGGCAGCACGACCCCCACTGAAACGGTGCGCGCCTGGTCCCAGGCGGTGGGCCCGAAACGGCTTTGGCTGGCGCCCAAGCTTCCGCCTGAGCGCGATCCGGTGGCGGAACAACTGCCGCTGGCCGACACGTGGTTGATCGACACTTTTGTCGCCGATGGCTTTGGCGGCTCGGGCAAGCTCGGCGACTGGCCCAAATTCAAGCGACTTCGCGACGCCCACCCGGAAAAGACCTGGGTGCTCGCGGGAGGACTCAACCCGACCAATATCGGCGCGGCGCTCGCCGCCAGTGATACGCGTTTTGTCGACGTCAACAGCGGCGTCGAGACAAGCCCCGGGATCAAAGACGAAGCCAAACTAAAGGCCTTCGTCGTGGCGATCCATCGCGCCCGCAGCGAGCCGGCTCCTGCGGCCTGAAGGCGGAAATGCGGTTGCCTTGCCGATGGCGCGGGGCGTTCTGGAAGCATGAGCGCAACGCCTCCGACCACGTGGACCCTCGAGTCTTATTTTCCGACGTTCGACGGCTCGGAATACCGCACCTTCTATACCGACCTGCAGCGTGAGATAGCCGACGCCCGCGAATCCGCCGGAAGCCTCGGGCCCTTGGTGGATGAGCTGGTCGACGATTGGGCGAAACTCTTTTCGAAATGGGAAGACCTACAAATGCGGCTCGGCCATTTGGACTCCTACTTGGGCTGCCTTGGCGCCGCCGACGCGGCCAATGAGGATTACCAATCTGCCTCCGCCGCGACCGCGCTGCTGGCGGCCGAGCTGACCAAATTCCGCACGGGCCTCGAAGGCGGTCTGGCCGGAGCCAACGACTACGCGTGGGACCGGTTGCTGGCCCATCAACTCACGGCCGGCGGCGCGCACACGCTGGAGCATCTGCGGACGGCGGGAGCCCACCAGATGTCGGCGGCCGAGGAAACGCTCGCCGCCGATCTGGGCGTGAATGGGTTGAGTGCATGGAGCCGCCTCTACGACACGGTCTCCGGCAAGATGGTGTGGACGATGCCGTGGCCCGATCGTCGCGGTGACGAAGTGCTGTCGATGTCGCGACGGCGCGCGCTGATGTCGGATCAGAATCGCGAGGTGCGCCGCGCGGCCTTCGTCGCCGGCAACCGGGCCTGGAAAGATGCGGAGGACGTGGCCGCCGCGGCGATCAACTCGCTCGCCGGAGCTCGCCTCACGCTCTACGGCCGACGCGGCCAAGGCCACTTCCTCGATCAACCGATGCACGACAACGCCGTGCAGGCCGAGACGGTGCACACGATGTTCGCGACCATCGCCAAAAACTACGAAGTGCCGCGGCGCATCCTGCGCGCCGGAGCCCGCTTGCAGGGCACGGAACGGTTGGCGTGGTATGACTTGGATGCGCCGCGATTTGCCAGCACCACCAAAGTGGAGTGGCCCGAAGCGGTGGCGCTTTGCGGCGGAGCTTTCGACGCCACGTATCCGGCGCTTGGCGACTATTTCCGCGATACCATGGAGCGGCGCTGGGTCGAATCTGAACAACGGCCCAACAAACGTTCAGGCGCATTTTGCACCGGTTCATCGGTCACGAGTGAAGAGCGGATCTACATGACGTTTAACGACACCATGTCCGACGTGAACACGTTGGCGCACGAGTTCGGTCATGCGTGGCACAGTCATCTGCTCGGCAGACTTCGGCCCTGCGCGCAGAGCTATCCGATGACACTCGCGGAGACGGCGTCGACGTTTGCCGAAACTCTCCTGAGTCACGGCTTGCTGGCCGATCCCACGCTGACCGATGATCGCCGCGCCTTCCTGATCGACCAGAGCACCAGTCACGCGCCGAGCTATCTGCTGAACATTCCGGTGCGCTTTCATTTCGAAGAACGCTTCTACGAAGAACGCCGTGCGGGTATCGTGACGGTCAGCCGCTTGAAAACGCTCATGGCAGAGGCGCAGCGCGAGGTCTACGGCGACACGCTCAGTGACGAAGGCACCGATCCGTGGTTCTGGGCCTCGAAGCTGCACTTTTTCATCGGCGAGCTCTCGTTCTATAATTTCCCCTACACGTTTGGCTTCCTGTTGAGCCAGGCGCTCTACGCGGAATACGCGCGCCAGGGACCCGACTTCCTTCCGCGCTATGAGGCGTTCCTGCGCCTGACGGGCAGCGCGACCTGCGAGGCGGCGGTGAATCAAGCCCTCGGGCGCGATCTGCGCGATGCGTCGTTCTGGGCCGCGGGGATCACGGCGCTCGAGCCCCGCATCGATCAACTCGAGGCGCTGATTCCCCGATAGTTCTCGGCGAGAAAATTTCGCGGCGGTGGATTTTTCTCCGAATCGGTCTACCGTTCTCGAATGAGTTCCCGACCCACGCCGGATTTGCCTCATATCGTCGTTTTGGGTGCCGGTTTCGCCGGCCTCAATTTTTGCCAACACCTCGCGAAGGATCGCTACCGAGTGACGTTGGTCGATCGGCAGAATCATCACCTGTTCCAGCCGCTGTTGTATCAAGTGGCCACGGCGGGGTTGGCGGCGCCGGATATCGCCCAGCCCGTCCGCTCGTTGCTGCGAGATCGATCCGATATCACCATTCGCATGGACCGCGTGGAGGAGATCGATCTCGCCGCCCGCGAGGTGTCACTTGCCCGCGGAAAATTGAACTACGATTTCCTGTTCATCGGGCTCGGCGGGCAGACCAGTTATTTTGGCCACGACGGCTGGGCGCAATTCGCCCCCGGTCTGAAATCGTTGGACGACGCCATCGCCATCCGGCGCAACGTGCTGAGCGCGTTCGAGCGGGCGGAGTCCGAATCGGATGAAGCTTTGCGCCGCGAACTCATGACGATTGTCGTCATTGGCGGCGGTCCGACCGGCGTCGAGTTGGCGGGAACTTTTGCCGAATTGACCCGGCGCGTCCTGAACCGCGACTTTCTGCACATCGACCCCACTCAGGCAAAGGTCATCCTCGTGGAAGCAGGGCCCCGGGTATTGCCGGCATTTGTCGAACCCCTCTCCGCGAGCGCCAAGCGCCAACTGGAAGCGTTGGGGGTCGAAGTGCGGCTCAACACGAAAGTCGAGGATCTCCGGGAGAACGAAGTGCAAACCAGCGCCGGCCTGATTCGCGCGGGCAATATCATTTGGGGCGCCGGAGTGGGGGCCTCGCCGCTCACGCGTAGTTTGGGAGTGGAGACAGATCGGGCCGGACGGATCAAAGTCGCCCCCGATCTCAGTCTGCCCGGGCACCCCAACGTCTTTGCCGCAGGCGATCTGGTATCGTTGCAAGACCCCTCCGGTAAATCGGTCCCGGGCGTGGCGCCCGCAGCGATGCAGATGGGGCGCTACCTTGCGGCGCGGTTCAATCGCGGCGCCCCATCGGGGGCGGAAGGACCTGCGGCGCCGTTTGCCTACAAAGACAAAGGCAATCTGGCGACGATCGGACGGTCTTCGGCCGTGGCGCAAATCGGAGCTCTGAAATTTTCCGGTCCGCCGGCGTGGGCGGCTTGGCTCGGCATCCACCTCATTTTCCTCGTGGGTTTCCGCAACCGGATCGCGGTGTTCTTCTCTTGGGTGTATTCCTACTTCACCTACAAGCGAGGCGCACGCATCATCATGGGCGTGTCCGCGACACCCGCGTCCGAACCTGCGGCTGCGCCAAAGTAGAGCCCGTCACGTCACGGGGCGTAGCGGCGCGCTTAGCGGACTTAGAATCCCGGCAGGCCGCCCATGCCGCCACCACCGCCGCGTCCGCCCTGTATGGCCTGCAGCTTCCGCATCATCTTTTTGCTGCCGCCGCCCTTCATCATCTTCATCATTTTCTGCATCTGCTGGAATTGTTTCAGCAGCTGGTTGACGTCGACGACCTTTACGCCCGCGCCGTTCGCGATGCGCATGCGGCGGCTGCCGTTGAGAATTTGCGGTTTGCGGCGTTCCTGAACCGTCATCGAATGGATGATCGCTTCGGTGCGCGCCATCTGACGCTCGGGATCGCCGCCCAGTTTCACGCCATTCATGCCGGGCATCATGCCCATCAGGCTTTCGATGGAGCCGAGTTTTTTCATCTGCTGCAACTGCCCGAGGAAGTCCTCCAAGTTGAAATCGGCCTTGCGCATTTTCTCGGCCATGCGCTCGGCCTCCTTCTCGTCAATCGACTCCTGCGCACGTTCCACGAGCGACACGACGTCACCCATGCCGAGGATGCGGGAGGCCAGACGATCCGGATGGAAGGTTTCGAAGTCGGCGGATTTTTCGCCGACGCCGATGAACTTGATCGGGACGCCCGTGATCGCCTTGATCGAAAGCGCGGCGCCGCCGCGCGCATCGCCGTCAAGCTTGGTAAGAATGAGTCCGGTGACGTTGAGCGCCTCGTGGAACGCCTTCGCAACGTTGACCGCTTCCTGGCCCAAGGCGCCATCGGCCACGAGCAACACTTCGTCCGGACGCACGATCTCGTGCAGGCGCTTCACCTCGGCGATGAGCTCGGTGTCGATCTGCAGGCGACCGGCCGTGTCGAAGATCACGACGTCGCTCTTGGCTTCTTTGGCCGCCGCGAGACCGGCGCGACCGATGGCCGAAACGTCCTTCGTATTGCGATCCGCCGTGAAGCCGAGTTCCTCCTGTTGCGCGAGGATCTCAAGTTGGTCGATCGCAGCCGGGCGGTAAACGTCACACGCGACGACGTGGGGCGCGTGATAGCCGCGCTTTTTGAGCAGACGACCGAGTTTGCCGGTCGAGGTCGTTTTGCCGGAGCCATGCAACCCGACCATGAGGATCTTCAGCGGCCGAGTGGCTGAGAGTTCGGTGGTCCCTTGGCCGAGTAGGTCGACCAGCTCGTCGTTGATGATTTTGACGATTTGCTGTCCCGGGGTGACGCCCTTCAGGACCTCTTGACCGACGCATTTCTCCTCAACGCGCTGGATAAATTCCCGGGCGACCTTGAAATGGACGTCGGCGCCGAGGAGGGCGGCGCGCACCTCTTTCAGGGTCTCCGCCATGTTTTCCTCGGTCAGCTGGCCCACGCCGCGGAGGTTGCGCAGGGCGGAAGAGAGTTTGTCGGTCAGGGATTCGAACATCGGTAAAAGGGAGATTTAGCGCAGCGAACGGCTCCGACTGAACACAAATCTACCGTGGAAACGACCTCACGTAGATTTTTGTGGAGTTACCCCCGGCCTTTCTGAGAGTGTCCCCCTTCCCATGAACCCTGTTCTCAAGCTGTTACTCGAAGGCGAACGTCTCAATACCGCGCAAATGGCGCAGGTGGCGGGCATTTCGGAAGCCGAAGTGGAACAGCACCTGGAGCAGCTGAAAAAAGATAAAATCTTCCTAGGCTGGCGTCCGGTGCTCGATCTTTCCCGGGAGGCCGCGGCCGCCGCCGCCGTGCGGGCCGTCGTCGAGGTGCGCATCACGCCGGAGCGGGGACGCGGGTTCAATCGCTTCGCCGAGCGCATCGCTCGTTTCGATGAGATCGAATCATGTTATCTCGTTTCCGGCGGCTACGATCTGCTGGTGATCGTGCAGGGCCCGACTCTGCAAAAAGTTGCCGCCTTCGTGTCGGAGAAGCTGTCGACCGTCGACGGCGTGCTCTCGACCGCGACGCATTTCATGCTGCGCAGCTACAAGGAGCAGGGCTTCCTGCTCGAAGTCGGTGAGGCCGAAACGACGCGCCTCAACGTCACCCCGTAACCCAGCACGGAGCAAACGACGATGAGCAACGACCCCTCACGCTGGGTGGCCGGCCATGTGGCCACGCTACCGAAAAGCGGCATCCGCGACTTCTTTGAATTGGTCGCCAAAATGAAAGGCCAGGACGTAATCTCGCTCGGCGTGGGCGAACCCGATTTCGTCACGCCCTGGCACGTGCGCGAGGCGGCGATCTACGCCCTTGAACACGGCAAGACTTACTACACCTCCAACCTCGGTTTGCTCGAACTGCGCCAAGCCATCTCGCGCTACGTGACGGAACACTTCGGCGTGGATTACCGCCCGGAAGACCAAGTCATCGTAACCGTCGGCGTGAGCGAGGCGCTCGATTTGGCGTTTCGCGCCTTCTGCGAGCCGGGCGACAAGGTGATGTTTCACCAGCCCTGCTACGTCTCGTATTCGCCGAGTATCATCTTGGCGCGCGGTGAAGCCGTCGCCGTGCCGACCTACGCGGCGGACAACTTTGCCCTCACCGTCGAAGCCTTGGAGGCCGCATGGACCCCCGGCTGCAAGATGCTCATGTTGAATCTGCCGTGCAATCCGACCGGCGGCACGTGCACCAAGGAGCAGCTCGAAAAGATCGCCGCCTTCTGCCGCGAAAAAGACCTGTTGGTCTTGAGCGACGAAATCTACTCCGAGCTGACGTTCGACGGCGTGCACACCAGCATCGCCAGTCTGCCCGGCATGGCGGAGCGCACGATCTTCCTGCACGGCTTTTCCAAGGCCTTCGCCATGACGGGCTGGCGCATCGGCTACGCCTGTGGTCCGGCGGTCCTCATCGACGCGATGATGAAGGTGCATCAATACGCCATGATGTGCGCCTCGATCATCGCCCAGGAGGGCGCCCTTGAAGCGCTGAACCACGGCTGGGACAACGTGCAAAAGATGCGCGACCAATACCACCGCCGCCGCGACCTCGTGGTGCGTCGCTTCAACGAGATCGGCCTCACCTGCCATTCGCCCCGCGGATCCTTCTACGCGTTTCCCAGCGTCAAGGCCCTCGGCATAACCGAAAAAGAATTCGCGACCGGCCTGCTCACCGAGCACAAAGTCGCCGTCGTGCCGGGCCTCGCGTTCGGTGAAAACGGTCGCGGTCACGTCCGCGCCTGTTTTGCTACCAGCTACGAACACCTGATTGACGCCTGCGACCGCATTGAGCGGTTCGTCACGTCCCGGTGTTAGCCACAACCCTATTCTCCCATGCGCACAGTAGCCATCGTCGGTCGTCCCAACGTCGGTAAGAGCCGCCTCTTCAATCGGCTCGTGCGCAAGCGCATGTCCATCGTGCACGACCAGCCCGGCATCACGCGCGACGTGGTGAGCGCGTTTGTCGAGGACGGTGCGTTCACGCTGCTCGACACGGGCGGCCTCGGCTTGAAGGGCGGCGAGTCCACGCCGGAGCTCACCAAAGCCTCCGAACATCAGGTCGACTTTGCCATCGATACGGCGGATTTCATTCTTTTCATCGTCGACGGCATCCACGGCATCAACGCCCTCGATACCAAAATCGCCGGCCAACTGCGCCGCACCAAGAAGAAGGTGCAGCTCGTGATCAACAAAGCCGATTTCGGCGACGCCAAGGTGGATTACGCGGAGGTCTATCGTCTCGGACTGGGCGAACCGATTCTGTTCTCCGCGGAGCATGGCCGCGGCGAAGACGTGCTGCGCGACGCGATCCTGGCCGAACTCGGCCCTCCGCCACCGCCGCCCGAAGAGGTCATTAACCCGGCACGTCCCCGCGGACCGTTATGCATCTGCTTCATCGGTCGACCGAACGTGGGCAAGTCCTCCCTCAGCAACCGCCTGCTGGACAGCGACCGCTTGATCGTCAGCGACACCCCCGGCACGACACGCGATGCGGTCGAGCTGCCGTTTGAATTCAAAGGCCGCGACGGCGAGATGTATCCCTTTCGCCTGATCGATACCGCCGGCATCAAAACGCAGACAAAGGTCGCGTCGCCCGTGGAGTATTTTTCGCGGCTGCGTTCCCTTGACGCCATCGGTCGGGCAGACGTCGTTTACATGGTGCTCGATGCCATCGACGGCGTCACCCAGCAGGACAAGGCCATCGCCGGTGAAGCGGTGAAAGAGCGCAAGCCGATCATCATCGTCGTCAATAAATGGGACGTCGTGAAAAAGTCTTTTGGCGCCGGAGGCTTCCAGGACTTCAACCCCGAAGCCGCGCTGCACGGCTACCGCAACGAACGCGAATACCGCGAAAAGTATGAACAATCGCTCTCGGGCCGCATGTTCTTCACGCCGGGGTCGCCGGTGATTTTCGTGTCGGCGACCAGTGGATACGAGGTTGACCGCATGTTGAACGCGGCGGTGAAGATCGACCGCATGCTCGACAAAAAGATTCCAACCGGTCGCCTGAACCGTCTGCTCACCGAGCTGGCGGACCGCACGCCTGCGCCGGCCATCGGGGGCAAACGCTTCCGGATCTACTACGCCACGCAAACCGGGGTCCGTCCGTTTCGTTTCAAGATTTTCTGCAACCGCGAGGAAAAGCTCACCGAGCAATACCGTCGCTACCTCGAAGCCGGTTTGGTCAAGGAGTTCGGCCTCGACGGTTGTCCGATGTATTTCGACCTCGTCGGCAAGGAAAAGCACGACGAGCACGTGAAGCCGTTCTCAGGCAAAGCGAAGCTCGCGGAGCGCGGCGATTTCAAGGCGAAGTGGAAGGTGAAGGAAGAGTCCGGCAAAGACGCCAAGGACGACGAACGCTACGAAACGCTCGAAGATTGAGTCGGTCGCAGGCGTTGAAACGACCCGGGCGGGGGGATACGGTAATATGGCGAAGGTGATGCGATTGGTGTTCATGGGCTCCGACGGCATCGCGTTGCCGATGTTGGAACGGCTCGCGGACGAAGGGCGTGCCGTGGTCGAAATCGTCGGCGTGTTCACGCAGCCGGATCGTCCGGTGGGACGTGGCCAACGCGTGGTGGCCAATGCCATTAAGACATGGGCCATGGCGGCGGGGGTGCCCGTCTACCAGCCCGAGAAATTCGACGACGACGCGCGCCAGCAACTGGCTTTCCTCGAGCCGGACGTGACGCTCGTCATGGCCTATGGGCACATCCTGCGCCTCCCGGTCATCGAGACGCCGCGGCTGGGCACCTTGAACTTGCACACGTCGTTGTTGCCTCGATACCGAGGCGCGTCGCCGATCCAGACCGCGATCGCCAGCGGCGAACGCGAGACTGGCGTTTCGCTGATGCGGATCGTGCCCGCGCTTGATGCCGGCCCCGTCGCCGACGTGGAGCGCGTGGCGGTCGGGTCGCTCGACACCGCACTCGATGTCGAGGCTAAATTGGCCGAAGCGAGCGCGACCCTCGTGTGGCGCAATCTGCCCAAATTGGCCGCGGGCTCGCTCCGTTTCCATCCGCAGGATGAGTCTCGCGTCACGTTTTGCCGTCGCCTCTCGAAGGAGGACGGAGCGTTGGATTTCTCCCGCGCCGCCGCCGAGCTTGCCGCGCGCATCAACGGTCTTTTCCCGTGGCCGACGTGCCAAGTCATGATCGGCGATACGCCGGTAAAGTTTGGACGCGCGGACACGCTAAGTGAATCCGCCGGCGGTTCCGCAGCCGGCTCCGTGGTCGGCGCCGACGAGAACGGATTGTTGATCGCGACGGGAAGCGGCACCCTGCGCGTGCGGCAGCTGCAACGCCCCGGGGGCAAGATGTTGGCGGCGGCGGATTTCCTGCGCGGATTTCCCATCGCGACCGGCACACGCCTGCCGTCGAGCGGCCACACCGTCCTGGTCGGCGCACGTCCCCTGCGATAAGCCGCGACATGCCGCTTGTTTTCGCGGTGGGATTTGCGCAAAGTTCGCCCCCATGTTGAAAGCATCCGTGTTGGGAGCGTTTGCCGCGCTTCTCGTCTCTCTCTCGTCCGCCCAAACCGCTTCGAACAATCTCGGCTACGAGGTGGCCAACATGCGCGAGGATCTGCGTGGACTGGTGCAGCGAGTGGGGGAGCTGTCGCTCCGTATCGAGCAACTGGAGCGCGAAAACAAATCCCTGCGTTCCGCGACGGCCGGCCTCAACGAAACCTACGCCACGGTGAGCCAGCTCAACTCAGCCATCGCCGACGTGAATCAGGCCCTGCGCGCCGGGGACAACAGCACCCGCGATCAAGCCGCGAATGCCATCAAGGAGCTCGCCCGCCAAACCAACGCTGCCGTCGATTCGCTCGCCAAGGGCATGGCCCAGCGCGCCGCCATCACCACGCCCACGTTTAACGACGATTTCTCGAAGGAAGGCGGGCAATACACGATCCAGAAAGGGGATACGCTTTCCAGTATCGCCTCGCGCACCAACACTTCGGTCAAAGACATCATCAACGCCAACCGCATCACGGATCCGACGAAAATCCAGGTTGGCCAAACGCTCTTCATTCCCGGCGCCAAGTAACGCGTTTATTCTCTTTTATTCATGGCCAATTCAAAATCCCGCCTCGGTCGCGGCCTGGGCGGTTTGATCGCCGGCGCCGGTAAAGCCGCTCCCGCCAAAACGTCGTCCACCGCATCCACGCCCGTCGCCAAAGCGCCGGCCGCCGCCCCGACCAACCCGGCCCCCGGATTCGAGGAGGTTTCGGTCAATGCGATCTCGCCCAGCCCGTTTCAGGCCCGAAAGGAAATCGCACCGGATCAGCTCACTGAACTGGCCGAAAGTATCAAAGCCGAGGGCCTGCTCCAGCCGGTCGTGGTGCGTAAATTGAGCGAAGGTAAATACCAGCTCATCGCCGGTGAACGCCGTTGGCGCGCCTTTCAGCTGCTCAAGCTCAAGTCGATCCCGGTTCGCATCGTCGCGGCGAGTGATGCGTCCTCCGCCGCGCTCGGCCTGATCGAGAATTTGCAACGCGAGGGCCTCAACCCGATCGAAGAAGCCTATGGCTACGCCAGCCTGATCCGCGACTTTGACCTTACCCAGGAAAAGGCCGCCGAACGGGTGGGAAAAAGCCGGGCCGGTGTCGCCAACACGCTTCGCCTGCTGTCGCTTGACGGTGAATTGCAGGGCTACCTCGCAAAGAGCCTCCTCTCGGTCGGTCACGCCAAGGTGTTGCTCGGTGTCGAGGATGCCGCTCAGCGCGCGGTTTTGGCCCGCCGGGTGATCGAAGACGCCCTCAGCGTGCGCGCCACGGAAGCCTTGGTGCAGGCAAAAAAGGCCGGAGCCAACGTGACTGCGGCCAACAAAACACCGCTCAAAGGTTCGGCGGCGGATACTGCCGCGATTCAGGGTATCGAGAAAAAACTTACCAGTCATCTCGGTTCGCGGGTCTTGGTGCAGCACCGTGGGCGTCGGGGCAAAATCGTCATCGCCTACGCGGGCAACGACGACCTGCAACGCATCTTGGAAAAGCTCGGCGTCGAAGCCTGACCGCACGTGGCTGAGTCGGGCGACAATTCGAGTTCGACTAGAGGCGTCATCAGCGAGGCGGTGGGGGGGCTGACGGAGGTCGCCGACTACTTCCGCATGGATCCCGTGCCGCCGATTATGCGCGGCTTGGCGCGCTATTCCTGGAGCAAACTGCGGCGCGATCTGATCGCCGCCGTGATGGTGGCGATCGTCACGATCCCGCAGTCCATCGGTTTCGCCGTCGTGGTAGGGATTCCCGTCAAAGCCGTGATCGCCACGGCGATTGTCGGGGGGTTCTTTTGCTCTCTTTTTTCGACGTCGCGGCACCTGATTTTCGGACCCACCAATACGATTTCGATCATCCTGGCCGGGGCCTTGCTCACGGTGGCCGAGGTGCCTCTCACGCCACTGCAGAAGGTCTTGATCATCGGGTTCATGATCGGCGCGTTTCAGGTCGCGGCCGGTTTCTTTAAGCTCGGCACGCTGACGCACTTCATTTCCCGCACGGTTATCGTCGCCTACACGACCGCCGTTGGCATCCTGATCGGGGTCGGGCAGCTGAGCAATTTGCTCGGGTTGGCGCGACCGGAAGACGTCAGTCTCCCGGGAATCCTGCGCCATATTGTGACTGGCGTCGGCACGTGGACGCTCAACCCCATGACCGCGGGGGTGGGGGTGTCCAGTTTGCTGCTAATGGTGTTGATCAAACGTCTGCGCCCCACGTGGCCCGACGGGCTGATCGTCATCGTTCTCTTCGGCGCGCTTTCACTGGGCTACCATCTCACCGATTTCGATGTGCCGCTGGTGAGCGATGCCGGCGAGTTGGCCGGCAGCATGCCGCTCTTCATCGGCTTTCCGACCAACGAAGCCGCGCTGCGTCTGATCCCAGAGGTGGCGAGCGTGGCGTTGGCGGCGGCGCTTCTCGGCATGCTCGAAACCATTTCGATCACCAAGACGATCGCGGCGCGTTCCGGCCAAAAAGTTAACCCCAACCAGGAATTGATCGCGACGGGCTTCGGGAATTTCGCCGCAACCGCGTTCGGCGCGATGCCCGGCTCTTCGTCGTTTGTGCGCACCGCCGTGTGCTATGAATCGGGCGGCGTCACGCAGGCGGCCGGTCTGTTCAGCAGTCTCATCGTGTTGCTGATCTTGGTCGCCGTGGCTCCCGCCGTGAATTTTGTGCCCATTGCCGTGCTGGCCGCATTCCTAATCCTGATCGCGATCAAGCTCATCAATCTTCGGCAGATCAGCATCGTGCGCCGGGCCACGAAATCCGATGCGATCGTGTTTTGGGGCACGCTCATCGCGGCCCTGACGCTCCAGCTCGACACCGCCGTTTACGTCGGCATCGGCTTGTCGCTCGGCCTTTACTTAAAGAAGGCGAGCGCACCGTCACTGGTCGAATATGGCTTCAACGAGGAAGGTCAGCTCTCTCAAATCGAAGGCAAAAAGGAGCGGCGCAACGAAGCCATCTCCATCGTCCACGTGGAAGGCGAATTATTCTTTGGCGCCGCCGATCTATTTCAGGAACAGGTCAGGTATTTGTCCGACGACGAAGGCATTCGCGTGGTCATCCTGCGCTTAAAAAATGCCCGCCACCTTGATGCCACGTCGGTGCTATCGCTGCTCCAGCTCCTTGAATACTTGGAGAAAACCGGCCGGCATCTGCTGATCAGCGGGATCACCCCGGATGTCGAGCGGGTCCTGCGCGCGAGCGGCGCCGAGGCGCAGATCGGCCTCGAAAACATTTTCCCCACCGAAGCCAATCTCACGATGAGCACCAAGCGAGCGCTCATGCGCGCCAAGCATCTCATCAAGGAAGATGGCGGCACCGGCCAAGCCGAGGTGCGCCTCTTTTACGACAAAAACCGGGCCGAGGACAATCAGGGGGCGTAACGGCGCACTGGTTCGATCACGCAACCTTCGCTCCCTCAGCCCGTCCCGGGCATTGACAAACTGCCGGACCGCCTGCTGTGGTCTTCCTTTCTCATGAGCATTCTCATCGGCATCTTCACTTTTATCCTGATCCTCGTCTCCCTTTTCATGATCCTTCTGGTTCTCATGCAGAAGGCGAAGAGCGACGGTGGCATGGGCGCGGCCTTGGGTGGCGGCGCGGCCGAAGCGACGTTTGGTGCCGATACGGGCAACGTGCTCACCAAGGCGACGATCAACGCTGCGGTCGCGTTTTTCGTGCTGAGCTTCCTCCTTTACTTGGGCCACATCTGGGAACGCAACCACGGCGACGCCTCGTCGGGCACTGCGCTGCCGACCATCGAAGCGCCCGCCGCCGATCCGGTCACGTCCGCGACTCCGACCGAAGAGGCACCTGCCGTGACGTCTCCCGTCACCGCTCCGGCTCCGGCCACGACGACTCAACCGTAAGCTTGGCGTGATCGACGTCCGCCGTCGCCAGATCATTTTCAGGCAGGTCGCTTGGGCGGCCTGCCTTCTTTTTTGGCTCAATCCGCTCGGAGCCCAGCAAAAGAGCAACCGCCTGCTGCCACGCTACCTGACGGTCGGCACTCCCGATCAAGAGGCCGGAGGCAAGCGTCTGGCCGCATGGCGCGCCCAAGGTATCGGCGGGGATTATTTCCTGAGCTTCGACCTCGAAACGCTGCCACGTCGCGGGCCAGGGCGCACGATTCCCGGACAATGGTGGGGCACGCAAACGACCATGGGGCCGCTGTCGCGCGTGCATCTCACGGTCGCGGAAGGAAAATTTGAACGCTGGCTCGTCCAAAATGGCGTTGAGCCGCGGGTGTGGCGACAATCCGCCGAGGAGACGTCGGCCAACCTGTTGCCGATTGATGCTTGGTTTAACCCGATCGCGGGCACGAATCTTTCGGCCTTTGATCTGGAGATGCCGTTCACGTATTGGACGGATTGGACTTACGAAGGTGTTACGCGCGTGCGGGGTCGTGCGGCTCATGCCTTCCTGCTTTATGCACCGGCCGATCTGATCGCCGCGCACCCCGATATCGCCGGCGTGCGGGTGTTTTTAGACGATCAGTTCGATGCGTTGCTCCAAGCGACTCAGCTCAACGCGGATGAGAAACCGATCAAAACGATGACGGTGCTCGATCTGAAACGGCTTAACGACCAGTGGATCGTCAAATCAGTGGAAGTGCGGGACGAGGTCACGCGCGACAAGACGCGCTTTGTCGTCAATGGCGCGAAGCTCGGCCTTTCGTTTACCTCTGGGCTCTTCGCGCCGGCCGCCCTCGGCCAACCGGTGAAGGCCCCCGACGGCATCGAATCCTTCCAGTAGAGAATCCGCCCGGCGGCGATGGCGGCTCGAAGCCGGCGGCACCGCCCACCGCGGACGACTCAGATCTGGTAAGGCTGCAACGGGGTCGGGTCGACGACCTTGATCTCAGGCGACTTTTGAGCGATCTGCGCCGCGAACCAATCGCGCGCCTCTTGATCACCATGGGTGAGCACGATGGTGCGCGGCGTGGCTTGCAGGGCGAATTCAAGAAGCTCTTCGCGATCGGCGTGACCGCTGAGTTCGAAGCGTTCGACGCGTGCCTTCAGTTTGGCCCGCACGTTGATTTTTTCGAAGAGAAAGTCTTCACCCGGCTTGGCGAGTTGAAGCTGACCACCCGGGGTGTCCGGATCGCAATACCCCACGAAGCCGATCGTGTTGCGCGCGTGACCGATGAGGCCCGAGGCTAGCGTATAGCTGGGAGTGTTTTCCACCAGCATGCCGGAGCTGATGATGAAGAGCGCGTTTTGTTTCGGATCCTCGCCCGGCTTCAATTTGCGGGGCAGGGGCTTCAACTTGAGATCCTTCAGGATGCTGCGGTTGAAATTCACGTGCTTGGTCTTGCGCGAAATTTGGTCGAAATAGTCGGCCAAATCCATCCCCAAACCTGACGCATAAATCGGGCAGTCGACGAGACGACCAAACCGCCGGGCGTCATGCATGACCGAAAGAATCTCCTGCATGCGGCCCAGGGCGAAAATCGGCATCAGGAACGAGCCGCCGCGCTTGATCGTATCATTGATCGACTCGATGAGACGCGCGACTTCGTGCACGCGCTCCTTGCCGAGCGGACGCTCGGTGGTGCCACGCGTTGTCTCGGTGACCACGGTGTCGAAGTGCTCGGCGGGGAATTTCGCGCCCGGCAAGGTGCGCTGATTCTCGAACAACACGTCACCGGTGAAAAAGATCCCGCGATGCTTGTGGCGAATCTCGAGCGCCGCCGCGCCAGCCACGTGACCGGCGGCGTGCAGAATCAAGGTGATCTCGTCCTTCGCGCCCTCGAACTTCTTGGGCTGGTTAAACGGCAGGCCGATGAAACGGTTCTTCAAGCGGTCAATATCGGCGTGCGAGAACATCGGGCCGCCGGGCAGGTTGCCTTCCGCTTGCTGGCGGATCATCACGCTGGCGGAATTCCGCAGCATGCGTTCGATGATGATGCGGCTGGACGACGACATCACGACGGGCGTGTTCGGGTGCTGCAGCATGGCGAGCATCAAGCTGCCAATATGGTCCAAGTGGCAGTGGGTGATCACGATAAGATCGAGATTCTCCCCGGCAATTTTCGCCAGATCAGGCGTCGCGTCGCGACCTGACAATTTAGGGTTCAGCCCACAATCAATCAGGATCTTGATGTGACCAATTTCTACGAACAACGCGTTGGCGCCGATGCCGCCATGGCGGTTCAGATCTAGTAGCTTCATTTAGTAAACGATCAGCGGAAAGGACGGCGGGGACGGGAGCAAGCGCAAGTTTACGTCCAAAACCCGCCAAGACGGGGGCTTGGGCGTCAAAGACCGCGACCACACCGTCCCGTCAGACGTCGTGCACCGCCATCTTAAAGGGCGGCAACTGCACGTGGATGCGGGCGCCGGTCTCGTCGATTCCGTGGAACGAGCCGTGCGCGGTCACCGGCCCGCCGGTGACATGGTAGCTGTTGTAGGAAAAGACCTCGCCCGGTTCGAGCCGCGGGGATTCGCCCACGATTTTTTCGCCTTCGATGATTTCACGCCGCCCGTCGTCGTGGGCGAGCACCCACTTGCGGCCGAGGAGCGTCACGACCCGTTCAGATTCGTTGAGGATCGTGATGAAATACACGAAGGCATGCGGTTTATCCGGCGGCAGACTTTTGCCGCCGTGATGGTAAACCAATTTATCGAGCCGAGCCGAGAGGCCGGGCAGTTCCTGCGAGCCACACACATCGGCAATGGATAGCAATCTCGCAGCAGTGCAACCGTCGCGGTTCTTCGGGTTTACCGTTGCGGGGAAAACGAGCGCGCAGAATGTTCGCGCCCATGTGGGCGGATCTGTTGCACGTTTTTCTGCTGGGACTCTTGGGAGCCGGGCATTGCGTGAGCATGTGTGGCGTGTTTGCCATCGGCGTCGCGGCGGGTGAGCGACGCGTAGGCCCGCTGTTCACGCGCCAGGTGGCGTATCAGGCGGGAAAGGCCACGTCGTATTTGTTCGTGGGAGCGTTGCTCCTCGCCGGTGGTCGTTGGTGGGACGCGCAGAACCCGGTCATGCGCTTCCAGACCACACTCGGCTGGGTGGTCGGGCTGGGCATGGTTGCCATGGGACTCGCGTATCTCACGGAGTGGCGCGGTCCGGCTTGGTGGACCCGCTGGTGGCAAGGCAGCGCAGCCTGCGGGGCGATGGCGAACCTGTGGCGATCACCGTCGCTGGGCCGCAGCGTCTTGGCGGGATGGATCAACGGATTTCTCCCCTGCGGCCTTTCCCTGATGGCGTTGTTGTATCTGGTCGGCACGAATTCCGCCGAGACTCTTGTGCTCGGTGCCTATGTCTTCGGACTGGGCACGATGCCGGCACTCGCGGCCGTGGCGTGGGCGGGACAGCGCTGGAGCGCCTCCCGTCGCCGTCGGCTGGTTCGGTGGAGCGGGGCGCTGCTGATCGCGATGGGGATTTTCACCATCGTGCGCGGCAACCCTGCGGTGCACCACTGGATGCACGACCATTTGATGCTGCCGACGGCCAACGATGGCGGTCACAGGCACGCCGGTTCCTAATCGAGCCTTGCGCGCACGGGGCCGGAGTCGCAAAAAACGCGTTCCATGGAAAAACTGGCCCTCCTTTCCGTCAGCGACAAACAAGGCTTGGCGGCCTTCGCCAAATCTCTCGTCGAGGTGCACGGCTTTCGCCTGCTCTCCACCGGTGGCACCGCCAAACTGCTCGCCGGCGCGGGCCTACCCGTTACGGAGGTGAGCGAGCACACGGGCTTTCCGGAGATCATGGAAGGCCGTGTAAAGACGCTGCACCCGAAAATTCACGGTGGTCTGCTTTGTCGTCGGGACAGCGTCGAACACCGGGCGGCAGCCGAAGCGAACGCGATTCCGATGATCGATTTGGTCGTGGTTAATCTGTATCCGTTTGAAGCGACGGTTGCGAAGCCGGACGTCGCGTTCGAAGACGCCATCGAGAACATCGACATCGGCGGACCGTCGATGCTGCGCAGCGCGGCTAAAAACCACGAAAGCGTCACCGTCGTCTGCGATCCCACCGACTACGACGCCGTGCTTGAAGCCATGGCCGCGCCCGAAAAGCTGGACACCCTGCGCCGCAAGCTCGCGTTGAAGGTTTTCCAGCGCACCGCCGCTTACGACGCGGCGATCTCCGCGTATCTGGAGAAACAGGCCGACGAACCCGACATGGCGTCACTGAGCGGCTTCCCGGAAAAACTCACGTTGAGCTACGGTAAAGCCCAGACTTTGCGCTACGGCGAAAACCCTCACCAGAAAGCCGCGCTCTACGGCACCTTCCATGAGCACTACACGCAGCTGCAGGGCAAGGAGCTCAGCTATAACAACATCTTGGACATCACGGCCGCGACTTACCTGATCGGCGAGTTTGAGCGTCCGACGGTCGCGATTTTGAAGCACACCAATCCCTGCGGCGTCGCCAGCGCCGACGACTTGGTCACGGCGTGGGATCAGGCCTTCGCCACGGACCGGCAGGCCCCGTTTGGTGGTATCATCATCGTCAACCAGACGGTGGGCGCCGACTTGGCCGACAAGATCAAAGACATCTTTACCGAGGTGATCATCGCCCCTCGCTTCAGCGACGAAGCCCTCGCCATTTTCGCCAAGAAAAAGAACCTGCGCCTGATGATCGCCAAAGCCGGCATCGGGGCGGACTCGTTGCAAGAAGTCCGCTCTGTCATCGGCGGCGTGCTCTGGCAGGACCGCGACAAGACCCTCGGTAATCCGGCCACCTTCCAGGTCGTCACGAAGCGTCAACCGACCAAGGAAGAATGGGACAGCATGCTGTTCGGCTGGAAGATCGGCAAACACGTGAAATCCAATTCCATCGTCTACTGTGACGGCGAGCGCACCCTTGGCGTCGGGGCTGGCCAAATGGCCCGCGTCGATAGCTCGCGCATTGCGGTCTGGAAAGCGGGGGAGGCGGGCTTGAGCCTCAAGGGTTCGATCGTAGCGAGCGAAGCGCTGTTCCCGTTTGCCGACGGCCTCATCGCCGCCGCCGACGCCGGCGCGACCTGCGCCATCCAGCCGGGGGGTTCGGTGCGCGACGCCGAGGTGATCGCCGCCGCCGATGAACGGGGCATGGCGATGGTGTTCACCGGCATCCGGCATTTTAAGCACTAAGCCGCGAACCGGCGGTTGCCGCCGCGGTCGATCCCTCCCTATGGTTTCCGGCATGAAGCATTTACGGCTGATTCTTGCAGTCTTGGTTTTGGGATGGATGAGCGGCTGCACGACGGTCCCCGAGTCGGGCCGGCGGCAACTCATCATCATCACGCCCGCGCAGGAAGTGCAGGAGGGTTTGGCTGCGTTCGCGCAGATCAAACAGGAGGAAAAGATCTCCACCGATGCCGCCATGAACGCGCAAGTAAAGCGCATCGGCGCCCGCATCGCTGACTCCGTGGGCCGCGAGATCCCCGATGCCCAATGGGAGTTCGTCGTGTTCGAGTCGGATCAGATTAATGCTTTTGCGCTGCCGGGCGGCAAGGTTGGGGTCTACACGGGCCTCATCAAGCTCGTCGACAACGACGACCAACTGGCCGTGGTGATGGGCCACGAAATCGCGCACGTCACCTCGCGGCACGGGGCGGAGCGCATGTCACAAGCCCAGCTGGCGGGTCTTGGCGGCGTGGCCGTAGCGGTGGCCAGCGACGACAGTGAAAACAAGCAACTCTATCAACTGGGTTACACTGCCTTGGCCACCCTCGGTACGCTCGGTTATTCCCGATTGCAGGAATCGGAGGCCGATGCGATCGGTCTGCGTTTCGCCGCCGGCGCGGGTTACGATCCACGCCAAGCCGCCCTGTTCTGGGAAAAGATGAAGAAAGCGAGCGATGGCCAGTCGAAGCCTCCCGTGCTGCTTTCGACCCACCCGTCGGATGACTCACGTATCGCCAATTTGCGCGCGCTCGCCCCGCAGTATATGGCGCTCTACGAAGCCTCGAAGGCACGCTACCAATAGTCCGCTCGCGACGGGTTTCCGCTAGCCGCAGGCGGTCCGATGCGCCACGTTCACGGGCATGTTTGATCCCGTTGAAAAACTGAAAGCCTTCGTTCGCCACGCCAGCGTTTCCACTGAACCCACCGCGAGAGAAGGGATGCACGGCGCCCGGGAATTCCTCGCCGGCCTGTTGACCGAAATCGGGCTGGCCGTTGAGATCGTCCCAACCCCGTTGCACCCCATCGTGTTGGCCCGGCGCGATGGCCCGGCGGAATGGCCGCATGTCATCATCTACGGCCATTACGACGTGCAACCGGCCGATCCGTTAAACCTGTGGACGTCGCCCGCCTTCGAGCCGGAAGTGCGCGAAGGTCGGATCTATGGCCGCGGCACGGCGGACAACAAGGGCCCGCTCATGGTCCATGTGACGGCCGTGGGTCGTTTGCTTGAGACAAATCCCGATCTGCCGCTGCGCATCACGTTCATGGTTGAAGGTGAAGAGGAGATGGGCAGCCCGAGCTTCCCCGGCTTTCTCGAACGCTACGCCCGCGAGCTTCGCCAGGCGGACATGGTTTACTTGTCCGACACAGGCAGTCCGACGGCCGATCAAATTGTGATCACCTGCGGTCTGCGCGGGCTCGTGCTGTGCGACGTTGAGGTGACCGGCCCCAAGTCCGACCTGCACTCCGGTCTGCACGGCGGCGTATTGCGCAACCCGATACAAGCGATCAGCGAACTCTGTGCCTCGCTGCACACCGCAGATGGTCGCGTCAACATTCCCGGATTTTACGATGACGTGCTCGATGTGGAGCCGTGGGAACGGGAGCAGCTCAAAGGCCTTGGCGGCGACACCGAAGCCTACCGCACGTTTCTCGGCGTCAAAGCCTTTCACACTCCGCCCGGTTTCAACGCGTTCGAAGCCACCCGATTTTATCCAACGCTGGAATTTAACGGCATCGGTGGTGGCTACCAGGGCGAGGGGAGCAAAACAGTGATTCCGAGCCGGGCCTTCGTGAAAATCAGCTGCCGCCTCGTGGCCAACCAGAACCCCGACAACATCCGCGAATTGCTCTATGCCGCGATTCGCGAGCGAATGCCACAGGACGTGAATTTCCGCATCATCGATGGACATGAAGGCACGCCTTACATCGTCGTGCCGCCGGATCGGCCCAACACGCCGCCTGACCAGTCACCGGTGCTCGCCAATGCTTTTCGTGCCACTGATCAGGCCATCGCCAAGGTATTTGGCAAAGCCCCGCTCTATCTCCGCGAAGGCGGAAGTGTGCCGATCATCGCTGACATCAAACGCGTGCTGGGTCTCGACTCCGTGATGATGGGGCTCTTCTTGCCGCAGGATAATCTACACGCGCCCAACGAAAGTTTCGATCTCAGCGTCATGCAAAAAGGCATCGAAGCTTCCGGCAGGGTCTTACAGGGCATCGCCGACCGGGGACGTCAGGCGTAACCGGATACGTGGCGGGTTCGGGGGGCGCGTGTGAGTCGCCCCCAGTCGCCCGAACACGAAAAAGGCCGGTCGCGATTAACGTGACCGGCCTCTCGAAAAGAGAACGGGAGTCGGGCCTACTTCTTGAGAATCACGAGGTCCACCTTACGATCCAAAGCCATTTGGCTCTCGTTGGCGTTTTCGATGGCTTCAAGGTCACCCTTCGAAGAGGTCTCCGCGCGAGTCGCAGCAAGGCCGAGGGTCAGGATATACTGCTTGGCGGCGCCGGCGCGGCGTTCACCGAGACCAAGATTATACTCGGAAGTGCCTTTCCAGTCGCAGTGGCCCTCCAGCAAGAGGCGGTGCTGCGGGTTCTGCTGCAGGTATTCGAAGGCGGCGGCCAACTTGGCGCGCTCCGAAGCCTTGATCGAGGATTTGTCGAAATCGAAGTAAACCGGCTTGAGCAGACCGCGAATGGTGAATTCGTCTTCGAGCACGCCATCGCGCATCTGGAGACCACTGGCGGACGGGTCGAGCAATGAAGGATCAAGCGTATTGATGCTGGACGGATTCAGGCCAGCACTGTTGCCCGCGCCCATGCCCATGGTCGCGCTCGGGTCCGGCCGTTTCGGCTTTTTAGTGCACCCTGAAAAAACCAGGGTGGCAGCGAGAAATAGCAGAGAGGATTTCTTGGAAAAAGCGTTCATGGGTCGGCGCGTAGGCAGTGATTTGACCTTATCAGGTAATGGTTTTGGGTCGGCAAGTTATTTAACGACCACGTGACGACCCACAAGGACCAACCCAGCTGTTTTTTGTTCGACAACGGTTCACTCCGTGCCGCCTCAACCTTGGGCTTACGCCGGTTGGCAACGGCGCTCGAAGCCGAGCTTCAGCACGACGTTTACGCAGTCTCGCTGCTACATTCATCCGGTGTCGCCGCCGCTGATTTAAACGGGACGTCGGCCAGACTGCTTGAACCCGCTCTGATAGAATTTTTCGAAAGAGGCGGACAATTGGCCGTGCTGTTACCACTTTTTTTCGGTCCGAGCGCCGCGTTGACCGACTATGTGCCGGACCGTGTGACGGCACTGCGACGGCGCTTCCCGGATCGAAAGATCCAGCTGGCCGCGCCTCTCATAAACATTTCGAACCGACTCGATCAACGTATCGCTCAACTGCTGGCCGAAGCAGTCATCGCCACCTGTCGCGCCAAGCATCTCGCCCAACCTGCGGTGGTGCTTACCGATCACGGCACGCCGCAGCCCGCCGTCACGGAGGTGCGCAACCACCTTGCTCGCCAGCTACGCGAACTGCTCGCGGCCGACGGGATTGATCGCGTCGGCGTGGCCTCCATGGAACGACGCGCCGGCGACGCTTACGCGTTTAACGAGCCGCTGCTCGACCGCGCGCTGCGAACCGCTCCCTTTAACACCGGCGACGTCGTGATCGCCCTGCAATTCCTTCAGCCCGGGCGCCACGCTGGTCCCCAAGGCGATATTGCCCGAATCTGCGAGGCCGCCGAAGCCGGGCAACCCACGCTGCGCACGTTTATGACCAGCCCGATCGGAATTCCGGATCCCCGGCTGCTCAGCCTGCTCCGGGACCGCTGGAAC
The DNA here is from genome assembly GCA_963974355.1 of uncultured Opitutaceae bacterium. Classification (GTDB taxonomy): domain Bacteria; phylum Verrucomicrobiota; class Verrucomicrobiia; order Opitutales; family Opitutaceae; genus Actomonas. Next base: position 24,615 of record CAXBDS010000003.1, read on the forward strand.
GAGGCCCTTACAACGATGTCGGATTCCGTGGCTCAATGAGCCCGATATCCAATGCGTAGCGGGTCAAGCTGGCGACATCATGCAGGTTTAGCTTCCGCATGAGATTCGTGCGGTGATTATCGACCGTTTTGACGCTGATGCCCAACTTGCCGGCAATCTCCTTGGTGCTATGGCTCTCCGCCACCAATTGGAGGATTTCGCGCTCCCTATCCGTGAGAAAATCAGTCGTGTTGCTGGCTGCAGGGTTGGCCACCACATTGCGCAGAAGACCCGCCACGGCCGGCCCGAAATACGTGCCGCCCCGGGCGACCGTCTCGAGCCCTTTCTTAAATTCAAACAGACCGGCCGTCTTTTCGACAAAACCATGGGCCCCGGCTTCGAGCATCTCGCGCACCAGCACAGGATTTTCGTGCCCCGAAAAGACCAGCACTCGCAGGCGAGGGAACTGTTTGTTGAGCCGACGGAGCACGTCCACGCCATTCAGGCCCGGAAGTTTGGCATCCAGCACGATCACGTCGGGTTTGGCCTCCATGCACGTCGCAAACGCGCTCTGTCCGTCGCCGCATTCACCGACCAACTCATAATTGGGGTCTGTGCGGAGAATTTCCACGAGCATTTCGCGGATCGCGGTTTGATCCTCGATGATTACCAGTCGATTCATGTAGTGGATTGATCGTGCCGAAGGCCGTGGAACTTAAGGAACATAAGAGTGGTGACGAAAGAAGGTCGGTAAAAAACGCATGATTCGAGCGCAGAAAATTTCCATCGGGATTTTACGTTCTCTTTACAGACGAAAGCACGTCGGCGTCGGCCTCGGCACAGGGATCGTTTTCTTGTTTCTGGCGGCCTGCGAAACGCCGACGACTGCGCCTAACGGGCGGACCTCGGCGGCCGTGGGGCCGATGCCGAGTTCCGACGTTAATCGGCTGCAGGCGTGGCGGGATGCCGAGACCGTTGCCCGCGCGCGAGAGGGAGGTTCGCCGGCGGTCGGGCAGGGGCAATCGATGGCTCCGCTCTACGGAGATAACACCATGCTGGTGATCACCAAGGTGGATTATCGGGACCTCGCTCCCGGCATGACGGTCGCCTACATAAAAGACAACGGTCGGCAGGTGGTGCACCGCTTGGTCGCGAAAGACAAAAACGGGAACTGGACGGCCCAGGGATTTAACAACGACTGGATCGATTCGACCCTCGTCACCCCGTGGAATTTAATCGGCGTGATCTACGCCTCTTTCGTCCATGATTTTCCCGAAGACGAGCCTACGCCCTGAAGCGGGAGATCGGGAATGGTGGGTTGACCGGGATTCGAACCCGGGACCAACGACTTAAAAGGACGCTGCTCTACCGTTGAGCTATCAACCCCCGAAACGAAAGAGGGACGGTAATACGTTTCGCTCGGCGGGCGCCGCAAGTCCTTTTTTGAACGTGCAGCGGAGTTGCGACTCCAAGGAACGAAGTTAACCTCCACTTTCCGTTCAAATGCGCCATGATTTCCTCCAAACCTGTGGGAACAATTCAACACTACTCCCGTCATACGAGTATAGAACGTATGTCGACTAAAGCTCAGGAAGTGGCCATGGACCGCATGTTGATCGATCGCTTTAAGGGCGGCGATCAGGGCGCCTTTGAGGAGATGGTAGGACGTTATTGGGACCGCATTTATGCGATGGTTCATCAACTTTTGCGCAATCCCCAAGACGCCGAAGAAGTCACTCAGGATGCCTTCATTCGCGCGCACCGCGGACTGGAGAACTTCCGGGGCGATTCGGCCTTTTCGACGTGGCTTTACCAGATCGCGACCAATCTAGCGCGTAATCGTTACTGGTATTGGTGGCGGCGGAAGCGGGATAAGAGCATTTCGTTCGACCAACCCATCGGTGACGACTCGACCACGACCTTGGCCGAAGTCTTCGTCGGCGATGTCGAAACGCCGGAAGATGCCGCTGTCACGCAAGAATTGATTGATCGCATCGCCGGAGGCATGGAGAAATTAACGCCTAAGCACCGGGAAATTCTGATTTTAAGAAACGTGAAGAATCTGTCCTACGAAGAAATCGCTGAAATTTTGAAGATTTCCGTCGGCACCGTCAAAAGTCGGATCGCTCGCGCTCGCGAAAGCCTGCGCAGCAAACTGGGGGAGGATTTTTCGTGAGGCATACACGATTCATCGAGTTGCTTAACCTCTACGTCGACCAAGAGATTACGGTCGATCAGGCGGGTGAGTTGGAGGCAGAGATCCTTCGTAACCCGAAGCGCCGTCACACTTACAACCAATACTGCAAGCTGCAGCGTGCCTGTGTGAGCTTGTTCGAGTCGGAAAACGCCCAAGCCCCGGTGCCTCATTTGGGGAAACTGATGCAGGCTGTCGAAGCCGTCGATGCCAAGGTCGAGGCCTTTCCGAACGAAAAATCCTTCTCCGATCCGCAATCCTCCCCGGTCTGGTGGCAGCGCATGGCGGTCGGCGGCGCAGTAGCGGCCTCGTTCGTATTGGTCGGCACCGTCGCTTGGCGCCAGCTTGGCCCCGCGCCAGCGAGTCCGAGCGCCTCAACCGCTTCCATGCCGGCTTACGTGGCCACAAAGCCAGTGGTTGCGTCGGCACCGTCTCCCACCAGTGGCGAAATGGTCCAATTGGCCACGCTCGAACGACGCCCGGCGCGCGAGGAGACCAGCGAAAGCGCCCGCTCGGCTCTTTATCTAAAGTCGTGGTTGCAATCCGCGGCCCTCTCCGAGGGGCGTAACGGGGAATACGCGAACAACGCGACCGCACCGGTTGATCTCGAATGGACCCGCGGCGTCGAGCTGGCGCCGATCAATTCGGTAAAGCCTGAAGAACTGCGCTTTGAATCGCGCGCCGCGTTTGCCTCCCCGAGCGAGAGTAGGACGTTCCGCGGGCGCGGGGCTCCGGCCGCAAATGTCGAGTTAAGCGCGTTTCAGTTCCAGCGTTAAGGTGGCCTGGTGCGCCTTTGAGCGCCCTCGGTTCGCAGCAAAACGGGGAGGGGCGGAGCGCTTCAGCTCAGCGCCTTTTTTATGAGCTGTTCCGTCGTCGCGGTCGCGCCCAATGCCAACAGAGCTTGGCGCACGGATTTATCGGCATCAGCGGTCTTGTAGCCGAGAGCGGTAAGTGCCAGCACCGCGTCTTGCAGCCGATGGTCACCGCCCAAGGAAGACCCCGCCGTATTAGCAGAGGCACTTGACCCAATCGTCGATTCCGTGCCCACGGCGCCCACCTTCGACCGTAACTCCACCACCAAACGTTCCGCCGTTTTTTTTCCGATGCCGGGACACTTGGAAAGCGTGGCCACGTCGCCCAAGCGAATGGCACTCTCCAGCAAGGGGAGCGACAGCCGGCTCATGATACTGATCGCTACTTTGGGACCGACGCCGCTGACATTCTCAATCAACAGGCGGAAGAAATCGCGTTCCTCGATCGAGGCGAAGCCATAAAGCGTCTGTGAATCTTCCCGATAGGCGACGTAAGTGTGAAGCTTTGCCATTTTGCCGGTCGCCGGCAATTTCTCGGCCGTCGTCACCGGCATATTCACCTCGTAACCCAGGCCGTTGAGTTCAAGCACCGCCCGGAGCGGGGTGGCGGAGGCGACCACGCCTTCAATCGAGGTAATCATAAAACGGATACTGATCAGACCAATCCCAGCACGTCCTGCATGTCGTAGAGGCCGGCCGGCTGGTTGGCCACCCAATGCGCCGCTCGCACCGCTCCCCGGGCAAACACCGCGCGATCACTGGCCTTGTGTGTCAGCTCCAGTCGCTCGCCGATACCGGCATACATCACCGTGTGATCGCCGACGACATCCCCGCCGCGAATCGCATGCACGCCGATTTCATTGGGCTGGCGTTCGCCCACGATGCCTTCGCGACCGTGACGCAATGCGCTGGGCTGCAGCGCGCGCTCCTCCAGGATGATGTCGAGCAAGCGGGCGGCCGTGCCACTCGGGGCGTCTTTTTTGAAGCGGTGATGCATCTCAATCACCTCCGTGTCGTAGTCCGCCCCCAGCACCGCCGTGGCCCGCCGCGTGAGGGCAAAGAGCAGATTGACGCCGACCGAAAAATTACCGGCCCACACGCAGGGGATCTGCGCGGCGTCCGCGCGCAGCTTTTCCTTTTCCGCCGCGTCATGACCGGTCGTGCCAATCACCAACGGCTTCTGGTGCTTTACGGCCAAATCGACCACGGAGGCCGTCACGGTATGGAAGCTGAAGTCGATGATCGCATCGCACGCCGCGATGCCGGCGGCCAAGTCATCGCCTTGATCCAGCGGATAGCCTACGCGGTCGCCGGCGGCTTCCGCCGAAGCGATCACGGACTGGCCCATGCGCCCTCGAGCTCCGATTAAAGCATAAACGAGAGCCATGGCGTTACTTGGAAAAGGATTGGAGCACCGCGGTCAGGCGCTCGGCGCTGGCTGCGGAAAGGGGGCTCAATGGCAGACGCACCTCCGCATCGCTGATCAGTCCGGCCCGCACCATCGCGACCTTCACCGGCACGGGATTCGGCTCGATGAAGAGCGTCTTGAAGAGCGGGTAAAGCTTGCGATGCAGCTTGGTCGCTTTCGCAAAATCGTTGGCGGCGGCATGGCGCACCATGGCGCAAACCTCGCGCGGGCGCAGGTTTGACGCGACACTGATCACGCCTTCGGCGCCGACCGACATGAAGGGCAGGGTGAGACCGTCGTCGCCGCTCAACACCACCAGATCGCGACCGAGCGCCGACTTGAGTTGGTCGACACGGTCAACGGAACCGCCCGCTTCCTTGATGTAGCACACGTGCGGATACTTGGCACGCAGACGCACGACCACGTCGACGCCGATTTCAATCCCGCAACGGCCCGGAATCGAGTAAAGCACGATGGGCTTGTCGGTGGCCTCCGCCACGGCGGAAAAGTGCTGAAACAGACCTTCTGCGGCCGGCTTGTTGTAGTAAGGCGCCACGACAAGCATGGCATCGACGCCGGCCGCGTGAGCCTGCTTGGTCAACGCCACGGCTTCTTTCGTTGAGTTTGACCCCGTGCCGGCGATGACAGGAACCCGACCTGCGGTCGTCTCGACCACCGCGCGAATCACCTCGAGGTGTTCGTCGTGATTGAGCGTGGGGGACTCGCCCGTCGTGCCGACTGGAACAAGTCCGTCGATACCCGCGCGAATCTGGGCTTTAACAAGTTTGGCCAGATCGTCGAATGCGACCGCGCCTTGGTGGAACGGTGTTACGAGCGCAGTAATGGTGCCGGTGAGTGCGGGTCTTTTCATGGGCGCGGGGCGGAAATCATACCTTGCTCAGCAAACCAGTCCGTCCTACCAAATCCGCAACCCTTTTCTAGCGAGCCCATGTCTGTCACCATCCACACCGAGATCTTCAACGATCTGCTTCAGCTCGCCGTCGACAGCGGGGCCAGCGACATCGTCATCAAATCCGACAAACCCGGATACGTGCGTCTGGCGGGTAGGTTGAAGCCGGTCGACATGGATCCGATCACGGGGACGGAGGCCAAGGCATTCGTCGATGAACACGTGCCGAAAGTCTTTCGCCCGGGTTGGGAAAACGATGGTCAAATCGACTTCGCTTACACCGCCGAGGGCATCGGTCGATTCCGCATCAACGCCTTTCACCAACGCGGGACGGTGAGCCTCGTTTTTCGGCACATCAAAAACCGCGTGCCGGAATTTAATGAACTGGGTCTGCAGGGTGAGCCCATGCTGAAATTGGCGCAGGCCAAAGACGGCATCCTGCTCATCTGCGGGGCCACGGGCTCGGGCAAAAGTTCGACGCTGGCGGCAATGCTGAATTGGATTAACCGCAATCTCGACCGGCACATCGTCACCATCGAGGACCCGATCGAATACACCTTCCTCGACGACAAATCCGTTTTCCAACAACGCGAAATCGGCCTTGATGTGCCCAGCTTCGAATTGGCGATCAAAGCGGTGCTCCGCCAAAATCCCGACATCATCTTCATCGGCGAGATGCGGGATCGCGAAACGTTTGAAACCGCCATTTCAGCGGCCGAAACGGGCCATCTCGTTTTTTCCACGATGCACGCCGCGACGGTTTCGCAGTCGTTGACCCGCCTGTTTGAATTTTTCCCGCCGGAACAACTCGCCCAAGCCCGCCGCCAGATCGCCGGCTCGCTGCGCGGTTTCATCTGCCAGAAGCTCATCCCCACCATCGACAGCACCGGCCGCGTCCCCGCCAACGAAATCCTCAACGCCGATTCCGTCGTGCGAAACCTCATCCTCGAGGGCCAAAACGAAAAGATTAACGAGATCCTCAACAACGGCACTGATTCGCTGAGCTACTCGTTCAATCGCGACATTCTTCGCCTGATCAAGGAAGGCTTGATCAGCAAAGCCGACGGCATCCGCTTCTCGCCAAATCCGCAGGCGTTGGAGATGAACCTAAAGGGGATTTTCTTCAAATAAACGACCCTGTGAGCGCCTTCGTCGGCGCCGCTGGCGGTGGGTCGGTTCGTCCTCAATGCGTCACCCCGTCGCCGGTTCTATCACGTTCCCAACCGTTGCCTTCCTCGGGCGTGCCTGTTTTAGGGCTTGGTTTTGCCGGGGGCGGGTCTTAGCCCGTTAACCTTTACGCATGGCCATCGCACTCATTTTTGCCGGACAGGGCGCCCAAAAAGTCGGCATGGGGAAGTCACTTTACGACGCCTCCGCCACCGCGCGCCGCATTTACGACGAAGCCAACCAGGTTCTGGGTTGGGATCTCGCGAAGCTCTCCTTTGGGGGCCCCGAGGCGGAACTCACGCAGACCCGCATCTGCCAACCTGCGCTCTACGTGCATGGCATGGCGCTGCATGCGATACTCGAAGAACAGGGCATGTTGACCGACGTTCAGTTCGCGTTGGGCCTCAGCTTGGGGGAAATCACCGCCATGGCCGCCGCCGGCGTGGTCGATTTTGCCACCGGCCTGAAGATCGTCGCTGAGCGCGGTCGCCTCATGCAGGATGCCTGCGAAAAATCCGTCGGCAGTATGGCTGCGGTAATCGGCGAAGAACGCGATGCCGTCGCCGCCTTGTGCGCGGAGTTCGACGTCGAAGCAGCCAACTTCAACGCCCCGGGACAGATCATCATTTCAGGCGAAAAAGACAAAGTAGCCGCTGCGGTCGTCGCCGGTAAAGAGCGCGGCATGAAGCGCGTGATGCCGCTGAACGTCGCCGGCGCTTATCACAGCCGCCTCATGGAACCGGCTCGGGCCGCGTTCGCCGCTTTTCTGGCCGAAATCCCGTTCGCGACGCCGCAGCTCACCGTGTTCACCAACACCACCGGCCAAGCCATCAGCGATCCGGCGGCGATTAAGGCCGCCCTTGAGCGGCAGGTCGTCTCGTCCGTGCTATGGGAAGACTGCATGCGCGCCACCGCCGCCGCCGGGGTCACCGGATTTTACGAACTCGGGCCGGGTGGGGTGCTCGCCGGCCTCGCGCGCCGCACCGACAAGGCATGGTCCGTGCAGAGCTTCGCTGAGTTCGCCGATCTGGCACCGACTCAGGCTTAAATTTTACCGCAATCGCTGTTTCGCATCTCACGCCCCCCATGGAGGACGTTTCTCTCACTCGCAATTTCTGCATCATCGCTCACGTCGACCACGGCAAGACGACGCTTTCCGACCGGCTGCTCGAATACACCCATACGGTGGAAAACCGGGTCATGACGGCCCAGCATCTGGACGCGATGGATCTGGAGCGCGAACGCGGCATCACGATCAAGAGCCATCCGGTCACGATGATCTACCCGGCGAAGGACGGGAAGCGCTACAAACTCAACCTCCAGGACACGCCGGGCCATGTGGACTTTTCCTACGAGGTCTCACGCAGTCTCGCCGCCTGCGAGGGCGCGGTGCTGTTGATCGACGCCGCCCAAGGGGTCGAAGCGCAGACGGTCGCCAACGCTCATCTGGCTTCCAGCCAGAACCTTAAAATCATCCCGGTCATCAACAAGATCGACCTGCCTAGCGCCGACCTCGAGTTGTGCATGAAGCAGCTGGAGGACATTTTGATGATCCCGGCCGAGGAGGCCATCCTCGCCAGCGGCAAGTCCGGTATCGGCATCGAAGATATTTTGGAAGCCGTCGTCGCACGGATCCCACCACCGCGCTGGGTGGATTATCCGGGCACCCGCGCGCTCGTGTTTGACTCGCTCTACGACGCCTACCGCGGCGTGATCGCCTACGCCCGCGTCTTCTCCGGCGGTCTCAAGGCCGGCGACACGATGATGCTGATGAGCAATAATCAGCGCTCGGAGATCAAAGAAGTCGGCATCTTCACCCCCAAACCTGTGAAGGTGGACCGTCTGGGCGCCGGCGACATCGGCTACATCGTTTCCACGATCAAGGACACCGCCGACATCAAGACCGGCGACACCATCACCCAAAGCATTCGCCCCGCCACCGAGATGTTGCCCGGTTACAAGGAGGTGCGTCCGATGGTGTTTTGCGGTTTATATCCACTGGAGTCCAACGACTACGAAAAGCTTAAAGCCGCCATCGGGCGCCTGCGGCTCAACGACGCGGCGTTCGTCTATTCGTCGGAGAGCTCGGTGGCGCTCGGTTTCGGTTTCCGCTGCGGTTTCCTCGGCCTGCTCCACATGGAAATCATTCAGGAGCGTATCCGTCGCGAACACGATGTGGAGATCATCTCGACGTATCCGAGCGTGGTATACCACATGATCACGCACGGCGGTGAAAAACTGGAAATCGACAACCCCGTCATGATGCCGGATCCGGGCACGATCGAAGAAATTCGAGAGCCCACGATCCAAGCCAAGATCCACATTCCCAACGATGCGATGGGCGACATCATTGCGCTCGTCATGGACAAGCGCGGCACGCTCGACCACACCGACACGCTCGACGCCACACGTGTCATGCTCACGTGCACGCTGCCGCTTAACGAGATCCTCGTTGATTTCAACGACCGCCTGAAAAGCGTCACCCACGGCTATGGCTCGATGGATTACGAATTGGGCGAATACCGCGCGGCCGACTTGGTGAAGATGGACATCCTCATCAACGCCGAACCCGTTGATGCGTTTTCGAGCATCGTGCATCGCGACAAAGCCCCCGGCAAAGGCCGCGACTTGTGCGAGAAGCTGGCCGACATCATTCCGCCGCAGATGTTCAAGGTCGCCATTCAGGCGGCGATCGGCGGCAAGGTCATCGCCCGTGACAACGTGAAGGAAATGCGCAAGGACGTGACCGCGAAGTGCTACGGCGGCGACATCTCCCGCAAACGCAAGCTCCTCGATAAACAGAAGGAAGGTAAGAAGAAGATGAAACAAATCGGTCGCGTTTCGATCCCACCGGATGCTTTCATTCAAGTGCTCAAAAACTGATCGCAGTTTCGTCTCCCGCGCCCGCCATCATAACATCTACCGCCGCCGCCCGTGTTTGGACCCTTTGCTTCCGTCGAAAAGAAAATGCGGCAAAACGCCGCCAACTGGCTCGAACTGGCGACCAAGATTTTTCACTACCGGCGCGACGTCCTGAGTCCGGCCGAGCTCACGGAGCTGCAACAGAAGCGCGAGCGCTTGCGTGCTTCGTTGGATGCGCGGGATGATGCCAGCAAGCTGAAGCTTTCGGTCGAAGCGCTCGAGGATACGCTGCGGCGGACCGGCGGCACGTTTTATCCGAAGTCCTCGATTGTTGAATACGTTGAGTTCTTCCTCGTTGCCGCCATCGTGATCCTCGGCATCCGGGCCTACTTCGTCCAGCCGTTCAAGATCCCGACAAATTCCATGTGGCCAAGCTACCACGGGATGACCGGTGAGGTGTTTAAGACGCCCGCCGATGAACCCGGCTTCGTGATGAACGGCGTGCGCTTCCTCACCCAACTGGCCAACCCGCAACGCATCGATTCTCCCATCGACGGCGAGGTTGTGCTCCCCGTGGCCATCCTCGATTCAAAGCGCAATGTCGTCCCTTATCGGATGGTGGACGGCCGCAAGTGGGGCGTCCTGCCCACTAAGTTGCGCGAATACGAAATCGGCGTCGGCCGCACCCCGATTACCATTCGCGTGCCGGCCGACTTTGACCTGGACCGCGTGCTGCTCGATGCGTTCTTCGACGGCGCCGAACGCTACCCGGTTAACGGCAGCCGTGGCGCCGGCCAGACGGTGCTGTTGCGCACGGGTAAAATGGTAAAAACCGGTGATCGCATCCTCGCCTTCGATATCCTGACGGGCGATCAACTCTTCGTCGACCGGCTCACCTATCACTTTCTGAAACCGCGCGTGGGGCAGGGCTTCGTTTTCCGCACGGACCACCTCTACGATTTGCACCCGCGCATGTCGGGGCCGCACGAACAGTATTACATCAAGCGCTTGGTCGGCACGCCCGGCGACACCTTGGAGATCAAGGAACCCGTGCTCTACCGGAATGGCGCACCGATCGAGGGCGCGCCGTCCTTCGCCAAGGAAGCTCAGCAAATCGAAAACTATCCCGGTTACCGGTGGGAAGAGCGGCTGCAGCAAGGGGACACGATTACGATTCCGGAAAACCGCTACTTTGCAATGGGCGATAACTCGACCAATAGCATGGACGGACGCTACTGGGGCACCATTCCGGCAGAGGATGTCGTCGGTCGGCCGCTTTTCATCTACTATCCGTTCACGAAACGCTGGGGACCGGCGCCGTAGCGCCGGCCGTCCCACCAGCTAGCGAATGTATGGCTGCACCGATTTTCGGACTCCAAGCGCTTAACTGCGCTTGAGGTGGTGCATCGTGATTTCACCGGGGCAGTTTAGGCGGGCCGGAACGCCACACGAACCCGTTCCCACCGAAGTGTAGCCGTGCGCGCCAGCCGCCAACCATGGTCCGCGAATTCGCTCCGAGGGCTGTCCTTTCAACGGCACATGGAGCCACCGTCCGCCCGGCAGACAGAGCTGCCCGCCGTGCGTGTGACCACAAAGCACCAGATCAAAGCGATTCTCCGGTAGCTGGTCCGCAATTTCAGGTGAGTGCGCCAACAGCACGATGCACGCGTCCTCGGCGATCCCGCGGGTCGCGGCAACCAAGTCATGCGTCTGGTAGAAATGCGGATCGTCGATGCCCGCGAACCACAGGCGTTCGCCGTGGCGCTCGATCGAAGCGCTTTCATTGAGCAATATCGGGAGCCCATCGCGCTCAAGCGTCGGAACCTGTTCGATGAAGTCGTGGTTTCCCAAGATACCAAACCGCGGGCGATCCGGCAGCGATTGGAGGAGGCGAGTCATGTCCGTCAACGCGGGATGGAAATCCTCGTGCGTCGAGTTGCGGAAATCGCCCGTAAAGACGACGGCATCGTAGTCCAAGCCGGCGATCCGATCAATCACCACTTGGGTAAAATCCGGGTCAAGGTCCAGATGAAGGTCGGTAAGTTGCAGCAGTCGAAAATCCTCAAACGCCGAGGGCAGGCGCGGCAGGCGCCAGACGCGCTCCACCAAGCGCGGGTTCAGGTGATTCGACCGGGCACGGGTTGCGAGTCCGGTTGCGGCCAGACAAAATGCGACCACCGCATCCAGCGGAAAATAACGCTCCAGCTGAAACAGCCCGCTGCCTTGATGCGTAAACTGCGCCCAATGTCCGGCCTGGGTGGAGAGGCGACGCTCAAGGGCGGGCAGGCCCATGCGCGAGGCCAATGATTTGTAGGGTTCCGGAAGATTGGGGTTCATCGCGATGATCTGGCGGTCTAGGATTTCGAGGGCGGAATCAGGCGATCAATCGTGATTGCCAAGCTGGCGGGCCGAATCGGCTTGTGGAGACATTCGTCGAAGCCACCGGCAAGACATCGCTTTACGGTTTCAACCCGCGCATCGGCGGTGAAGGCGATCAACGGGGGCAGGGCGTCCGCGACTCCTGCCGCGGATCGAAGTTTTTTAACCAAGGCAAACCCGTCCATCTCCGGCATCTGTAAATCGATGATGGCGAGGTCGGCAGAGTGTTGTTCGAAAAACGCGAACGCTTCAGCGCCGGAGCTAAAACCCGAAACGTCATGGCCCATGCGTTTCAGCACCATGGTCAGGATATCGACGTTGTTTTTCACATCATCGACGACGACAACGCGTAACCTGCGACTATGGTCAGGGATGCGCAGCTGTTTGGATTTTTGGACGGCTTCCGCCGGAGCAGCGGCCGGCAGCGGCAGCGTGAAACGTAGTTCTGTGCCGCGACCAAGCTCGCTCGATAAGCGCAGCGAACCACCCGCCAGCCCGACGAGACGTTCGCAGGTGACCAAGCCAAGCCCTGACCCGCGAATGCGGTCGTGCGGGTCGGTGCCGGCTTGGGCGAATGGTTGAAAAAGCAGCTTTTGCTGCGCATCGTCTAAACCCGGTCCCGTGTCGGAGATGACGAAACGATAACGGCGGATTTGCCCCGACTCGGCGGTGATCGGTTCGGCGAGAAAGTGGACGCCCCCCGTCTCTGTAAACTTGATCGCGTTACCGATCAGATTGACGAAAACCTGCTGCAGGCGAAGCGCATCTCCCATGACCAGGCAGGGGCCCGGCAGGCGACAATCGATTCGGAAATAGAGCCCTTTGCTCTCCGCAGCCGATTGAAACAGATTTTTGGTTCGGTTAACCGCTTCGGCTAGGTCGAAGGGGGCCACGTTAAGTTCGAGCCGCCCGGCCTCAATCCGCGAAAAATCGAGGACGTCGTTGACGAGCGAAAGCAACAGTTCGGCGGAGCTCGATATCGTGTCCAGCAAAGACGCATGACCGGGATCGCTGATTTGATCGCGGAGCAGGGCGGTCGCACCGATCACACCGTTGAGCGGCGTGCGAATCTCGTGGCTGATCCGCGCGAAAAACTCGCTCTTCGCCGCACTCGCCTTGACCGCCGTTGCGTGCGCGACTTCCAACTGCGCCGTGCGCTCGGCCACGCGCGACTCAAGATCGGTGTTCAGCTGCGAGAGCTGTTCGTTAGCCAAATGAAGCGCCAACGATTTTTCTTCGAGCAGCCGTTCGGCCTCGATGCGGGCCCGCTGAGCTCTCGCCAAGCGGCGTGCAAGCAAAACGGGATCGGAAGGAGCGGGCGCCGGTTCCATTATTCAGCTTTCGGAGCGCGCCGAATTAGGAAACGGACAAACGGTCCGGTGCTGTCCTCCCGTTCCGACTGATCGATCATTCCGGTCTCACCGTAGTATTTCAGGCACCCCTGAATAAGCCCCTTGGCCAAATACTCGAGATGGCGTGAGGAGTAGTAGTCGAACCGCAGCAGATCCGGTTCTTCGCGGACCGTGACGAAACGCGGCAATTCCGCGTCCGGATACAGCTTTTTCACCTCCACGTGAATGTAGCTTTCGACCGACTCGAGGAACTCAAACGCATCGGATCCGTTGGCAAAAAAACCCGGATAGTGTTGATGGAAAAACGTAAGAAGGTGCTCCCCAAAACGCTCCAGCAGATCCGCGGCCGGTATGCCCGACGCCTTGCTGAAGGCGGTTAACAGTGTGACCGCTTCGGCATGATCGTAGTTGCCGACCGCCGTATAGGCTCCGCCCGAAGGCAGATTGGATTCTTCGATGATCGCCTCAACCCGGTCGGGTCCTAACATTTCGTCCGCCATCGTGAGGAGTTCCGTAAAAACCATTCCTTTCATCGTAGTTGCGAGGGGTTAGTGACGTAGGGAGCGAAGATGCTTCCAACCTCCGGCCAGCGTCGCCGCGCCGACCAACGCACCGCGCCAAGCCAAATCCGGCAAGCCGGCAGTGGAATCAATCGGCGCAAACCAAAGCAACGCGCCAAGTAAAAGAGCCGCGGGCACAGCGGCGAAAAATCCCGGAAGATAAGCTTCCCTCAGAAGCGCGGACAACGGTCGCTCCGTAAACCGAGCCGTCAGCGGAAGTATCCAAAATACCCCGACAAGAACGGTCGGCACAAAGGTGCCGGCCGCCACCCCGGCCACGCCAAAATGACGAACCAGTAAAAAGCTGAGCGCCAGATTGGCGCAGGCGTCGACCACGCTCGCGCGGAGCAGCGGTTTCTCCCAACCGCACATCATGAGCACCCGTTTCGAACAACTGCTGGTCAGCAACGACGACAGCGTGGCCCCGATGAGCAGCCAACCGGTTTGCCGGATCGCGGGTCCGATGGTTTCCAGTCCAGTCAACAACCGCACCAAGGGTTCAAGATAGGCCGCGCATAACAGGCCCAAGGGAACCACGAGCGCGGTGGTCATCCGGGTGCTTGCGGTGAGCAAATGCAAGAGGGCCGCCCGGTCGCCCCGCGCGTGCAATTGGGCGGCCGCCGGGGTGAGCGCGTCCTGCAGTTGCACCGCAAAGAGGCCATACATTTCCGCCGCCTTGTAGCCCGCTTGGTAAACTGCGACGAAGGCGACGCCGATCATCACACTGATCACCGCCTGATCGGTGCGCGACATGATGAGGTTGGTGAATGTGATCGTGTAAGCCACGAGTGAAAACCCCAGCACCCCCTTGATACTGGCGGGGTGAAAGTGTTGCGGAAAAAGACTCAGTCCCGGTGCCCGCTGAAATACCAGCAGCGCCGCCGTCGCATTCGGCAAAACTGCCGTCGCTACGCTGATGAGCATTACGGCCGGAAATGACCAGCCGTGGAGGAGGGCGTAAGTCAGCAGGGCCAAATTGATCGCGAGGCCACCGATCAGCAGCCAGTTGACGAGATCGATCCGCTGCAGTCCCCGCAGCATTTCGGGAAACAAACCAGCGGGCAATCCGGCGGAGAGAAATACAAAAAATACCAAGTAGGCTCGACTGAAGTCGGCGCGGTGCTCGGCAGGCACTTTGACGGCGTCAAGGAAGACGCCGCGCATCGCCAGCGCCACGACCAAGAGCAACACGCCCGCAGCGCAGAACGACCAAAATACCGTGGCAACCAGCCGACTCGCTTCGGCAAAACGACCGTGAGCGGACGCTTCGGCGACGGCTTTTTGCACCGTGAAGCCCAGTCCAAAATCGAGCAGCACGGTAAATCCGAACAGAGACCAGAGCAGCGAATAGAAGCCGAACGCGGCCGGTTCCAGATATTGATAGGTGAGCCGAAACAGCACGATCCCACCGCCCAAACGTAGGAGCACCCGCAAATAGTTAGTGGAGGTGTTGATCCAATAACGCTTCTGCCAAGTGTCAGGCGCGGCCATGATGTTGAACCGTTTCGGTCAGATAGGTTTCGATTTGCCCGGTGATGGCCGCAAGGTCGTAGCGCTCTCGAACCTCCCTCAAGCCGGTCGCGGCCATTCGATTTCGCAGCTCCGGATCTTCGTCGATTCGAGCAATGGCGGCGGCGCATGCGACGTCATCGCCCGCCGGATACACCAGCCCGTTCTCGCCGTTGCGAAACAGCTCGCGACTGCCGCCGCTCGGCGTGCCTACCACCGGCAACCCGGCGGACATTCCTTCCAACGGCGTTAACGCAAACGGTTCCTCCCAGGCCGATGTGAAAACGAGCGCATCGTGGCGGGCATAGATTTCCGGCATCTCGGTCGAAGGCGCGCTGGTAAAGGTGACTGCGGAGGTGAGGCCGAGTTTATTAATCTCCGCCGTCAATGTCGCGACATAGTCATCGGGGCCACGGCCGTAGAGTGTCAGTGACAAGTGACGGCGGCCTTCGCCATGCAGGCGACCCAAAGCTCGAATCGCCGTCAACGGGTCTTTGTCGGGATCAAGGCGTCCCACGAAAAGAAGCTTCTCGAATCGATCCGAACCCGGGCGAGTCGTGTAGAGTTGCGTTTCAACGCCGCAATAGATCACGGCGGCATGATCGACCGCCCACCCCTTGGAGAACGTGATTTCCCGCAGCGCAGCGCTGCAAAAATAAATGCGATCAAACACAATCTCCCGCCAAGGCGCAAAGGGCGCCCGCCGGCGAATGCGTTCCGCCAAACCGGTTGCGCGCAAGACGGTGCGGAGCAGCCGGGCCCCCGAACCGCCGGTATCGCCGTTCCACCAACGCAGCCATACGTCGGCGCGCAGGCTCCGCGCAATCCAGTGGTCGGAGACGTCGAAAACGACCGGGCCGCTCCACTGCCGAAGCGTCAGTATCAGGCTTTTGGATATTCCACCGAGATTCCAGACGTGCACCACATCCGGCGCAAACGCGGCGATCTCCTCCCGCAGAACCGTGTGATTGTGGCGTTCGAGCTGATAAAGCCGATGCACCGGCAGCCACGGATGCCCGAAAAAGCCATGCACACTCAGGCGCCGGGCGACATGAGGGGGATCGGCCGGCAGACTGGACGGGCCAGTGGATTTCACGCGGTGGTTCGATGTGAGCACGCGAACCTCTTGGCCTCGCCCGCAAAGGCCATCCACAACGCGGCGACAGCGCTCCTCGTAACCACCGATGGCGTGGGGCGGGTAAAGATTCGTGATGACAAGTATTTTCATGGGATAGGGGGCGCGTCAGCCGCGGCCGAAGTGTTTCCAACCAGCGCGATAGCCGTCACGTTTACCAAGGCGTTGGGCCAGGCGCACCAGCGCGGCCCGGGGCCATTCGGCGCGACGACCTTGCGCCGCACACCACTGCCAGTCCTTGAGCGCATCTTTCGCGGTGCCGAGGGCGACAGTGTAGTGATAGTTGTAGTTGCGCGCCGGAGTGGGACTGGTCGCCGCAAGCGCGAAAGAGTCGCCGTAACACCGTCGGTAGGACTGGCGCGCGGTGTAGTTGTGTGAATGGATGGCGCGAGATTCCTCGGCGTAAGGCACAGCCCATCCGGCGGCGACTAGCCGGCGGGACCACTCGTCGTCTTCGGCATAGGTAAGGTCGTCGCGAAAAGGAATCGTTTCCCACGCCGGACGATACACCAAACTGGAGACCATACTGAAAAAGTGCCCCCAGTTGACGGATTCACGCTCCGGACCGAAGCACCGGTCGTAGTCGTGAGCGAAGATCGCGTAACAGTCGGAGCGCGGCAGTTGCCGGGAAAACGCGGCGCCAGTCTTGGGTTGGGCAGTGCCGGCGGCGAGCAAGTTGCTTAACCATTGGTCATCGGCCGGGGTCGCGTCGGCGTTCAGGAAAACGACCCAGTCACCGGAGGTTTCACGCATCCCTTGATTCAACACGGCGCCAGCCACGTAACGGTCGATCGAGATCAAGCGTTCCACTTGGAGGGTGCGAAACAGCTCGACCGAGCCATCCGTCGAACCGGAGTCGATCACCGTCACCCGGGGCTTCCACGGTCCCTGTTGCCGACGGACCCCCTCGATGGTCGCTTGGGCATAGTGACCTTCGTTTTTAGAACGCATCACTATGTCGATGACGTTACTCATTTGCGCTTTAGCATCGTCATCAAACCGCAAATTTGAAACCAAATCGGCATGGAAAGTGAGCGTTTTGTTCATGTTGTCGGCCATCAATGCCCCGATACCGACTCGGTGGTTTCTGCGGTGGTCGCGGCGCGACTCTTCAACAAAACGGATTCAGGAGCGCTTTATGAGGCTCTGATGCAAGGCGTGGCCAATTCTCAGACCGTGTGGCTGTTCGAACAAGCGGGCGTCCCGTTGCCACGCATCCGGGCAGACGTGCGTCCCACCGTCGCCGAGGCCTGCTTGCCACCGCTTTCCGTCACGCCGGATCGACCGATGGGGGAGGCGCTCGATCTTCTTCATGAACACGCGTTCAGTCTCGTTCCGGTCGCATCGGAGGAGGGGCGGTTTCTGGGCGCGGTTGGATTTTCGCTCCCGGAAGCACGCTACCTGACGCACTTCAACATGGAGGATTTCCTCGGCTCTTTGGTGACGATCGAGGAGTTGGCTCGCGGCCTCGACTTGGTGGCAATGAATCCGGCCGCCACCACTTATCGTGATCCGGCGGAGTCCTCCCCCGCCGCATTCCGACTTTATCCTGGCGGAGGTCAGGTTAACGCCGGCGACCTGATCCTAACCGGTGCCAACGCCGCCGCAGTCACGTTTGCCGCCGAGGCCGGAGCATCTGCAGTCGTGTTCGCTGATTGTGCGGAGGCCGAGGTGCGGCGTTGGAGCCAAGGCGTCACCGTCCCCATCTATCGTTTCGCGGGATCGTTGATGGCGCTGGTCAATCAGCTGCCTCGCGCCATTCCGGTCGGCCGTTTGATGAGCCCATCCGTGCCGACCGTGCAGACGGAAGACGTCCTCGAAGATTTACGGCCGATTTTCGCCCGCACCGCCCATGCGTTGCCGGTTTTGGATGGAAACGGGCATTTATGCGGCATGATTTCGCGGCGAGAAGCACTGCAGCCGCCTCGACGTGGACTCGTGCTCGTCGATCACTTTGAACGCACCCAAACCGTCCGGGGCTGGGAAAATACCGAGATCCTGCAAATCATCGACCACCACCGCGTGGGCGGATTGGAAACCGTCGAGCCTGCCCGTGTCGATTGCCGGCCCCTGGGCAGCACGGCCAGCATCTTGGCATTGCGCTACATCGAAGCCGGCATCGAGCCCGACGAAGCCGAGGCCACCTTGCTCTTGGGCGCATTGGTGGCCGACACCCTGTTGCTCACTTCACCCACGACCACCGCGAAAGATCGCGAGATTGCCCGGCAACTCACGAAACTCAGCGGACTGGATCTGCCCACTTTCGGGCGGGAGGTGTTGGCTCGTAACGACGGCTTGGCCACGGACTCGGCCAGCGCGTTGGTCACGCGCGACCTCAAGGCATTTTCGCATGGCGAGGTCAGTTTCCTTCTCGGGCAAATCGAGACCGTGGACCTGTCGCTCCTCGACGCCTCCCGGGCCCGTGACTTGCGTAAGGCGCTGGACGAGGCACGCGGTCGGGCGGGTGCGGCCTTCGCCGTGACCATGGTGACGGATGTGCTGCGCGGCGTCAGCGCCTTCTTAATGGCCGATGCCGATCAAAGGCGAATGCTGCATCTTTTCGAGAATGCCGACCCATTGAATAACGTCGAATACGAGATGGTCTCACGAAAGAAACAGCTGGTGCCCTTGGTGATGGCGCGGTTGGCCACCTATAAATCATGACGAAAAATCGCCGAATCCTGCATGTGCCACGTCGTTTTGTAGAACACGAGTGGGGCGGCACCGAGTCCGTGCTTGCCAACCTGCTGGCCGCGCAACGGCGCCTTGGGTTCGAGCCGGAAATCCATACCTCGCTCGCACTCAGCACGGTGCGACGGGAAACCTGGCGCGAGATCGAAGTCAGACGCTATCCCTACGTGTATCCGTTTCTTGGACTTTCGGCGGAGCAGAAGGCGGCGATGGACAAGAAAGGGGGTAACCTCCTGTCATGGTCCTTGCTGTGGGGCCTTTGGCGCCGGAAACACGTTCGCCTCCTGCACGCTCACGTGCTGAAGCGCCCCGGCGGGGTGGTGCGCACGGCGGCGCGCCTTCGGAAACTGCCTTATGTCGTAACCCTTCACGGCGGTATCTTTGATGTGCCGACGGCGGAAATGGCTTCGTTGACGGAAGCCCAAGCGGGCAAATTTGAGTGGGGCCGTATTGCCGGCGCCTTGCTCGGATCTCGTCGCGTGTTGGAAGACGCCGGGGCGGTGATCTGTGTGGGAAGAAATGAAGCCGAAAAAGCCCGCGCCAGCCTGGGCCATGATCGGGTTCATCACATCGGCAACGGGGTCGATTGTGCATTCTTTTCCCAAGGCGACGGTGCAGTCTTTAGGGCACGCCACGAGCTACCACAGAACGCGCGGATCGTTTTGTGTGTCAGTCGCTTTGATCCGCAAAAGGACCAAATGCTGTTGATTCACGCGTTTGACGCCGTCGCAGACCGCCAACCCGACGTGCACCTCGTGCTCGCGGGGCCGGCGACCCTGGTTGACTACGTTGCTAAAATCGACGCGCGCATCGCAGCCATGCCTCAAGGATTCGCCGCCTGGGCTCCCTCGCCCCGGGGTCGGTTGAACTGGCCGGCGCGTTCCAAGCGGCGGACATCTTCATGATCGGCTCCCGCCACGAGCCTTTCGGGATTGTCGTGCTGGAAGCCTGGAGCGCGGGACTCGGCGTAGTGGCGAGCACGGCGGGCGGCTTGGCCGATCTCGTGCGCGGCCAGGAGACGGGCTTCACATTCCCCCCGGGGGATCAGGTCGCGGCCGCTGCGGCGCTGAACGCGGCGTTGGACAATCGCGAACTGACCCAACGGTGTGCCGCGGCGGGACGCGCGCGTGCGATCAAAGAATTTTCATGGGAGCGAATCGCGGAGCAGACGGAACACGCCTACCAAGCCGCCGAGACGTGGAATGCCGGCAATGCCTAGCGCGAACGCGAACGGAGGCATGATCGGAGGGGCGCACGAACCGATCACGCCGCCCCCCGGTCGTCCGCTTGTGGCTGCGGAGGACCGCGCATGATGGATGTAATCAAATTTATGATACTGTTCGGCCTCCATGCCGTGGCCGCGCCGGTCGTGGGTGTATGGATGTCCGGGCACCGGAAGCGCCAGCGGTGGGGTCTTGCCGTGTTGGTATTCATGACATCGTGGCACATCAACAAGCTCACGTTGATGGTTAATTCGGTCGAAATGTATCGCGGCCACACGAAGGGATTCGAGGGCAGCTTGCTTACGGTGGTCGCGCTGGCGTTGCTGGTGGCCCGGTGGTGGGAAAAGACGGCCGACTTCCGCTGGCTGCCCAGCTGCGTGGTGTTCTGGCTGCTTTATTGCGCCGCTTCGACGTTGTCGATTTTCGCCGCGCCCAACGCGACCTATGTTTTGATGTCAGCATGGAAATTCACCTCGGTCGCCGTCATCCTCGCCGCAGGCTGGAACTGCGTGCGAAACGATGAGGATCTCCAATGGTTGGCGCGAGGAACCGCGGCCACGCTCGCGATCCAAGCTGCGGTCGTGATGAAAATGAGATATGTTGACGGCTTTTACCAAGTGCGCGGCTGGTTCGAGCACCAGAACCCGCTCGCGATGTGGGCTTACATGCTGGGACTGCCCCTGCTCGCCCTGGCCATGAGCCCGGTTTCGGCGCGCGACACGCGCTGGTATGCGGTGGGGTTCTTCGGCGCGGCATTGGCGGTTTACGGATCATTGTCGAGAGCCGCGCTCGCGATGTTCGCCGCCGGCACCGTTGCGGTCGCCGGTTGGAGTTTGGTCTTGGATAAATTCACTGGTAAACGACTGCGTGTGATCGGAGCGATGGCAGGCATGGGATTGCTCGGACTTCCCTTGGTGGTCGATACCGTCATCGCTCGATTCAACGATGAAGGCAACGCGGCCAGCGGCGAGACCCGCGACGTGATGAACCTCGCGTCGAAGGCCATGTTGGACGATTCGTTCGTCGGAATCGGTTGGAACAATTTCGCCCTCACCATCAACGCCCCATGGACCTACGGTGATGTGATCAATGACTGGGAACGCGACCGCGGCCATAAGGTCGACGAGGACTACGCCAAGGGGGTGGTGGAAAGCCACTATTGGCTGCTGCTGGCGGAGAATGGCTGGCCGGGGTTCATCACCTACATGTGGTTTCTGATCGCCGCCCAGTTTAGCCTGCTAATCGGTTGGTGGCGTCACCGAGGAACGCCGCGCGGCGCATTCATGCTGGGGCTGCTTGTGGCGTTGACCCTGATTTACGTGCACAGCAATCTTGAACGCGTGTTGACGCAGACAAAGAACCTCGCGGCTTACATGTTGATTCTTGGAGCGGGGATTCGGCTCGCGCGAAGAACCTCTGCCGCCTGATTCCCTTTTGCGACTTAGCCCCCAAAAAAAGATGCCCGATCACGATCAAAATCAGACCGTAAACTGGGTTCAATTGAGCGAGTTGATCGGAGACGAAGACGATCAGTCCCAACGTGAGCTGCTCGGCGAAATGTGGCGCGACATGGTTAAGGATGTTCACGCTGGCTGGAATCAGGTTGACTCGCAGGCCGACCCTCAGGAGCTGAAACGCGACCTACATCGAATTCGCGGCCTAATCTCGATGTGGGGGGTCGACGCGCTGGCCCAAATACTCCTGGCCATCGAGCATGATCCCGATCCTGTAAATGCGTCGGCCCGCCAAGCGGCAAACATCGGCACGCTTTGGGCCGAGACTCGCGGAGGCATCGAACAGCGATACCCATGGTTGGCGGCGATGTGAAAGGCGCAGTATGAGCAACACGGTTGCCGATACTCGCCGGCCCGGTCGGCGCTTGCTGGTCGGCGTAGTTGGGGTGATTATTCTGCTCGCCTTCGAGACGTGGGGAATCGCCCGCAACGCGAACCGGGTGCGGGCCGTGGTCTACAACGACGGCCCCGGCGCCTTGGCCGAAGTGACGGTCGCATGCGGGGACGACTCCCGGCTGATCGGCGATTTCCCGGAGGAGTCGAGTCATTACCTGTGGTTTCAACCGGAGGATCGGTCCGCCATGATCGCAGTCGCGTGGTTTGGCGCCCAAGAAGCCCACCGGGATTTTTGGCGAGTAGAAAAAGGAGAACGACTCACGGTGCGGATCGGGGCAGGCGGCGAAACCACGGTGACACGCGAACGGTCGATCGGTCGTCGTTTGGTGGACGCCCTGAACTGATTGCGCCGAAACTCAATGAATCTGCGCGATGCTAAAAGACGATCTCTAGGCGAGGGATTGTTGGCCGCATTCGTCTGCTTAGCAATCGCCGGTGCCGCTCTGGTGATCGTCTATCGCGAGGCCCAGGTAGCATTGATCGGGAACATCCGCCAGCGCCTCGAAGACCTTGCCGCGATCAGTGCGGAAACGATGGATGCGGCGCTCCACGAGACCCTGAGCGATCCTGCTCAGATGGGTTCGGCCAGCTATCATGAAGCGGTGGAGCCGCTCCTGCATCTGCGGCAAACCGTGCCCGAGATTTTTTATGCCTACACCACGGTGATCAATGAAGGCAAAGTCACCTTCGTTCTGGACACATCTTACTATCTCAAAAACGCGGGCGATGAAACGGCCGTGGCCGGCCTGGGGGAAGTTTACGACGAAGCTCCGATGGAATTGCTGGAGGCCGGGCAAAGCGGCCGAGTGGTGTCGAGCAGCGAAGCCTACACCGACAAGTGGGGCACGTTTCTTAGCGGATACGCTCCGATCAAAGACGCGGTCTCGGGCGAGGTGATCGCCGTCGTAGGAGTCGATCTGTCGCTGGCGGATTTCAAGCTCCGGGAACGTCCGCTCATCTGGGCG
The DNA here is from genome assembly GCA_963974355.1 of uncultured Opitutaceae bacterium. Taxonomy (GTDB): domain Bacteria; phylum Verrucomicrobiota; class Verrucomicrobiia; order Opitutales; family Opitutaceae; genus Actomonas. Next base: position 47,671 of record CAXBDS010000003.1, read on the forward strand.
TTGATCTCCGCAGCCGGATTGAGCATCCTCGGCGGAGCAGCGGCCGGGATCACCCGATATCGTTCAAGCCTGCGGCGATCGATCGTGGCGATCGAATTGGAACAGGCCCGCGAAAGAGCGGAAATAGCCGCTGAAACCGCGCGCGCGGCCGACCGGGCAAAAAGCACTTTTCTGGCGACGATGAGTCACGAAATCCGCACGCCGATGAATGGCGTGCTCGGCACCGCGGAGCTGCTCAGCTACACCGCGTTGAGTGAAGAACAGGCGGAACACGTCAGCGCCATCCGCGGTTCGGCTGAATCCCTGCTGCGGGTGTTAAACGACATTCTCGACTACTCTAAAATCGAAGCAGGCGCGATGGAGGTTCATCTTGAAGAAATCGACGTCGCGCGATGTATTGACGATTCGATTACATTGTTCCGCGCCGAGGCGCAACGAAAGGGGCTTGAACTGAGTGTGGAACGAGTCGCGGGCGCGCCGGCGACGGCGATGGCCGACCCGGGACGACTGGGCCAAATTCTCGCAAACCTGGTGAGCAACGCGGTTAAATTTTCGGAGCACGGTTCGGTGCAGATCTCAACCACCGCCAATCAGTTGAATGGCCGCACCGCCGTGGCGATCACCGTGGTCGACACCGGAGTCGGTATTCCGCCAGATCAGATTCACTATGTCGGCAGCGCCTTTCGACAACTCGATGACTCGTCGACCCGGCGCCAAGGCGGCACGGGCCTGGGGCTCGCGATTTCGTGGCGCTTGGCTAAGTTGATGGGCGCCACGCTTGACGTCGAAAGCACTGTGGGCAAAGGCAGCACGTTTCGACTGCTTCTGGTCGCCGGCACGGGCGGGGTCACGGAAAAGATTTCTTCGGAACCGACAACGAGGCGGTCCGTTCCGGACCGGCGGAGCGTCCTCGTGGCCGAGGATATCGCGGGCAATCGCCGCGTAGTCGACCTGCTGTTACGCCGAATCGGTTATCACGCTGCGTTCGCGAACGATGGAGCCGATGCAGTATCGCAGTGGCGGGAGAAGGGGCCTGACGTGATCTTCATGGATGTGCAGATGCCGCAGATGGACGGCTGCGAAGCAACGCGCGCCATCCGCCGAGAAGCGAACCATCCCACGCGACCGTGGATTATCGCACTTACGGCCGGAGTTCTCGCCAACGAGCGTGAACTGGCGCTCGCGGCCGGCATGAACGACTTCATCACGAAGCCGATCACTGGAGAGGTCTTGGCGACGGCGCTGGCACGCGTGCAGCTCCCGCCAACCGCGCAGTAACTAATCCCCTCCGCCGGAGGCCGCTCGGTCGCAGGCGGCTCGCATCACCCGATAAATCTGTTCGATGCGTTCGGGCGGTTCATCGACCGGATGACTCGTGAGCCAACACGCGCGCGAATTGGGCAAATCAGGATCGAATCCATGCATGCCCGGCACCCGACGTTGATTCATAAACGAAGGGGCGAAAATCACGCCTTCATTGAGCAGATAAAAGAGTTCTCCGTAGCGACGATCAGGGAACAGGCATCCCCAGCGCTTGAGCTCGTCGTCCGTGACGATTCGACCTTCGTTTCGTTGGCTGAGCCAGGCCTCAATCCGACTCCGCACGGACTGACCTCCAGGAAACCAGAAGCGAACCATCGTCGAGTCCCAGGCGGCAGCATAGTCTTTACCGTAACGCAGACCAAGCGCGTCGAAGTCCACCATCATGCGACTACAGCTCCGGGTGTCGGCCATGCCGTGATCGCTGAACACATGCCACCGCACCTCCGCATAGTGCGCGATCGCGATTGCGTTCAGCTCCCGCAACCACGTCTCGAGTCGCCCGAACGCCGCGTCGACGGCTGCGCCGTTCGTCGTATGCGCATGCATGGTGGCGTCGAGTCCCGCGTTGAAAAGATAGGCCAAGCGAATTTCACCAGCCCGCAAGTCGCGCGCCAACGCCTCGATATTGGCCGGATCACCCGCTCGCCAATCAGACCGCACCCAAGGCAGACCCGATGCTTTCCAGTGTTCAAAAATGGCGGGTTGTCCCCCCATGATTCCGCCAGGTTCGTAGAGGTCACGTTTCTCGGTATAGTCCAGCTGGGGCAGGCGCTTGAAAGGTGTGCTATAGAGCTGAAAATATCCCGTATAGCCCTGTCGGCGCGCGACCCATCGACTGATCCGATTGCGCACCCGGTGGTGCGCCGCGACAGTTTCCGGCAGCCAGCTCAACCACCGCGCCCAGCGAAAGGGTGAGCGCGGTGGATCGTAGGCGAAAAACGAAAAATGCCCGTGTTGATATGGCAGGGTGCCGGTAAGGATGCTCGGATCGCAGGTGCAGGAGTAACCGAACAACGTGTCGCAAGGCTGACGATACGGCAGAAGATCCGAGAGGAACTGACGACGTTGGGCCAGTTCCCAACCGAGGGCATCGACGAAGACGAAGAGATCGATTGACGGGGTGAGAGGTTTCATCGCTGGGCGAGGGAGCGCTCAATCCGCTTGCGCAGCCGGGCAGGGAAGCGGAGGTCGCTCTCCTGGTTCCAAATCAGATCGGCATGCCGACGAGAGGGCTCGACATAACGCTCATGACCCGGTCGGGCCGCCGAAGCGTAACGAGAAATGACCTCAGCGACCGAATATCCGCGCTCCGTCGTGTCTCTTTGAATACGACGGATCAGTCGGAGATCAGCCGGCGTATGGACGAAGATTTTGAGGTCGAGCACGCGGCGCAGTTTCGCATCGGCGAGCACAAACAGTCCTTCGATCACCACCACCGAGGCCGGAGGCACGAGCGTGGTTTTCCTCGCCCGACGGTAACGGGCGAAATCGTAGTGCGGCATGGCGACCTCGTTGCCGCGGCGCAGGGAACGAACCTGTTTGAGGAGGAGCGAGGTCTCGAATGCCGCCGGGCAATCAAAGTCGATTTTCCGTCGCGCCGCGGCCGTGAGGGTGGGATGGTCGCGATAGTAGCAATCATGCGACAAGATCACGCAGCGTTCCGCCCCGAGCTCCCCCGCCAACTGGGCGGCCAAACGGCTCTTGCCCGAGGCGGTGCCTCCGGCAATCCCCACCACCAGAAGAGGACTCGCGGCGCTTTTCACTCGGTGGGGTGCGCCGCGAGCAATTCGCGCACGCGCGCGGCCAGTTGGGCGGGGCTGAAAGGTTTGCGAAAGAACGCCTGCACGCCAAGCGCCCGTCCCTCGGCTTCGATATGGGTTTCGCCCGCACCAGTGAGGAAAATGATCGGGAGCAGGCGGTGGGCCGAATCTTGTCGAATCTCAGCCACCGCCGTGAGGCCGTCGACGTCCTTCATGTGCACGTCAAAAATGCCCAGCGCGACCGGTCGGGTCCGGATAATTTCCAACGCATCCAGGCCGCTGGTTGCGGTGATGATGGTCGCATCGATCGTGCGAAGGGTGAAGCCGACCAAACGCAGCATATGCGGTTCGTCGTCGACGATAAGGATGGTGGGGAGCTGCTTGGTCATCGGCAAAGAGAGGCCACCAACACGGTGCGGTCGTCGGCGATCGTGGCGGGGTCGAGTTTCAGCGCAATTGGATCCAGCAGGGCGGCGATGAACTCCGGCGGATTCAGTTCGAAACGGGATACCGCGAACTTCAGATAGATTTCCGGTCCGAGCATCAGCTCTCCATCGGGGCCGGGCAGTTCGTAACAACCATCGGTGTAAAGGACGAGTCGATCCCCCGTATCCATCGGTAAAGGCAATGCCTCATACTGGGTGTCGGGGAGGATCCCGAGTGGCACGTTTCCACCGCTAGGTTCAATGAAACGTCCATCCGGGCGAAGAATGGCGGGAGCGCAGTGCCCGGCATTCGAGAAGCTCGGGAGCGCCCCCGGCGTCGGCGGTAGAATCACCAAAATCGCGGTGATGAACATTCCGAGGCGCACGAGATCGGGAAATAATTGGCGGTTGAGGTCGCTTAGAATTACACTCGGAGACGATTCCACGGCTGAGAGGGCCCGCAACGAGCTTCGTAGCATGGCCGCAAGCAAAGCTGCGGGCACGCCTTTGCCCATCACGTCCGCCACGAGCACCATCAGCGTGCCATCATGCAAGGTCACCACATCGAAGTAGTCTCCGCCAACCTCCCGCGCCGGGCGACATTCGCCGTGAACCCACCACCGCTCGGGGGGCGGAAAAACATCCGGCAGCAACGAGCGTTGGATACCGGACGCGACCTTGATCTCCTGTTCGAGGCGAAGCTGCTGATTACGTTCCTGCCAAAGGTTGTCCGTCGCTTTCGCGATGCCCACAAAGTCCGCCACGGCTTGGAGCAACTCCACCTCGCCACCAGAAAACGACTGCCGTTGCGCGCCGCGCACCACCACCAGCGTCCCTAGTGTCTTGCCTCCAAACTCCACCGGCAGGACGCACAGATGACACGTATTGGCCATGGCGGCGAGAGGGTCGCCATCGGGGAGCCGATCAACGCCGCCAACCAGTGGGCGACCATCACGCACGCAGACACTCTCCGCAAAATCGCCTGACAACGGGAGCTCGGCCGGCAGGCCGATATCCAAACCGAGCGCGTGAAGTTGCAAGGTGTCGCCGACGGTAAATCGCACAAACAGCGAATCGTGCAGGAGCATCGTCTCCAACCGCTCCCGGACCTGAGCCAGCAGCTGGTCAAAGGTCGAGCTGGTGGCGAGCAGGCCGGTGAAATGAGTCAGGCAAAGCAGCGTCTCAAAGCTGTTGGCCAAATCCTCCGTCAGGCGACCCATGTCGTTTTCGGCGTCGGCGGCGGATTCGATACTCATGCCCGGCTGCCGCTCCACGTTCCAGCGGAGAGTCAAAGTGTGGCCGCCATCCGTATTGGAATGCTCCCAGCCGTCGGTGTTGGAATCGATAATGAAACCACCTCGGCCTCCTTCGGCGAGCGGATCTTCGGGCAGCTCAGCCCAGTTCGCCGGAGGCTGAAAATTGCCGGGATCGCAGACCGTGACAACGACGTGATCCGACGCGACCCGCACCGAAAGCTGCACGGTCGTTTCCGGGTTTCCGGCGCAACCATGTTCGATCGCATTGTTAACCGCCTCCACCAAGGGCAGCTCGATTCCGGAAAGTTTCTTTGCATCGACCCCGTGGATACGGCACCAGGCCAGCACACGCTTCACGGCCGGCCGGATCGACGTGAGACGCGGGGGAAGGGCGAGCTGCAACGCCTCGTCGAGTTCGTTCATGGCGCGGGATGAGTCAGGCAAAGTTTAAGCAAGGAACGCCGGACCAGGCGGTCATTTTGCGGCAAGGCGGCTTGGTAAAGCGCGTGGGCCAACTCGTCGGGTTCCTCCGGCGTATGCGAACCGTGAAGATCGGCGAGCGAGAAAACGCCCGGCGGTGTGTGTGCGAGCAGCGTCCGCGTTTCCTCGGGGACCTGCGGAGCTATTTCACTCCGGGGTAAAATCCCGACCAACCTAAGGCGACCCGCGACCACCGCGCCGAGCCAGCGAGCTCGGCGGGCCAGCAACGAACCTCGAGACCCCGTGCTCAAACGAAGCGTTCCGCCTCCCGGCAGTAAAACCTCCCGTGATATCGCCGCCCCCGCACCCAACGCCAAGAGTTGCGCCGGCAACCAGAGCAGCAGCGCCCACGCGCGTTCCCGCATCGGGGTAGACTGCGGCTGCTGCTGCATCGCAGCCGCGATAAAATCGTCGGTCAGGTCGGCCCGACCTCCGCTCATCGGGTCGAGCAACGTGGCCCCCAGTAACAGCTTATTGTGCACATCCAAATGCGCGCCCACGAAGGTGCCTCCCGCGACCAAAGCATGTTGCAAATGGACATCGGAGCTGAGGACGCAGCCGGGCCCAACCAATGCACCGGGTCCGATCGTGCAGCCCGACTCGATCAAGGTGCCGGCCCCGATCCAATACGGCGGCACCAGCTTAATGCCGGGGGCCAGCGTGACGCGCGGACCGAGCCAGCCTTGCGGCTCGCGCTGCGTATCGAGATGAACACGTTCCGGATCACGCTTCGCCAGCCAAGCGAGGTTGAGCGCAAGCCACCATCGCACCAACGATGCGCCGTCCATCGGCGAGGCGTCGCCGGGATCGCATGCCGGCATGCGATCCATCATCTCGGCAACCAGGCCCAGCGGCGGCGACACGGGCAGTAGGCTGAGTTCTACGGACCAATAGGCGCCGCCTTCGAGGGCCGCCCGCACCGCCGCCGGACGGTCCGGGCAATAGAGGGTGACCTGCTTGCAGCCCTGCTGCACAGCATGGTCAAGCCAGTGGGCGGCCAGCGATTGATTTCCGACTTCCCACAAAATAGGCGGGAGATCACGACGCGCTAGCGAATCGAGCACGCTCCAATCCGGCGCGACGAGCACCAATGCGGGCGCAGGCGATGAGGCGACCGCGACATCTGCGGAGGCAGTCGAACTCACATCGCGCCTTTCCCCAGCAACACCGCTGGCACCGTCATCACGAGTAACTTGAGATCCAGCCACACGCTGGAGGATTGGATATAGGCCACGTCGAGCCGGACCTGACCGGCGAAGTCGATGTCACTGCGTCCGCCAACTTGCCAGAAGCAGGTAAGGCCCGGTTGGGCCAGCAGACGCTGGCGATCCTCCGGCGTATAGAGCGCCACTTCGCGCGGCACGGGCGGTCGCGGCCCGACCAAGGACATATCACCGCGAAACACATTCCAAAACTGCGGAAGCTCATCGATGGAGAATTTGCGAATGAATTTCCCCACGCGAGTGATACGCGGGTCATCCTTCATCTTGAAGGTGACACCGCCCTGCATCTGATTTTGCGCAAGCAGCTTGTCCTTCACTTGGTCGGCGTTAGGAATCATCGAGCGGAATTTCCACATCTTGAACAGGCGCCCGCGGTAACCGACGCGTTGTTGCCCGAAGAACAGAGCGCCGGGTCCTTCCAGTCGAATGGCGAGAGACGTGGCGGCAAAGATGGGCGTGAGCGCGACGAGCGCGCAAAACGAGACCACCAGATCCAGCGCCCGCTTCAGCACGCGGGTGGCGCCGAGGGTGATGTTCCACAGCCACCGTTTACGCGAGGCACGCCAACGCAGCCGGGCGCGGCCAAGCGGCGTGCCGGCGTGGCTCCAATAGGCAACGATGTCCTTTTCAGTCATGCGGAGTCGGATTCGGCGTTCGCGAGGGGCGTTTCAGCGACCGCCAGTCCGCCCAAGGTGCGTGTGAGTCGCTCGAGATAGTCCTCAAAGTCGTAGTGTTTGTTCACATACGTTCGGCCTTGGGCGCCAAGGCGGCGAGCCAACGATTTGTCGGCCAGCAAACCATCGATCGCCCGTGCAAATGCCGGCACATCACCCCATGGCACCAACCGGCCGGTTTCGCCATCGTGCAACCAATCCGGGATGCCACCGGCATCGAACGCCACCACGGGCAGTCCGTAACGCATCACTTCAAGCCCGATCGTGGCGATGGGCTCGGGCCAGACTGAGGAAACCGCCACCACGGAAGCATCCCGGTAATAGCCCTTCAATTCCTCTTGGGGAATGAAACCGGGGAAACGCACCCGATCCTGCAGCCCGAGTTCACGACAGAGCTTTTCGCAAGCCGCCTGATGATTGCCTGAGCCAAGAATCACCGCTTCAAATGGACGCTCGAGGCGGGCGAGGGCGCGGAGCAGTAGATCCACGCCTTTACCGCGGATGATTTGGCCTGCGTAAAGAATAAGATTTCGCTCGGAAAAGCTCGATTCGAGCGGATCTCCCGGACGCGGCACCGGCGGGAAGATTTCGATTTTTTCAGACGCGAAGCCGTTGATCTCGAGCTCGTGCTGCATGTAGTGCGTGACCACAAACATTCGGTCAAAACGCCGGGTGAGTGCCAGCTCCCTGAGCTTGTCGAAGTAAGACACCCACTTGATCGGGAAACCGCCGGAGCGGTCACGCTTAATCGGGGCGAGGCAGGGGAAAACGCAATAGCCGGAGGCCGGTCGATGGCATACTTTGCGGGTCAACGGATGGTAACGATAGCTCCGCAAACAATAGATGTCGTGGTCGTGCACCATACGGGCAAGCGGAAGGTCCGATTCGACCAATGCCTCCAACGTCGGCAGATGATCCCACTTATGCACGTAGGCGACCTGGGGCGAAAATCGAGTGCGCACCGTAGCGAGGTCACATTCCGCTTCGTAGAAGACATGTTCACCGAACAGCGCCCGCCACTTTTCCTCGCCCTTTCCCGTGGCTCGGCGAGTCCAGAGCCCCACGGTGACCCCGCGTCGTTGAAGCTCGGTGGCTGTGATCAGCACATTAGCCTCGGCGCCGCCCAGGTTTCCGAATGACTCATGAACATAGAGCAGGCGGAACATCTTGAACCGAACTCTGACGACTGCGCGCTTCGGTTACAACCGGGCAAATCGCGAATTGCAAAAAATCTGCTTCGCAAATCCGGTGGAGCAACGATAGGAAGTTTGCTCATGAGTCTCGTAATTCAGACAGCGCTCACTGACGGTTGCCTCAAAGTTGTCCCCACGGTGTCGCGACTGGACGCGGCGGTCGCCCGTGACTTCAAAGCGGAAATTGAGAAAGCGTGGACCGCCGGGGTTTCGTCCGTGGAAATCGATATGACGGCCGTCGAGTTCGTCGACAGTTCGGGCGTCGGGGCACTGTTAAGCGTGTATCGCAAACTTCCGCCGGGGGCAGGCGTGACCCGCCTCGTCGGCATTCGTCCCGGCGTGCTCGCGGTGCTGGAGCTGCTCCGCCTCCATCGCGTATTCGAACTGGGCAACTAAGATGATGTCGCCCGCGGATTCAGGGCGCTATTTCGTCGATGACGAACCGGCTTTGGCCGCGAAGTTGGATCAATTTCTGTCGACTTTGGCGACCGATCTCGGCGCTCAACCGTGGCGCGAAGATGTCGCTGCGTTGGTTTTGGCCGGCGGATACGGTCGCGGTGAGGGAGGCGTTTTCCGCGCGAGCGAAAAGGCTGAAGCAGACCTCTACAACGACCTCGAATTTTTCCTCTTTTTGAAAAGCGGTGCCTCCACCCCGCCAGCCGCGGCGTGGTGCGAGCGATGGGAACGGGATGGCACCGTCAAGTTGGGGATCGACGTCGAGTTCAAGCGGGATGCCGCCACCGGGCTGCAGCACGGTGCCCCGACGATGTTTTTGTATGACTTATTGCAGGGGCATCGCGTCATTTGGGGGGATCCCGGTTGTCTCGCGCGTGCTCCGGCGCGTTTGCGTGATCCTGCCGCAATCCCGGCGGAAGAAGCGACTCGACTGCTTTTCAATCGTGGCAGCGGGTTGTGGTTTGCCCAAATGAAATTGGCCGCCGATGCGATCGACGAACTCGGTTTCGTTGAGCGAAACCAGCAAAAAGCGAAGTTGGCGATGGGCGATGCGGTGTTGGCGTTGAGCGGCCGGCATCACGCTATGTGCGAGGAACGCGACCGACGCATCGCAAGCGGCGGGTTCGCCACCCCGCCGGACTGGGCCAAGTTGGTCGCATGGCACGACGAAGGCACGGCGTTCAAACTGCGTCCCCGCCATCGGGCGACCGGACTCGAACACCTCAAAGCGAGCCAGACCGCATTGGTCGCGGCATGGTTGAAAACGTTTTTATGGGTGGAAGGGCGACGTCTGGACCACGTCTTTACTCAACCGCTCGATTACGTGGCCTGGGACCGTCGCTTATTTCCCAACCGTGCTCGTTGGCGCAACGTCGCGGTGCATGCGCGTGATCGATTCAAACGCGGCGAAATGTTGCGCGCGGTCACTGACTATCCGCGAGCCACATTGCAACGCGCGTTGGTCGCCGCGTTGGTCGATGGCACCGCGGCGGGAGCCCGTTGCATGGGGGTAACGGCCACTGATTTCGACACCACTTACGCCCGCTGGTGGGCACGCTACAACTAGCGCCGCATCACTGCCGCCCGTCGCGCCGAGGACGCGCAACGCGAGGGTCTCTAACCCTTGGGGTCGGTCGCTGGATTCTGTTGCAGCCAAGCATGCGCACGGAGCAAGGCGTCAACGAGATCCTTCGCGCGCAGAGGCTTGGCCAAATAGTCCTGCATGCCACTGGAACGGGCGGCAGTATGGTGCTCGATCAGCACATTCGCGGTCAGTGCGATGATGTAGGGGTGGTTCTCACAACCGGGGCGTTCGCGAATGCGGCGGGTCGCTTCGAGACCGTCGATCCCTGGCATTTGAAGATCCATTAGCACGACATCGTATTTTTCTTGGGCAGTCGCATCGATCGCCTCCTGACCGTTGTCCACCGATGTCCCGTGATAACCCAGTCGATTCAGATAAAGGAGGATGACTTTGCGGTTCACTGCGATGTCTTCCACGACCAATACCCGCAATGGGTGGAGTCGGGCAAAATCCTTATCGACCTGTTTGGTCGGCGCGGACTTCACGACCGCCGCGGGCAGCGAGGTAAACAGGCCTCCAAGCACCTGCAACAGCTCGCTCGGTTTGACGGGCTTCGTCAGTCGGCGGTGAATCAAGTTGCCCGCCTCATCCGATTCGATCCCGCGTGAGGAGAGCAACACCATGGGCGGAAGATCCGGGCCATGGCGTTTCGCCAATTCACACGCGAGCGCCGCGCCGCTCATTTCCGGCATATTGAAATCGAGGACGACCAAATCAAATGGGGCGGCGGAAGCGTAACGCTCAAGAGCCTCGGAAGGAGAAGCCACGAGATCGACGTTCAGCCCCCAACCGGAAAGTTGTTGGTCAAGGATGCGCCGATTGATCGCGATATCATCCACCACGAGCACCCGACGCCCCTGCAACGCGCTCGGGTCAGGCGTGGTCCCGATTTCATCCAGCGGGCATTCCCGGGCGAGAATATGAAAACGGAAACAACTGCCTTCGCCCGGTCGACTTGTCACATCAATCGTTCCACCGAGGAGGCCGACGAGACGATCGGTGATCGCGAGTCCCAATCCGGAACCGCCGAACTTCCGGGTGGTGGAGCTATCGACCTGACTGAAGGCTTTAAAGAGGCGATCAATCCGCTCCCGAGGAATGCCTACGCCCGTATCTTCGACGCGGAATTCGATTTTCCAGAGGTCGTTGATTTGCTCGGCCGCGACAAAAATCCCGACCCCGCCTTCGCCGGTAAATTTCAACGCATTCCCGACCAGATTGATCATGATCTGACGTAGCCGCGTCGGGTCGGTGAACACATGTTGAGGCACCGACGGCGCGAATGAGGTGCCCAGATCCAGACCCGCTTTTGTCGCACTCTCGGAAAACAGATCCAAGACTTGCTCCACGGAAGAAACGAGGTCGCACGGAATCGTTTCCACCTCAAGATGTCCGGCCTCGATCTTCGAAAAATCGAGGATGTCGTTGATCGTATCGAGCAGGGTGTCGCCGCCTTGCCGGATGAGTTCGACGTATTCGTGGTGAGCTTTGTCGAGTGGCGCATCGAGCAGCATGCTGGTCATCCCGATGATGGCATTGAGCGGCGTGCGAATCTCGTGACTCATATTGGCGACGAACTCGCTCTTCGCCCGATTGGCATTGTCGGCGGCGTCCTTCGCGGTGCGCAGCGCCGTCTCCGTTTCCTGCCGTTCCGCCACCAGACGTTCGATCTCTTCGGTAAGGTGAAGCATATCCTGATCGCTCGTGGAAATCGTCGCTTCGGGATGCAGTCGATTCACGGTTTGGCGGAGCCGCACGAGGATCTGTTCGTTACTTTGGTTTTGCTCAAGCAGCGAAGCGTTTGCCGCGCTCAGTTCCCGGGAACTCATCTCCATCACGTGATCGCTCAATCGCCGGTCTTGGTCGAACTGCGTGTAGGAGGCCGACACACGTTCAAGCAATTCCGCCACCCCCGCAGGCAGGTTCTCGGGTGATCCCAATGAGCGCTTGACCTGTCGCAGCAACAGGGGATGCAAGCTCATGCGAGTTCCTCGGCGAGGCTGGTTATCGTCATCGTCTGGTTGTGCAACTGACACGCATGCTCATGACCGGAAGGGGCGAGTTCGCCATAAGAATAAAAGCCCGTGAGCACGGGCGTCTGCCCAAAGATAGAACGCACGCCCTCGAGTTCCTCCTCGGTCCGTTCCCCCAGAACTACCCGACGTCCCACGCAACTCACGCAGATGACCAATTCGGACGCTTGCACCGCCTGCCGCGCCGCCTCTTCGGCTCCATTCACGAGCTCTTCATAAGACGCTCGCATAAAACGAACCGAAGCCCCCTTCGGAATGTCCCCTGCAAAGGTCATCGTGCCAGCGTCATCATCAATCGACAAGATGGTGCGCACGACGGCCTTGGTTTGATGGGGTGGCACGACAGAAAGCGGAAAACGTAACGCCGCTGCGGGTAGCGCATCGGCTTCTGGACCGAGATACGCGCGATAGAGTTCAAGCGCTGGTTGGCCATCGAGTTCGCTCAACACGTTGTTCGCCGACGCCGTGACGGTGCGGGAGGGTCCGAACGTGGACCAACCGCCTGCGCTGCCAAATCCGAGGCGAAGCGACTCGCCATAAAGTCCCACCGCGACGACCACACCGGTAGTCGGCGGGCTGTCGAGACCGACCAAGGTGCTCGCAAAATCAGTGCCGTCGCCAGCCAAGCCTCCACTGAGCGTGACCCCCTCGGGCAGACATTGGTTGAAGGCCGCGATCAGCGTGCTACCGTTCACGAGACTACCGTCCGAAAAAACCAAAACGTGCCGGAGGTCCGGGGCATTCAATTGCGAACCAAGCAACTGGCAAAGCGTATCCAAATTGGCTCCCGTTTCTAGCCGAGCGGACGCGCAACGCAGTGTCGCCCGCTCCAAACAAAGGGCCGTGCACACCAGTTGCTCATCTTCGATTCGAATGTCAGCCAAGTTTCCAGCCGTGGACACCATCACCACCCGCGCGTTCGGAAAACGCTTTCGAACTTCATCAAACAGGGCTGGCTTGGCCAGTGTCGCCCGCAGGCCAAAAACGAGGACGAGGCCGGCGTCCTCCGGGGACAGGTCGCCGGTAAGGTCAGTCCAGCTGGCTTCGGTCGACAGGAGGGTTTGAAGCAATTTCATGAGACGAGCGGATTGAGGTTTCGGGCCGATGAGTGAATGCGAAAAAAGGGTAGGGGGGAGACCGCAGGCTAGGGGCCCGAGACGGGCGTGACGAGGTTTGCCTTGCCATCAGGAACCGCAAAATTCCCGCCCTCATTGGCCGCGAGCGTGCGCACGAACGTCTGTAGCACGGTGCGGGCGTATTTCTGAAGATTCCCCCACGGCACGTCGGGAACCCAGACGATGTCGCGCGGTTCGAGATCGACATCGGGCACTTGGCCCCGACGGATCGCGTCGTAGTCGACGAGGTAAACGGCCGGCTCTTGCAGCGAACCGCGTAAAATCAACACCTGGCCCGTGCGAGCACCGGGCCGCACGTCCCGCGCCGCAGCGATGGCCGAGACCAATGTCACTCGATCTCGGAAGCCGACCGCTTTCGGTTGGTTGACCGCGCCAAGGACATAAATCTCCTGTGCCAGCGCGGACGGCAGATAAATGTAATCTCCCGGCTCTAGGGCCACGTTTTGGCTGAGGTCGCCTTGGTTAAAAAGACGCACGAAATCCACCGGCACCATCTCGCCCTCCCGCACAAGAAAGCTGTGACGCAGGTCCGCCAGTTCTTCGGTGGTGCCGGAAAACCGCGACGTGAACAATCCGCCCGCCCGCCCCACGCCTTCCAGCAAAGTCAGCGGCTGGTCCAGAGGATAGAGCCCCGGCGTGTTCACCCGACCGAGAATCCAAACCCGCCGACTGCGAACGCGCCGTAACGTGAGCCCGACCTGCGGATCCCGGTAGTAAGTCGTCAATCCCTTGACCAGCTGTTGACGGAATTCGTCAAGGGTGAGGCCCTCTGCCCGTTGAGCGGGCAAGAGATCGTAGTAGACCTTACCGTCGGGCATGACGAGGCATAGTCGACGGGTGTTGGGCAGGCCTAGGATATCCACCTCGACCGCGTCACCCGGCCCGAGGATAAACGGTTTGGGCACCAACGCTTCAGCCGGAAGCGCAGCCGCATCAAGCACGGTCGTCGGCTGCGTGAGCGGTTGGGAATCTGGCACCGAACGCGCGGGCGGGCGTCGACTTTGACAGCCCGTTAAAAGCAGCATGCCACCGAGCACGACCATCAAGCGTAAGCGCGCGGTCGTCATCGCACTTGTGGCAACGATCCACTCGGCAACCACGGTCCGAGATTTTGATCCGTCCAGGTCGATGTCATGCTGCTGAGAAACGTGGTGATCGCCATGTCGACGAGTTCCTCTCCGAGCCGCCACGGCCGCTTGGAAACGTAAACGATGTCCTTGGGTTGAAGCGGCACGTCGCGCGTCTTCCCCTGCAGCACCGATTCAACATCCACCACGATCGTTTCCGGATGCTCCAGGGACCCACGAATGATGAGCACGCGGCTCCGGTAGGCCTGCCGACTAAAACTGCCGCGAACCGTGATCGCTCCGATGGCGGTAAGCTGCGGCGTGAATCCCAGCACCCCCGGCTGGCCGACCTCGCCGAGCACGTAAACGTCGTTGCTCACCGCGGAGGCGAAATAAATGAAATCGCCGGGCTCGATCTGCACATTTTGCGACAAATCGCCTTCAAAAAAGAGCTTCTCCAAGTCGATGGGCAGGCGTTTCTCATGACGCACGACAAAGGAGCGGGGGAGGTCGGCCAACTCCACGGTGTTACCCTCAAACAAGCCGGTCTCCACCCCGCGGGCGCGCGCCACGGCTTCAATTAGGGTGATCGGATATTCGAGCGAAAACACCCCCTTGTCGACCACCTTGCCGAGCAGCACATAGCGTTTGCTGCGCAGTTCGACCGGGGTGATGATCACCCGCGGGTGGTTGTAGAAATCCTTCAAAAGCACCTCGATAGCGGCGCGCAACTCGTCAATCGTTCGGCCGCTCGCCATCACCTCCGAGGCCTGCAGGTAACCGATGCGCCCGTCAGGCCGGACGAACACCTGCGCCCGTTCCAACTCCGGTTGTCCGTAGAGTGAAAAATCCAGAATGTCGCCAGGGCCCAACGTGTAGTTGTCCCGCCATGACGGCGGCGCAGAAGGGACGTTCGCCGCAACGCCCTTCGCCCCCGCCGGCGCAGCGCCCTGACCCGTCGCAACTGGTGCATCGACGCCAACCAGCGGCGTGAGGCTCGCGAAAAGCCAGACCGAGAACAGCGTAATCGCGCGCATCAACTGGATCGACGACGTTTCCACCACGGCAGCGCATCGGTGACGATAAGGCCGTGCAACCGGATCCCGGCGTCGCGCAAAAGGCGGGCCTGGCGTTGCCACGTTGAAATTGAGGCATGATCCGCCGAGATCACCAGCACGGCGCCCCCCCATTCCCGCGCGAGAGTGAGGGCCGGCTCCACCGTGTCGCCCGATAGCCGAGCCCAGAAATCGGAAGGCGCGGAGTTGTGGGCTGCGGCTTGCGCCGAAGCGAGGGTCAACGCAGCAGGATCGAGCCGAATCGCCCCCGGCAACGACGGGTGTGCGCTCGTGCCGGCGTCGACCGTGATCAACTCCGGTTGCAGGCGAAAGGCTTCCGCCAAGAGGGCGCCCCAAAGCCGACCTTCCGAGGGAGTTGCAGCCGGAGCCCAAAGCACCGCCGGGCGATTCTCCGCCGCGGCCGGTGTGGCCCATGTCACCCAAAGCGAACGCACGGTGGAGGCGGGATTCGCTCCCGGCTCGAGCGTGGCCAGCAAGGGTGCCTTGAAAATCCGCCGGGCTTCAAAAGCGGAGCGTAACCGTTGATCGAATACCTCGCGCACAATCACCAGGAACACTCCGAAACCACCGCCCAGCACCAATCCGGCGGCGGCGTAAACAAACAATTTCAAAGTGCGCGAGGTGGACGCAACCGACTGAGGTGTCGCCGTGCTGAAAATCTGGTAATACCCGGGAGCACGTTCGCTATAGAGCGTTGCCTCTCGCAACCGACTGGCCAGCAACTGCCGCGCCGTTTCCAAGCCCCTTTGCACGAGTTTTTGGCGAGCCAAGGCCGCCACTTTTTCCGGCAGCTCTTCCACCCGGGCCCGGGCGGAGTCGCGCAGCTCTGTCAATCCAGCCAGTTGTTTTTCGGCCCCGTCACGCCGCGCCCGCAGATCGATTAGCTCGAGATAGAGCGTTCCTCCGATGGCGGTCGACGCATAGTCAGCCAACGACAGTTCGCGACCCTTGTCAGCCGCCGCCGATTCCAACGCCGCGACCTTGGCCTGCAGGTTTTGCACGATCGGGTTCTTCTCGGTGAAGCGTCCCAATGCGTCCTGCAGTTCGGCACGTGCCGTGATGAGGCGATCGTCGTTCGCCGAGTAGCGCGCAAGTTCCGATTCGAGTGCCTTCAGCTTAAACTCGACCGTCTGGAGATCGATGCGCGCGGTCTCGTAGCGGAGGTCGAGATCGGCCAACTGACGCAAAAACACGTCGGTCTGTTTTTCGGCGTCGACCAGATTTTCGCGTCGCGAAAACGCGAGCATCTCTTGGTTGATGCGATTCAGATCCGCATCGGTGGTCTCGATCTGCTGCTGAAGGTAAGTGCGAACCTCGCGGCTTTCCCGCGTCTGCAACTCGCGCGAAAATTCTACGATCTCCGCCGCCCATAGATTCACCAGATCGGCCGCTGCTTGGGCTGATTCCGTTCGCCGAGCCGTGAGTTGCAGAAAGTCGGTGTTCCGGATTTCGACGGCGTCGGTGTTGAGCCGCAGCATACCCACGGATATCGGTGGATCGGCCTGCGCGGAGACTCGCGTAAGCACATTGTCGGACAGGGCCGAGGTGATCAGCGTCGCGGTGCTAAGTGATCGTGGCTTGTAGGGATCACCGATCTCACCGGCTCTAAATGTGGTTGAGGGTTCGCGCTTGATAAGCCGTGCCATCGCCTCGTAGCGGTCACTCGCCCGGAAGTGCCCCGCAGCGAGGAACAGCATGAGCCCCAACACCGCGCTGAGGATAACCCAGCGATACCGTTCGAGTAATGATCCCGCGAGCCGGAATGGATCGAAGACGATGTCGAGTCCTATTCCCCCTGGGGCCGGCGCCGGCGCTGGGTGAGGGGAGGACGTTGTATCAGCGTTCATGAGTGGGCGGCGGCGCGATAGATTTCGGCGGTGGCCTGAGCGCAATGAGTCCAAGCGAATTGTTGGGCCCGCGCGAGCCCGCGTTGTCGCCAATCATCGGGCGATGACAGCACGTCAAGGAGGCCGGCAACCATGGCGTCGGGGTTTTCCGGATCGACGATCCGGGCCGCGTCAGCCACGACCTCGCCGAGTGAACCGCGATCCGAGCACACCACGGGGCAACCACAGGCCATTGCCTCTATCGGCGGCAGTCCGAATCCCTCAAAGAGCGACGGATATGCCAAAAGATCGGCCCCGGCATACCACAGGGGCAAATCTTCGGCGGTGACAAAACCCGTCGTGCGAATCCGGTCCCGCAGCGGCGATGCCGCCACGCGGGCATGAATCACCTCTGCTCCATGCCAATCCGCACCGGCCAGCACGAGGTCGTGGGGCAGGCCCGGCTGGATAATCGCCAGACGTTCAAACGCCTCGATCAAGCGCACGTGGTTTTTCGCCGGGTGCTCCAAGCGAGCGAGATAAACCATGTAAGGGCGCGGCAGATTCTGACGGAGCCGAAACTCCGCCAACGCGCCATCGTCAGCGGGGCGAAAGCGGCGATGATCAATACCGTTCCAGACCACATCGATCTTGTCCACGGGCCAATGAAAGAACCGTTCCACATCCGACGCGGTCGCCTGGCTCACGGTAACCAGACGGCGCGCCTTCCGAGCCAATCGCGGAACCACGTGGCGCCCGTAAGCCATCCGGGCGGCATCGTATTTTCCCCGCACGTGAAACGCCGCGCAGTCGTGAACCGTAACCACCTGCGCGCACGGAGGTCGAAACAAGATGCGGCGGTAGCTGGGGATGTGCACCACATCGGCGTTGATCGCGCGTAAGCGTCCCGGGAAAAGGACCTGATGCCACCAAATGTCCCTGACCGCGGGTCGCCACTTTTCTGATACCTCCTCCCAGGAAACACGATCAAGCCACGGCTCGAAGTGAATGCGGTCATTCCGCAGGCCAAAAAGTGTCAGTCGAATATCCGGGCACGTGCTGACAAGCCCCTCTATCAGGCCAAACAAATATGCGGCTACGCCCGACTTCCCCCGCTGGTTGACACTGGTGCTGATCGCGACGTGAGGCATGGATTTCAGGACGTTTCAAACAAGCGGTCGAGATGGGTCTGGCGCAGCAATAAATCAGGTTGGCCGGTGACACCGCGGAGGGAAAGTTCACCGCCGCGTTTACGCGTGAGTCGGCGGATTTTCAGCAGCCAGCCGATGCCGGAACTGTCGATCAGACGGACGTGGCTGAGGTTGAGGCTGAGATGATTTGAGGTCGGGTGTCGGCGCCACGCCTCGTTGAGCCAACGGCTGGCGGCCGCGAGACGAGGTGCCGTAAGATCGCCCTGGCACGAAAGCACCAACTCCCCCGGACCGGACGGTTCCAAGTGCGGGGTCATCCCCGGTGTTTGTTGACGGCACTGTTCGACTGCCGAGTCCACCGTGGTGGCGCAGACGAAGAGTCGGTCGAGATGGACCGCCGCAAGGAGATTCAACACGTAGGGCGACGGGGCCAATAGCACCAAACCTGCGCCTTGGTTTTTCACCTCACGATAGAGGGAAACCAAACGTCCGAGTCCAAAACTATCCATGAACACCACCGCCCGTAGATCGAGTAAGAGACCGCTGGGCGTCTCCGCGATCTCACAAGCCGGTAGTGACTCCACTGTGCCACTTTCAATTCGCCCGGCCCAAACCACGAGTCTCAAGTCGGCGGGTATCGTCGGAGTTCCAGCGGAAACGACGTCGCGCGAATCGAGCCCGCGTGACTGATCCTTGAAACGCCTAATGAAAAAAACGAGTTGGGCCGAGTATTTCAGGGTTCGCGCCCAAGGATGATGGAGCCACCAATGAACCCAGGCGAGCCCGCGACGCCCCCAAGCTGTAGGCACGCGGCTGACCCGACCGGCCGTCACGGCCAGACCGTCGCCGATACCGATCAACAGGGGCGTATCCAACCACGGCAATTGACGATAGACCCACTCGGTTTCGATGGCCGGGGGTAATCCCACGAGCAGCACTTGAAGATTCGCGTTTCGGATTTGCTCTCGCTGCCAGTCCTCGTCGGCGACCGGGCCGTGTAAGAGGGTCGGGGGAGAGAGCGTCGGATGCGCTACCGACAACCGCGCCGCTGCGGCCGTGAGGTCTTCTTTTTGGGGGCCGAGCAGACCGAGTCGCCATCCCTTTTCCGCCACGAGTTTCGCCACGATATCCGCGATTTCGCCCCCCGTAAACGGAGCCGGAATCGCCACCCCCAGCCGACCAGCGGCCCATGCCAGCGCGGAACTCGCGCACAGCACTGCGGTGCATTCGGCCAAGATCGTCTGGCGCAACACGTCGCGGTCGCAAGTCACGGCCTCGGACATCGTGCCAAGCGCGATTTGGTTCGGGCGCCGGGACGCGACACAATCAGCCAACAAATCGGGCAAGGCGGCACGCTCAATCGCGAGCAAGGGCAGGCCGAGGACGACGGATTGCTGACCTAGGGCAGCTACGGTCATTCGATCGAAAACAGGTTATCCATCTTTGCCAGACGGAATACATTGCGCACGTTTTCCGTGGGCTGGCTGATAATGAGTTTGGCGCCGGGGCGCGCCGCCGTCAGGCGGTGGACATGCAACAGGAGCCCAAGTCCGCTGCTGTCCATAAAACGCACCGCAGACATATCGACGACCACGCGCTTCGCCGTGGGACGGGCCGCCCAAAGATCATCGATCCAACGCAACAGACCGGGAGTGCGCGTGGCAGTAAGTTCGCCTTGGATCGGGAGCATCAAGTCCTCCGCACTACTCGCCGCAGCTGAAGTCGGTCGCGTCAATCCTAGCGCCGCCCGAGCTCGCGCCGGCTCGTCGATGATCGGAAATAATCGCGCCAGCTTCATGGCGTCGAGCAAACCGGCCACGGCCGGCGACGGATTCACCAAGGCGAGACCGCCCCCCCCGGCGATGGCGCGCCGATAGGCCGCGAGCATAAAGCCCAGACCGCTGCTATCGAGAAAGCTCACTGCGGAGGTATCGAGCGCGATGGCGGTGCCCGCCGACAAATCAGCGGAGGGATCGACTATTTGGGCGCCTGCAATCGCCGCCGCATCGACCCGGCCGGACCAGCGCACGGAACGCACATCGCCGGACAGCATCGGGGCAGCCGGCGGCGGGACATTCGGGCTGGATACCGCGGCCTCGGGGCGCACGGCCAACGCCCGGCGTTGCGCGCGAAGTGCCCGCACAAAGAACAGCAAATCGACGAGGTAACGACTAAAGAGACGACGCGGCTCCTGCATGAGCCGAAACACCCATTCCGCACCGACCACCTGCATCCACCGTGGCGCACGCTTAAATTTACCCGCGAGAAAATCCACCGTCGCGCCGACACCCACGCTCATCGGCACGCCGAGGCGACGATGATGCATAAAGATCCACTTCTCTTGTTTCGGACAGCCGAAGGCGACGAAAAGCACGTCAGGACGAGCGCTTGTGATGCGTTGCTTGATCGTGTTGAAGTCCATTTCGAGCAACTTTGCAAACGAGGGCGAGTAGCCATCGATTTGCAACCCGGGGTGGCTCGCCCGCAAATTGGCCAAAGCCAGCGGAAGCGTTTCTTCTCCGCCCCCGAGCAGGAAAATCTTCCACCCCTTCTCCGCCGCCTCAGCCGCGAGGCGAGGCACCAGATCCGAGCCGGCCACGCGCTCCCGCAGTGGTGCGCCCAACGCCTTCGACGCCCACACCAACGGTGTGCCGTCGCACAACACCAAATCGGCCTCGACGAGGATGCGTTGCAGTTCGACATCCTCACTCGCCTGAAACGTGAAGTCCAGATTGGCGGTCGCCCAATAACACGGCTGACGCCGCTCGATCAATTGGCCGAGGCGAGTGACGGTCTCATCCATCGTGACGTCGTGAAACGGAACTCCGAGGATCACGACCGAGCGGGGTGGGGCGAGGTTAGCCATGGCGGGAAATCAGCGTTTCGTAGTGGGCGTGAAGGTGTCGGGTGAGGCTGGGCCAGCCGTAGCGTTCGAGGATACGCCGGCGGCCAGCGACGCGCAGACGGGCCCGCAGAGCCGCATCGCTCGCCAAGCGCTGGATGGCGGTCGCAAATTCGTCCGGCGTATCCGCAAGAAGGATATGCTCGTCATGGGTCAGCTCAAGCCCCTGCGCGCCAAGCGTGGTGGAGATCACCGGGCAACCAATGGCCAGCGATTCGACGATCTTCAGCCGGGTGCCACCGCCGATCCGGAGCGGCACGATCTGAAAGTGGGCAGTCTGGTAGTGGGGCCGCACATCGGGCACTTCCCCCGTGACCATCACCCCCGTCAGTTCGCCATGGGCCTGAACGGCCGCCAAGGGATTGCGCCCAACAATCTGCACCCGGCGTTGCGGCACCAGCGCCCGCACCAGCGGATCAATCGCGGCAAAATACCAACCCAAGGCATCCACGTTGGGCGAATAATCCATCGCGCCGCAAAAAAGCCACGTCGGCGCCTCGGGCTCGCGGGGAGGGAAGCTGTCTTGGTCAAAAAAAGTCGTATCGCACCCGTTGGGTAAAACGAAGACCGGCGCATTTGAGCTGACGTGTTCCCGCATGAAATCCGCATCATCGGGGCCGCAGACCACAATACTCGCGAGATCGCGCGCGGCCGCCCGTTCGACCCGGCGTAGTTTCCAAAGATTTTCCCGGCGCAGCCAACGCTCCTTGGTGGAGAGCTGGAGGGTTCTCAGCTCCTCGGTTTGGAACAATAGATCGACTCGGCTGCGATCCATTGATCGCGGCACAGGATGGGGCAGGCGGCGCACATAGGGCCAAAGGACGAGATCACAGAAATGGATGAGCCCGTAGTCATGCCCGTCTGCAAATCGGGCCAGGGCATCGTGAGCCGACGGATCCTCCCAATGCCGGATGGTCGTCGGACAGAGGTTGAGCAGCCGGTCCGGAAACAGACGCGGCCAGGACGGATGGCGAAACCGATGGAAGTGAACGCGCCGACAAAAGCCCTCAAAAACCGGAAGCTGCGCTTCGGCCTCCCCATTTTCGTCGAGGCAAAAGAGATCGATCTCGTAATAGCGGGCGAGTTCACGAAGCAGATGAAACGTGCGCTGGAAAGTCCCTCGGGTTACGGGATAAGGAGCGTAAGGATAAACAACGAGGACGCGCATAGAGTCGTGCAGAATGACTATCTAACCGCCAAAATCTCGGTCTGCCGGATGTTTCGCGAGGGCGAGCAAACCACGACTCGCAACGTGTTACTTAAACGCATTTGCGTAAACACGTAAATGCGGGTCGGGCCGCGAAATTACGAGCCGCTGATCCGATCACGCGCGGCTTTGGTCCGCCAGCGATAGAGCGTCGTCGGGTGAATGCCGAGTTGCGAGGCGACCCATGAGTGGTCTCCGTCGCTTTGGGCCAACAGCGTTTCGGCCAACTCACGCCGTTGGCGCTTGTTGAGGGTCGTGGTCGCCCCGGGAACGGAGACCGGGGCAGCGTTAGCGACCGCCGGCGCAATCGCGGCCGCGGGCGGTGACCAAGCGCCGTCGCGCAGGACGGGGCCGTGCGCCAACAGGACCAAACGCTCGATCGTGCTGCGCAACTCGCGCACGTTCCCCGGCCACGTCCAAGCCTGCAGGCGCTGCAGCAACGCGGGTTCCATACTTGTAACCAAACGCCCGTGGTGCTCCGCCGCGACCTGCAGGAAATGACGACAGAGCAGGGGAATATCGTCCGCGCGCGCACGCAGAGGCGCGAGTTCGAGGGTAATATCCGCCAGCCGGTAGTAGAGGTCTTCGCGAAAGGTTCCGGCCGCGACTCGGGCGAGAAGATTGGCGTTGGTCGCCGCGATGATGCGGACGCTTACGGCGTAGTCGGTGCGCGCCCCGAGACGACGCGCCCGGCGAGTTTCAAGAAAGCGCAACAGCTTGGGTTGTAGCGTGCGGTCGAGATCGCCAATTTCATCCAAAAACAGGGTGCCTCCGTCGGCTTGCTCAACTAGTCCGGGCCGATCAGTCACGGCGCCGGTGTAGGCGCCCTTGGTTGCCCCAAACAGCTCCGCCTCAAGCAGCTCCCGCGGCAGGGCGGTGCAATTGATCGCGACGAAAGGACGTTGTGGTTCGGTTCCCGTGGCGTGCAAAGCCTCGGCCACCCGCTCCTTGCCCGTGCCTGACTCGCCCAGCACCAGCACCGTGGCAGAGGTCGGCCCCACGCGAGCAATCATCTCGCGCAAGCGCTGCCATGATTGAGACTGACCAATGAGGCCATCGGGGGGCGGAGCGACCGGCTTGGGAAACAGCTGTGCCCACGCATGCTCGGCCGCCGCCGCCGCTTCCAATGCGGAACGCCAACGCCCGGCCGATTCATCCACCGCGACCGCATCATAAGCGCCCTCGCGCAAAGCCGTCGTCGTCTCCGCCGTGCGTGCCCCAGCCGGAAGGAGCACGACAAAAAACCGTCCTGATTCCGCCAGACGCACGCGGACAAAACGCCACGCCTCGGTCGTCAGCTCGGCGGCCCCGATCAGAAGAACAGGGGTCGCCGTCGAGTCTTGGCCAGCTGCGGTCGCGGGCCATTCCATCCAGGCTTCGAGCGAAGAAAAGAGCGGCGACGGATCACCCCGGCTGGCGGCAGCTTGAAGGAGGTTACGGCGGATCGCCTCAGTCGCTCCACCGACAAATATGCATTGAATATGCATGGTAAATGCAATGCACATTGGGTTTCAGAAAGCGAGATGTGAATTCAAAATTGACGTCGATATATTTTAAACTCCTTGCTATAAGCAGGTAAATGAAGCTACCGCTTCACTGGCATGAATCGTGTTAACAAAGAGCCATGCATCACTTGTTCCTCCCGACTTTCCTCGTCCGCTCCGCCCCTCTGGCGATCACGACCCTGGCCCTGCTCAGCCTCAGTTCGATCGCCTCAGCCCAAATCGACAGCCCGGTTCAATCTTATGCACGCACCTACGGCCTGAGCATCGTCGACGATGTCCAACTGGCCGGCTCCGACGCCGCCGCGGCCAGTTTCCAGACCGGGGTGCTCCCGTCGATCACCGAGCTGATCAATACCAACCTGAGCGAGACCTCTCAATTTTCTCAGTCCAGTGCCTACATGCTGGACCCGACTAAGCTCCAGATGTCGGTCGAATCCAACGCGCGCGTCTACTTCGTGGGGGAGGGCGCCGGTTACCACAACACCCTCGGTTTTAACACCCTTGCACCAGGCGAAAGCACGCCCACCGCGTCGATCACCAATTCGGCGCAACTGATCTTCCCTGATGTTTCGAGTTCGGTGTCGACCTACGATCCGGGATCTACAGCAAATCGGAGCTATTGGGCGCCCTTGCTGCCGGGCGACTTCACTAATCTCGGAAGCTTCGCGGCGGGAACGACCTTGGATTTCTTCTTGGTCGCCAACGGCGCCAATACTTGGGGTGACGTCTGGCCCGCGCCCGCCACACGCAATTCTGACGGCATCAACCATGTGGTCGCCTTCGCGGTGCCGGACAGCCCGTTTCTGATTCTCGCCTTTGAGGATCTCGCCGGGGGCGGCGACCGCGACTACAACGATGCCATCTTCGCAGTGGATATCGGTGCCATCAACGTCCAGCGCCTGCTATCGACCCCAGAGCCCGCCGCGTGGGTGACGGTGCTCGCCTTGGTGGGAATCGCCTGGGTGTGGCGCCGCCGGATGGGGTCCGATCCCTCCACGGGCGCCACAGCCTGATCTCGGAGCTAACGACGTGATCACGCGCAACACCTTCAAACCCGTCGGTCGTAGCCAATCCCTAGATTACCCTCGCCACCACGCAGCTCATTTGCGTTGTTAGTGCCCAAGATGAAACGCCTTGCGTGGATCTTAGTGGCGGTGGTGCTCCTCGGTGTGGCGGGCGGAGCTTCCTTTTGGTGGTGGCGAAACAACGCCGAGCGGGCCGCTCTCGAACGAACGCTGGTGAGCGCTGAACATGCCGCCGACGAAAGCCGGTGGCGGGAAGCCCGGGCGATCCTGACTGACCAAGCCCGACGCCACGGTCGGCCCGAAGAGACGACCGCCGCGCAACGATGGGAGTTGGTAGAGTTCCAGGCGGCCGGCGGGTTGCGGGATTTTGCGGCCCTAGAGGCCTTGGCGGCGCGCCACGTCGAACTGGTGGCCAAGGACGAAACGGCCGCGCTGTGGCTTTGGCGCATCCGCCGGACGGAAGGCAATGATCACGACGCCGAAACGGTGCGAGCCGCGTGGCGCGGACGGGAGACCCAAACCACCAATTGGATATGTGCAGAGATCGACGCGTTGCTCGTGGAAGGAAAAATCGATGCAGCCCGCGAGCAATTGGCCGGCTTGCCGGAGGACCAAGCCAAGGCGGTGCCAATCTTGTTGCGTCGCCTGCTCATCGACGCCGATCCCACGAAACGATTTGAGGCGATCACCGAGGCCTACCGACAAGCCCCGGCCGACCCGGATCTGCGAAGCCTCCGCGCCGCTCTGCTCGAACGCTCGGGCCAACCTGAATACGCCCGAGTGGACTACGTGGCAGCGTTGATGGCCGACCGAGACAATCCGCTACGACGCGACGATCTGGCATCGTTCTACCTGCGCCAAGGCGACCTCGGCAACGCAGTGCAAACCTGGCGCGAAGGATTGGACGAAACCTCACCGGACTTTATGTGGGTGCGGGCTATTTTCTGGGGCAAGGTATACGGGGTGCCCCCTCCGCCGGAAGGAACGACGAAATTGCCCCCGCAACGACTTGAGCGATTTGCTGGATGGCTGGCTACGCTGCCGCCGGATCGCTACTGGGACGAAGCGGCCTACCAAGCGCTGCATTTACCGGGAGCCCACGCCGAACGCGAGCCGGCGGTATTTTGGCTGCGGGTGTTGGAGGAACTGCGCGGCGACAAATGGAGCGAGCTGGAGGCGATTCTCGCTCAAGCACCGTCGGCGTCAGTCGCCCAAGCCCCGAGACTCTATGCCGCGCTGCGCCTCACCGCCGCCATCCGTGATGGCGCGGAACCCGCGGCGACCGGGATTGCTTGGCCACGGATGCCTCCCGGCGCCCACCGCTGGTGGAGCGTAATTAGCGATGCACTAAAAGCGGACGCCGCGGCCTCAGCGGAAGTAGTAGCGGTGGCGAGAGGAGACTTGGCCGCGAGCGCCGCCTGCCTGGCCGCAGGGTGGACCGGTCCCGCCATCGTTTTGGCCGATCCGGAAGAGGCCGCGATCGCATCCACGCCGGGCTGGATCCGGTTCGGCCTCGTTCAAGCGCGGCGAATCTCGCGCGGGCCCGCCGATGCCTTGGCGTGGGCGGAAACCCTCCCAGCATATCCAGAAACCGACTACGTGCGGGCGGCGTTGCGCTTGGGCGCCGGGCGAACGCAAGAGGCCGAACGCGACCTGCGGACGCTGGCGTCGCGCGCAGACGAAACCGGTTTCGCCGCCGGCTGGCTGCTCGGCACGTGGCTCATCGAACAAAATCGGGCGAATGAAATTGGCGCGCTCATGGCCTCTGCGCCGAGCTTCGCGACGACCGTGGAAGGAACGGCTTTGCGCGCGCGAGCCGCCGCCTCGCAAGGGGCCGCGGACGAAGCCGCATCGATCTACATGCCCATCGCGGAACGTTCGCTGGAGGCCGGAGCGTTTTTGGCTCGGCGCGCGCTGGCGGCCGGAGACTTGGCGCGAGCAAGAGAGTTGACGGAATACTGGGCGCAACGCCTGCCGGACAATCTGCAACTGCGCGCCAACCTGAACGCGATCACGGAACGGGAACTGGCGGCAGCGGAGGCCAATCCATGAATGCTCGATGGTCGCTGCTGGCTCTTCGCCTGGTGCTACTAGGCGCAGGCTGGTGGGCGGCGGCGGATGCGGATGCCGTCTTATGGGAGCGAGCGGGCGCCGCGGCGGCCGCGCTCCTCACGTTGGCGTGCGGCTGGAAACAACCCACTACTTCCCCTCTCGGCGGGCGAGACGCGGCGAGCCTGATCCTCGCGGCGGTGGGATTGGTTTTGGGCTGGGCATGGCCGGCCGCTGTAGCCTTGGCGTGGAACGTGGCTCGACGCGAACCCACCATGGCGGCGTGCTGGCGAGCTGCGGCGATGGGCTTACTGGCGGTGCCGTGGTTGGCCACTGATGCGGCCGCCATCGGTTGGTGGTTTCGCTGGACTGGCGCGTGGATGGCCGCAGGCGTCTTTGACTTGGCAGGCCTGGCCGTAACCCGCATGGGAACCTCGCTGCAGGTTGAGGATCAACCATTGGCCGTGGATGCGGCGTGCGCCGGTTTGGACACGCTGCAAGCCACCTTGGTCGCGGGCCTCTGGCTGGCGGAACGTTTGCGCACATTTCGTTCGTGGGGGTGGGCGGTGGTCGCATTACCGCTGTTCGCGTGGATCGCCAACACGCTGCGCATTATCATGCTCGGTGCGGTGGCGGTGTCCGCCGGACATGAAGCAGCACGCGGCTGGTTTCACGAGTGGGGTGGACTGGCGGTGGTCGCGCTCGTCTTCATTCCGGCCGGGGCGTGGATCGGATGGTTGCGCAGCCGGGAAGTCGCTCGCGCAGAGGTATCGATATGAGTGATCGTCGTCACGACCGGGCGCTGGCGTTGGCCACTTTGCTTTGGACAGCAATGTGGTGCGGCGACCTGATCGAGGCTTGGCGACACTCGCCCTTCGACCGTCTGGGCTGGTTCGCGGCGGCGGGGTGGCTGGCGTGGGTAGGGGGGGCGGGGGGGGGGGGGGGGGGGGGGGGCCCACCGCGCCCGAGCGGGGCACGTTGGCTGGCTGGCTGGCGCATGGGGGGTCTCGGTCCTGGGCGTCGCAGGGGAGCTCAATGTTTTGCAACACGGTGCGCTGGCTTTGGCCGGTGCCGGTTGGGTTGGCGGCGGAGCGAAGGGCGTAGCCCTCGTCTTGGTGGCCGTGATATGGATGCCGGCGCTCGGATGGATGCTACGCGGCGCGGGCCCGGACGTGTTGCTCGGACTCCGAATCGGAGCAGGATTACTCGGAGGCTGGATGGCTTGGTGCGAAGGACGACAGAAATGAAAAATAGATACAGTAAGCTGGCTTGGGCGGCCGCGGTGCTGGCGGCGGTGCTGGCCCTCGTTTGGAAATCTGCGCCGCTGGATGACGCTCAAGAGCGGATTAAGGTGATCGGCGCGGGCGGCCCGCAAAAACTCACCAACCTTGAGCTCGCTCCGTGGGAAGTGGAGTTCTTCGGTGACGCCAAGGCGGCCCGCTGGCTGGCGACCGGAAGCAGTGCCGCCGTGATCGTCACGGTCGTCGATGGGAGCGGGAACCGTCGCGCCGTGCATGACCCCGGATACTGCTTTCGCGGCGCTGGATGGACGGTCGAACGCGAAACACCGTTGTTGTTGCCGCACGGAAAAGCGGTGCGAGTCGACCTGCGGCGGGACACGGAAACGTTGGAGGCCGTCTATTGGTTTTCTGACGGCCGTCAGGCTTACACCTCGCCAACTCGCTACTGGTGGGAGTCTACGCTCAGGCGACTCACGTTGGGAGCGAGCGGACCGGAGTCGGTTCTAGTGCTGCTTGTTCCCGCCCGAGACAACCACACGGACTGGGGAGGCTGGCTGGCCACTTGGCCGCAATTCACCTTCCTCTGAGCCGGAGGGTTCCATTCTTACTTCCAAATGTCGGAGAGGTGACCGTCGGCGAAAATATCGATGCCGAAAAAGACTTTGAGCGTGTAAAGCAGGATCAACGTGAGCGTGCCGACTAACAAAATTCCGGTCCACGTCACCGCGGCCAGCATGGCGAGTCGCGGAAGCGCACGGGTCCAAGCCATTATCAAACGACTAGGGCGATCGCCGCGTCGTGCCGCATCGAATACACCCCGCGAGGCAACGGCTTCATCCAAAGCCGTCTCGATTTGGCGACGCAAGTCCGACGGCGAATAGGGTTCGATCGCGCAGCGAAAAACGCGAGCCTCATTGATGACGTGAAGAAACAGTCCGGGTTCAAGTGGACTGCAGATCAGAATCCGCCGGGTCCAAGGCGTGTCATTGGTGTGGCGCGCCAGAAACATCAACCCGGGTTCGCCGGGCAAATTGTCATGACACACCAACACCTCGGCCGGCGCCTTAGCCAGATACTCATCCGCCTCGTCAGTATTGACTGCCGAGAAGACCGTCGCGCGCGCGGCCAACCAATTTTCGACTTGGCGAACAAGATCCGGTGAAGCGGTCAGAACAACTACGCGGGGAAGCGGCACAGGGCGGTAAATTAGGATGAAAGAGAATCGATCAGCGCGACCGGCTTCATGTTACATCCGTGTCGCACGAACTCCCAAACGCAGTCCAGAGAATGAGGCAACGGCGATTCTCGTTCCGACGGATCGCTTCGAAGACCGTGCGGTTGCGCGTCACGCGGTCATGAGGTCATGCGTAGCTTCAGTCGCCACGGGAATATAAATCGTGAAGCAGGTTCCTTGGTCGGGCGCGGTTTTCACGCTGACAAAGCCGCAGTGCGCCTCAACAAGTCCCCGCACCGTCGACAACCCGAGGCCAGTCCCTTTGCCCACATTTTTGGTGGTGAAAAATGGCTGCCATATCCGCGCCAAAACCTCCGGAGGAATGCCCGTCCCCGTATCGCTCACATCAATACGGACGAATGCTCCCGCCCTCCCGTCCGGCATTTCAGCGGCCGCTCTCTCGTCGATCACGCAGTTTGACGCGGTGACCTTCAACTCTCCGCCAAGCGGCGTGGCGTCACGGGCGTTTACACAAAGATTTAGAATGATCTGGTGGATTTGCGTCGGATTGCCGACGACGGATCGAAGGTCGTCCGCCAGGTCCGAAGTAACATTGATCGACCGCGGAAACGTGGCTTTCGCGAGTTCCAGGACCTCCCGCAAAACCGCGGCAATTTCGAGCACGCACTTTTTATCTCCGCCGCCGCGAGTGAACGTCATCAACTGTTTCACGAGGTCGACGCCACGTTTCGCGCTTCGTTCGATGGTTTCCACCATGCGTAGTCCCCGCGGATCAGTGATGTAGCTCTGCAGTAGTGGCCCGGCCATGACGATGGGCGCGAGCGCATTGTTAAAATCGTGCGCGATCCCGGAGGCGAGCATCCCGATGCTCTCAATCCGCTGCGCCCGGAGCAAGTGTTCGGCTGCGTTTTTACGCTCAGTGACATCACGGGCGACCCCCCCCATACCAACGATGATTTGGCGATCATTCCGCATCGGGTTGCCGGTATCATGAACCCATCGGATTTCGCCAGAGGGGATGACCACGCGATACTCTTCCTCGAAATGAGAAACGCGTCCACCGGCGACCGCTTCGTAACTTGCCCAAACCCGCGATCGATCCTCCGGGTGGATTGTCTTCACCCATAAAAGCGGATTTTCATAAAATTGATCGGCGGATCTTCCCAAAATCGGTTCCACGGCAGGACTCAGATAGTCGACGCGGAATGGCGAAACCCGATGGAACCAGAAGAGCTCATCGCTTTGCTCTGCCAACATTTGAAAACGTTCCTCGCTCGTGCGCAGCCGCTCCTGGGTTTTGACCAAGCGCCGATAACGTTTGAGGCGGGCGATCGTGCGAATACGCGTCCGCAGTTCGATTCGATCAAACGGCTTGGAGATGAAGTCATCCGCTCCGGCTTCAAGTCCGGCTAAGCGTGACGCTTGGTCGGATAATGCCGTGAGCAACAGGATCGGAATCTCAGCCAGTTTCTCATCCGCGCGCAGCCGGCGACAGACTTCTAACCCGTCGATGTCGGGCATCATGACATCAAGCAGCACCAGATCGGGAAGGAGGTCTGCCGCGAGCCTGAGCGCGGCGTGCCCATCCGTGGCCTCGAATAATTGGTATGCCTGTCCCTCCAGGAGTGCGAAAAGGGTTTCTCGGTTCGCTTGATTGTCGTCGACGATCAGGATGGAAAAGGGGGCATTCATAATGTCTTAGGGGAGAATCACCGTAGGGGAGGGAAGGTCGAAAAATCCTGGGAAGGGGCGCGACCGGCTAATTTTCGCCCGGAACGCCGCGAATCGGCGCCAAGCGCTCCATCAAGGCCATCAGAACTTTCATGCTAACAGGCTTGCTCACATATTCGGTGGCGCCGGTAGCCAGACAGCGCTCACGATCCCCCGGCATCGCCAACGCCGTCAGCGCCACAATCGGGGTTTCGCTAAGTGCCGCGTCAGCACGAATCTTTTCGATCGCCGTGAGGCCATCCATCACCGGCATCTGCACGTCCATCAAAATCACGGCAGGCTTGATCCCACACGCGATCTGCACCGCTTCCTGACCATTGACGGCATACAACATCGTGTAGCCTCGATCTTCCAAATAACCGCCGACTGTTTCGCGATTCGCCGCATTGTCTTCGGCCAGCAACACCAGAGGACCTTCCGCCGGGGAAACCGTCTTGGGAATCGGTGTGTCGGAGGCCGCTGGAGCCTTCGCCGGGCGTTGGAAAAAGTCGGCCAACTGTTCCCGGGTTATCGGCTTGGTGTAGTGCGCAGCGGCGCCTAGCGCGCGGGACTTATGCGGTTCATCGTGCACCGAATTCACCACCACTGGAATTCCGCGCGTGCCGGGGTGTTCTTTGAGTTTTGCGAGCACCACCCAACCGCTCTCGTTGGGCAACATGATATCCAGCAGGATGACATCGGGTTTCTCTCGCAACGCCGCCTCGACTGACTTCTCGCCCTCGGCGTGGATGACGCTGGTGACCCCGAGTTCAGTGAGATAACGCCCGAGTTGATCGCTGGTGTTGGGATCATCCTCGATGATGAGCGCCCGGTGGTAGTCTTTCCGGTCCGTCGGAGTGATCGGAGTCTTTTCCCTGGCGCGGATGTGCAAGGCCGCTTGCGGAATTGTAACCGTAAACCGGCTACCGGTTCCGACTTCACTCTCCAGGGACACCCCGCCGCCATGCAACTCGGTCAATTTAGCCACCAAGGCGAGCCCCAGTCCGGTTCCGTTTTGATTGCGAGCCAGCCCCGAATCGAGCTGCGAAAAGGCTTGGAACAGCTTCGATTGATCCTCCGCGGCGATACCGATGCCGGTATCCCAGACGACGAATTTCATGCTCTGTTCGTCCTCCAACAAGGAAACGTCGAGTCCCACCCGACGGCCTTCCGGGGTGAATTTCACGGCATTGGAAAGCAGATTCACCAAGATCTGCTTACACCGTCTCGGATCCGCCATGAACCCCTTCGCTTGGTCATCAATCTGACAATCAACCGTGATCTTCTTGGCCGCCGCTTGGGGGCGCACGAAAACCAAGCAACTTTCGCAGAATTCACGCACGTTGATCGACTCGAAATGGAGGTCGACTTTGGCCGCCTCGATTTTGGACAGATCCAGGATATCATTGATCAATGAGAGAAGGTGGTGGCCGCTTGATGAGATGGTGGTAATGGACTTGGTTTGGCGGGGGTTGAGTGGACCGCTGATCTGCTCGAGCAAGGCCTCGCTCAGCCCCAGAATGGCATTGAGCGGCGTGCGAAGCTCATGGCTCATGTTGGCTAAAAACTCGTCCTTCAATCGTGAAGCTTGATCCAACTTTCGATTCGCCAAGGCCATGTCGGCATTCACCTCCGCGATGGCAGCTTCCGCCTTGCGGCGCTCAGTGATATCCGTGCCGACCGTCACGAACTGGAGCGGCTTTCCAGAGGGATCGACGAAGGGCACGATCGTCATATCCATCCAATAATTGGAGCCATCCTTGGCCCGGTTACAGATTTCGCTTTGCCAGACGTCGCCGCGACTGATGCTCGCCCACAGATCTGCCATGAACGCCTTCGAGTGATGCCCAGAGTTGAAAATCCCGAGATCCTTGCCGAGTAGCTCATCGCGAGAATACCCAGAAACCGCGCAACACTTATCGTTGGCCGAGGTGACATGCCCGGCGGCATCGGTGACCGTGACGATCGCATGGTGATCGAGCGCCACTTTAATGTCTTCCAGCTCCTTACGCAGCGCTCCCATGCTCCGATCCGCCGCTCGTTTTGCGCCCACATCGCGAAAGACCAGCACTACACCGAGAACACGACCGCGCGAATCCAAGATCGGCGCAGCGCTATCATCGATGGGACACTCCGTTCCGTCCCGGGCGATGAGGGAGGTGTGATCATCCAGTGATTGCACTTTACCCGTAGCTAGCGCCGCCTCGACCGGCACTACGGCGGCTTCTCTCGTTTCTTCGTGGATGAGCTTGAGCACATGGGAGACGGGCGTGCCCTTGGCTTCAGCGGAGGTCCAGCCGGTCAGTTTTTCCGCCACCTCATTCATGCGGGTGACTGCGCCATTCGCGTCCGTCACCAACACTGCATCGCCGATGGAATGGAGGGTGATGGCGAGGTTCTCTTCACTACGACGAAGGGCGGCATAGGCTCGTGATCGCGAGCGAACAATGCGACCGATCAAATAGGTCGCGGCCAACAAAAGCACCGCCAACAGCCCGATGACCAAGCGGGGGCGCATCATGAGATTTGCGAGTTCTCGCCGGGACACTTCGGATGCCAAAATCAAATAGGGGTCCTCCACCACGGCGCCCATCGGGTCGTCCCCCACGCATTCCGCCAGACTGATCCGCTGCCAGCTAAATGTTCCACCATCGTGGAATGCCTGTCCGTTAGGTGCCGAGGTAAGCTGCGCCCATAATTCCGGATCAGTCCGGGCCAGCGTTCGGTCTTTTCGATCGGGGAACATAAAGCCCCATTCGTCCTGGGGCTGGGCCGCTTGCAACCAGTAGCCCTCGGCGTTTAAAATCCGCGTGCGATGGTGGAAATTGGCGCGTAGCTCCTGCAGACTTCCCAATCGATCCGCGCCAGAATAGTTGATCACATAAACGCCTCGTCGTGAATGCGTTTCATCGAAGACCGGCATGGCGAACCGCAACATAGGGCGAATCGGTTGCTCTAATTCACCATTCTCAACGTTAAGATCCAGTTCCGACAGATACATCTGTCCGGGCAAAAGTCCGAATGCCTTGCGGAAGTAAACCCGGTCAGACTTATCCTGCAGTTGGTCCGAGGCGACGATTCGGCCACCATGGTTCACCCGGATGATCTCCTGACCGTTCTCGTCGAGAAACCGAATCTGGTCGAACTCAGGTTTTAGCCGGCTATACGACGCCGCTCGCTCGGTGGCTCGAGCGAGATTCCGGGGGGCAGCGTCGCCAAGAAACGCGAGCAATGCATCGCCCCCCGCAAGTTGGCGCAGATCGTCGGCGACGGGACGCATCTCGTATTTAAACAGACGCGCCATGGCGCCCACCTGATTGGCTTCCTCCGCCAACAATACGATTTTTACATGATTCGCCTCGCGCAAATAGAGTCCCCAGCAAAAAAGCAAAACCCCGCCAATCGACCCCCATTGAAACAGATAAAACCGCGAGAACAGGGAGGAGTCGTTGGCAGCGCGATTGGGCATGAAATTCCTTTAAAAAAACGACTACTAATCGTGATAGGCCTGAATGGAATATAACAGATAAGCGTCTAGAGCAGGGCGCCTTACGGGCGGCGAAGCCCCGTCGCAGGCCGAGGAACCGTAATCCTTGAAATTATCCCGAACTCGCCGGGTGAAACCCCCCGTTAATGTGATCGGGTAATGAACCAACTGTATTCTGAGGCCCATGCCCCATAAAACACGAGATAAGCGCCGTTTTGGCAAACACTTTGCCTTCGAGGCCTCGTGAAATATTCATTAACGCCACAGCCGTCGACCTGATCTCAAAGCCTGAGGATTGGGGCAGGAACCTCGGTTCTCAGGAATGGCCAGGGAGCCTACGCTATAAAACAGTGATGAGAGCCCCCGTGTTAACGCGTGAGCCGGGAATGGAGAATCTCGGTCTTGAACTGCGATGAAGGCGCCGGTCACGCACCACTCAAAGCCGATCCGATTCTCGGAAATACTAGACGGCGGGATTTGCCATCATCCGGGCCGATGTCCACAATCCAAAACACCGCTGCTTCAGCCAAACCCGCCTAACGCACAATAAACATTATGTCTAATTCAATAGAGGCAGAGTCTGTGATCCGTCCTCTTATATCTCCGCCCTTGTTTGATTGGCTAAACAGCCGGGCTGCTGGGCTCCTGCTTCATCCCACCGCATTGCCAAGCGATCAAGGTGTCGGTGTTATGGAACCGCACGCCATCGAAGCCCTTTTCGAGTTTATGGCCGCCGCCGGTCTAAAACAATGGCAGGTATGTCCATTGGGCCCCACCGGCTATGGAGATTCGCCCTATCAGTGCTTTTCCGCCTTCGCG
>CAXBDS010000004.1:0-77964 GCA_963974355.1 uncultured Opitutaceae bacterium
TCATTTTCGACCGTCGTGGTCATGCGCGTTGCGGTCGTCTCGGGGGCGGAATAGAGGGGCGCATCGGGCTTGATCGCGAGGTCCTTCTGGATGTAGGTGTTTTGCACATACGCTTCGTGCGGCCCCGGCAGGCTCACCGCTGTCCAGCCGGCGGGAGCGGTCACCATCGTGGCGGGGGTCAACTCGGTGCCGGGTTTTAAAATCGTGATCACCGCGGCGTCATCGGACGCCCCGACATGGACTGGCGTTGGGCGGCTGAGGGGCGCAGCGGACAGGGCGCCTGCGAGGAGCGAGGTGACAAAAGCGGAACGGAACAGGTCAAACTTCATGGCGAGCGGAAGGAGAGGAACGTTGAACAGACGCGCGGTGCTCCGGCAACGGGGCGGAGGGCACGGTGAAAAGCAGATCGACCTCACGCGGCGTGAGTTGTTTCGCCGCGCGGAGGGGGATGCCCTTTAGCTTCAGGGCGCCGATCTGGTAGCGACGGAGGCGTTTCACCGGAAAACCGAGGACGAGGAAAAGCTGGCGGATCTCGCGTTTTTTCCCGTGGTGCATCCACACGTCGAGTTCGGTGGAACCGTCGCGCTGCGGGTTTACCAAGGCGGCGCGTTCCACCTTCAGGCGTTCGTTTTCCACCGTCACGCCACTGAGCAGGCGAGGCAGTTTGGCTTTGGGGAACGGGCTTTCGAGGCGCACCTGATATCGCTTCACGACGTGATGCCGCGGGTGCATGAGCCGGTGGGCGAGATCGCCGTCGGTGGTGAGAATGACCAGACCCTCGCTGTCTTTATCGAGACGGCCGGCGCAAAAAAAGCGACGTTTGGCGAGGTCGGGTGGAAGCACGTCGAAAATCGTCTGCGGATTGTGCGGATCGTCGTTGGAACAGACCAACCCCCGCGGCTTGTGGACTGCGAGCGTGATGCGGGGTTCATCGATGCCACGCACGGTTGAGCCGTCGACAGTGACCTTGTCGACGCCGGGTTCCACTTTTTGGCCGATGGTGGCGCAGACGCCGTTCACGTAGACGTCCCCCGCCTCGATCAAGGCCTCGGCGGCACGGCGCGAGCACACGCCGGATTCGGCGAGAAATTTCTGCAAGCGCACGGAGGTGGACGACGTCATCGTTCGCAGTTGGCGAAAATTGCCCCGGCGATGCAAGCCCCGGTCTGAAACTCGTCCGGGGAGTCCCGTAAAACAAGGCTTGCGCGGGTAATGCGTGGAAACCTCACTTGGCCGCAATATGTCCGCCAACGACGCCGAATCCACCTATTCCAAGGACAATCCGTTCCCGGCCAAAATTACCGAGAACCGCCTGCTGAACCGCCCTGGTTCGGCCAAAGAAACGCGCCATTTTGACGTTGATATTTCCGGCAGCGGCCTGACCTACAAGGCGGGCGACTCACTCGGCGTGTTTCCGAGCAATCGGCCGATGGAAGTGGCGGAGATCCTCGAGGCCATGAGCGCTTCGGGCGATGAATTGGTTTCTCCCGCGATGTTGAAACTGGAGACACCGATCACGTTTCAGGATGCGCTGGCCCACCGTCTGTCCCTCGCGGGCCCGACGGTGAAGTTGCTGAAGCTCTTGTTGGAAAAGGCGACTGACGCCGGCGAGAAAGCCAAACTCGAAGCGCTCGTGGCGCCCGAGGCGAAAGATGAAACCAAGGCCTATCTTGAGCAGCGGGCTTACATCGACCTTTTGCAGGAGTTCCCGAGTGCTCGAATCGAGCCCCAGGAACTCGTGGATCTCCAGCGGAAGCTGATGCCCCGGCTTTATTCCATCGCATCGTCGCCGCTGTTTTCGCCGCAGAGCATTCACCTGACAGTCGCCGTGGTGCGTTACGAGACCAACGGGCGCGAACGCGTGGGCGTTTGCTCGTCGTTCATGGCCGACCGTGTGCATGTCAACGAGTCGCCGGTGCCGGTCTTCGTTTCGCATTCACACTTCGGGCTGCCCGAGGACCATGCCGCGAAGGATGTCATGATGGTGGGGCCGGGCACCGGCATCGCCCCTTTCCGGGCGTTCCTGCAGGAGCGTGTCGCCAGTGGAGCCACCGGACGCAACTGGGTCTTCTTTGGCGACCAGAAGAAGGCGACGGATTTTCTATATCAGGAAGAGTGGGAAAAGTATGTGGCCGACGGGCATGTGCGTCTCGATTTGGCCTGGTCCCGCGACCAAGCGGAGAAGGTATACGTGCAAGACAAGATGCGCGCCAACGCCGCCGATGTGTGGGCGTGGCTGGAGGGCGGGGGCTACTTCTACGTGTGCGGTGACGCCAAGCGCATGGCGAAGGATGTCGATCAAGCGCTCCATGACATCATCGCGGAGCAGGGCGGCATGTCGATCGAGGACGCCGCCGTCTACGTGAAACAACTCAAGAAGGACAAGCGCTACCAGCGCGACGTTTACTGAGCCACGCTTGCGCCCGGGAGTCGTTTGGGCTCCGGGTGCATCTCCATTTCCTGAAACCCCGTTAGCTTTTTTCCATGACGTTTAATCAACGCACCGCTCTTGTGACCGGCGCCGGCCGCGGCATCGGCAAGGCCATTGCAGAATTGCTCGCCGCGCAAGGCGTGACCGTAATTTGTGTATCCAAATCCGCCGGCTCTTGCGGAGCGGTGGCCGATGCGATCGTCGCCGCCGGCGGCAAGGCCAAGGCACTCGCGGTCGATGTGGCCGATGGCGCTGCCGTGGCCGCCGCCAGCGAGGCTTTGCTGAAGGAGTTCGGCTCGATCGATATCCTCGTCAACAATGCGGGCATCACGAAGGATGGCCTGCTTTTCCGCATGTCGGAAGATGATTGGAACAGCGTTCTGCAGACGAATCTCACGAGCTGCTTTCACTGGATCAAGGCGCTTGGGCGTCCGATGACGCGTTCACGTTGGGGCCGCATCGTCAACATCACTTCGGTCAGCGGCATCATGGGCAATGCCGGCCAGGCCAACTACAGTGCGGCGAAGGCCGGCATGATTGGTTTGACCAAAACGCTCGCTCGCGAATTCGCCGGCCGCAGCGTCACGGTGAACGCCGTCGCGCCTGGTTTTATCAAGACCGACATGACCACGGACTTCGTTGATAACCCCGAGGCTTCCGCCCAAATTCTTTCGGCCGTGCCCCTTAAACGATTCGGCGAAGCCGCCGATATCGCCCACATGACGGCCTTCCTTTGCAGTGAGGAAGCCGGCTACATTACGGGGCAGGTTTTTACCGTTGACGGCGGCATGGCGATGTAGAGCCTCCGTCCTTTTAGAGCACACTACCATGTCCGACCAAAAATCCATCGAACAACGCGTCAAGGAGATCATCGTTAACCAACTGAATGTTAACGAGGAGCAGATCACCCCGGAGGCTTCTTTTCTCGACGATCTCGGCGCTGATTCTCTCGACACGGTCGAGCTGATCATGGCCTTCGAAGAGGAGTTTAAAGACGAGATCAAAGGCGAGATCCCGGAGGCTGACGCTGAGAAGCTTCAGACTGTCGGTCAGGTCGTCGAATATATCAAAGGCAAAGCTGCGGCTGCCTAAGTGAATTGATTTCCATCTGGCGTTCTACCGCGTCTCGCAAGAGTCGGCTGGTAGGACGCCTTTTTGTTTTTAGCGTCTTTCATTTCTTCGCTTATGAACCCGCTGTCTGATTCCCAACGTGTCGTCGTCACCGGTCTCGGTGCCGTGCACGGACTTGGTCACGACGTTGACTCGTTTTGGTCTAGCATCGTCGCCGGTAAATCCGGTGTCGGGCGTGTGGCGCAATTCGATCCGAGTATCTTCGCCAGCCATGTCGGTGGAAGCCCGAAGAGCATATGGACCCCAAGGAGGTCCGGCGGAACGATCGTTACACCCACTTCGGTTTCGTGGCGGCGATGCAGGCGGTGAAGGACGCCGGTCTTTCGATGGAGAGTGAAGATCCGGACGAGGTCGGGGTGCTGATCGGTTCCGGTATCGGCGGCATGTTTACCTACGAGAATCAGTTGAAACGGTTGGCCGAAGGCGGTCCCCGCAAGGTGTCTCCGTTCACGATTCCGGCGCTGATCGGCAACATCTGTTCCGGACTGGTGGCGATCGAGTTGGGCGCCCGCGGGCCTAATTTCGGCATCGTGTCCGCTTGTGCGACAGCGACCCACGCCATCGGTGAAGCGATGCACATGATTCGCCGCGGCGATGCGGCCGTGATGATTGCGGGCGGCGCCGAAGCGGCGATCACACCGTTCGCCTACGCCAGTTTCTGCGCCATGAAGGCGATGAGCACCCGCAACGACGATCCGGGCACGGCGAGCCGTCCTTTCTCGATGGGGCGCGATGGTTTCGTGATGGGCGAGGGCGCCGGCGTTCTGGTCTTGGAATCGCTCGCGCACGCCAAAGCCCGCGGCGCAAAAATTTACGGCGAGGTCGCGGGTTATGCAGCGACGGCCGATGCCCACCACATCACGATGCCCGATCCCGAGGGCAAGGGGCTGGGGATGGCGATGACGCGCGCCCTGCGCAGCGCCGGAGTGAATCCCAGCGACGTTGATTATATCAACGCGCATGGCACCTCGACGCCCTACA
This sequence comes from uncultured Opitutaceae bacterium, assembly GCA_963974355.1. Taxonomy (GTDB): domain Bacteria; phylum Verrucomicrobiota; class Verrucomicrobiia; order Opitutales; family Opitutaceae; genus Actomonas. Next base: position 4,544 of record CAXBDS010000004.1, read on the forward strand.
ACGATAAATTTGAAACGCTCGCAATCAAACGCCTCTTTGGGGACCTCGCATCGGCGTTGCCGGTGAGTTCCACCAAGTCGATGACCGGCCACTTGCTCGGGGCGGCCGGCGGCATCGAAACGGTGATCTGCCTGAAGGCTCTGCAGGCGCAAGTCGCGCCGCCGACCATCAATTTGGCGGAACCCGATCCGGAATGCGATTTGGACTACGTGCCGAATGAGGCCCGGGAACTGCCGATGAAGGTGGTCTTGAGCAATAATCTCGGCTTCGGCGGACAGAACGCGGCGATCGTATTGCGTTCGGTCTAGTCGTTAAGGCGGGCGGGGGCAGGATGGGTCGTGTCAGAGGCGTGGAAACGCGTCCACAGTTCGGGTGGGGCAATCGAAGCCGCGCCCGCCAAATCCAGCCAAAGCCGCCGTCGTGGTCCGATCGCGATCGGATGGTAGGCTCCCGCCCGGGCGCTGGGGTGCCGGGCCAGCGACCTCACTCGATCAAACGGAAAGTCACTGAGATTGGCGAGAGCCACTCGTTCGTGCCAAAAGCCGGCCGTTCGGACGAGGAGCAGGTGGCTTTGCGGCCAGGCTTCGAGGCGGGTCACGAAGCGGTGGGAGAGTTGGATGCTGCTCACCACCAAGATCCCCGCCAGCGATACGAGCGTCATCAGCATCGCGATGGCGGGCGGTCCGATATCGATTTGGTTTCGGCCAGCTTGGCAGACCACCCAGGTCAACGGCACCAACGCTGTCGCGCCGAGGGCGGCACCCGTGCGGTTGAGGCGGCGAACGTTCGCGCCACCGCGGTGATCAAAAAGCACAATTTGGCGCTGAGCCGAACCTGTCTCCGTGAAAAACCGGTGCATCCCTGAGCGTAGCGCAGGGGCCGAGGGGCCACCATACGCATAGATGCGTAACGCGGGCCATGGCTTCTCTTCCGGCACCGCAGACGCGCAGTCGGACGACGGAGGTTGGAGGCCGGCCCCAGAGGCACAAAAAAAACCCGCAGCACGAGGCTGCGGGTTAAAATGAAGAAAGTATCTGATCGGCGGCTCGGTTAAGCCTTCTGGACGAGACCAGCCTTGATCGCCTTCACGGAGACCCACATGCGCTTGACGGTGCCGTTGGGCAGCTTCACGCGGATGCGTTGCACGTTCGGACGGAACTTCCGCTTCGTGATGCTCGTGACGTGCGTGCCGATGCCGCCGCTCTTTTTCGCGACACCTTTGCGGTTGATGATGTTGCCCTTGGTGGGACGCTTACCGGTAATAGCACAGATTCGGGCCATGATGATTCGTGGGTTAAAAGGGACAGAGATAAGGCTTTGGCTCGCCATGAATCAAGGGGAAATTTCCGCCGCATGCCGATGCGCTGTGAGCACTTGGAATTTCTGCCCAAGATTCACAGGGTGAAGGAGTTGCATGATTGATTGTTTTCGCGCGCTGAAGCGCCCGCCTTCTTGGGCGAGCACTTGGGCGAGATAATCGCCGGCGTTTTTCACCAGAAACGCTTCCTGACTGCGGACGGAATCGACCGAAAAGCCGGTGGCGGCGACCGCCTTTTGCAGGTCGTCCCAACAGACGTGCGCGGTGAGATCTTGGCGGCCGGGCGAGGCGAGGAGGTCATTCGACTGCGTGTGACGGAGGTAGGCGCGTGCCGTGCCGGCCGGGGTGGCCGTGGTGAGCTCCGCCCATGATTTGCCGTAGTCGACGGCAATGAACACTCCGTGCCACGGTTCGGCGGTGAGGTCTCGGGCGAGCGCTGAGGCAGCTTCCGACCAATCGATGCAATAGCCGGCGGGCGTGGTGTCGGGGGCGTCGAAAGGGAGCTCGGTCGGCTGATAGTCTTCGCGGAGCAGTCCCTTCTTGTCGGCGGTGACGTAGCTCTCTTCCCAGATTGCCTTGGCGCGGCGGAAGCGGCGGAAAGGTTGGGCATCGAAGAGTTCGTTGGAAAAAACGACGCAGTTGCCCGCGAGTCGGGGCGTTTCGCCAATGGGGACGGTGCGGGCCTCGGCGAAAGGGTGGGCGACGTCGCGCAAGACGCCGCCGGCGGGCTCGGCGCCAATCTCGACGAACGTGTAGGCGTGGGGATCCGCCGTTCCGAGCAGGTGTCGGGCGGCCGCGGCGATGAGTTCGCCAAAAATGGGTCCCGAGGAGGTCGAGGTGTAAAAATCGGCGTCGGCCGTGCGGCCCACGCGCTGGTGGTCACGCCGGTAGTAGCCGACGACGGGGTCGTAGAGCGCCAGGCGCATGAAAGCATCGAAACGCAGGCGACGCGTCGGGCCTGATTCACGGAGGAACGGTTCGAGGAAGGCGGCGTCGGTCTCAGCCTGAGGTTGATGCGATGATCCCATTTACAAGCGAGAGGAGTTGGGCACAGTCGCCGCTATGCTCAAACGGATTCTGGCCATCGCTCTCGGCATACTGCTCGGCAGTGTCCTGGCCATGGGAGTAACGCGACTGGCGCTCAATTTCGGCTATTGGCCGATGGGGGAAGCCAATCGCTCGGCCGGATATTTCCGCCAAGTGTTGAACTTGGTGAACGAAGAATACGTGGAGGCGGACGCGGTGAAATTCGACGAGCTCACGCGTTCGGCGATGGAGGGAATGATTGACCGGCTGGACCCGCACTCCTCGTTTATGCCGGCCCGGGATTATACGAACCTGCAGGAAGAGATGAACAACGAGTTCGGCGGGATCGGGGTTCAGGTTGAGATGCGGAAGGACCGGGTGGTGGTGATTGCACCCATCGCGGGCACGCCCGGTGAGCGAGCGGGGATTTTGCGGGGTGATGAGATCATCGAAGTCGACGGTGAAAGTATGATCGGGGCCACGATGAACCACGTCGTGGGCACCCTGCGCGGCGCACCGGGAACTTCGGTGAAGATAGCGTTTTTTCGGCCGGGCACCGAGAAGCGAGTCGACGTCGCCGTGGTGCGCGAGGTGATTCAGGTGGAAAGCGTGCGCTTGGTGCAGCTGTTGCCAGGCAATGTCGGCTATGTGCAACTCACCCAATTCGCCGAAAGAACCGGCGAGGAGTTTATTCGGGCTTTGGACGATCTGCGGAGCCAAGGCATGGAGGCTTTGGTGGTAGACCTGCGCAACAATCCAGGGGGTTTGCTGACCCAGGCGGCGGCTGTGGCCGAACCCTTTTTCGAGCGCGGCGAACTCATCGTTTATACGCAGGGACGGCGGGCGGCTGATCGACAGGAGTTGCGCGCCAAGGGCAGCGCACAACGTGTGGAGGTGCCGGTCGCGGTGCTGATCAATGCGGGTAGCGCAAGTGCGGCCGAGATCGTGGCAGGGGCCCTCAAGGATACGCACCGCGCGGTGTTGGTGGGTGAGCGCTCCTTTGGTAAGGGATCGGTGCAGTCCATTTTCCGGCTGCGCGATGGCGAAGGGCTTCGCCTGACGACGGCGCACTACTATACGCCGGGCGGGGAGGTAATCCACGGGCACGGCGTGAGCCCGGATGTCGAGTTGATCATGACTCCGGCCGAGGATCGCAAAGTGGCGCTCCAAGCGGCGCGTGATGATGTGGGAACGCCTGAGGCCTTTGAAGAACGTTTCGGTTTCGCGCCGGTCGCGGATCGGCAATTGGACGCGGCGGTGGCGGTGCTCCGGGCGGCAAATCTGGTGGAGGCGCGAGCCGCGCTCCCCGCGACCTCAGGGGGGCGGTCAGAGTGATTCTGGCGATCGAAAGTTCGTGTGACGAGACGGCCGCGGCGGTGTTCGACCCGGCTCGCGGGGTGGTCGGTGAATGGGTTTACAGCCAGATCCCCCTGCATCAGCGTTACGGTGGCGTGGTGCCTGATTTGGCGACTCGCGAACACTTGCGGGCCATCGGTCCGCTGCTCAGCCAAGTTGAAAATGAAGTTGGTCTCACGGGCGTCTCGCGGGTGGCGGTCACCCATGGGCCGGGTTTGGCGGGTTGTCTCGCCATCGGCGTCGCGGCCGCCAAGGCCTTGGCGCTGGATTTAGGCCTGCCACTGGTCGGGGTTAATCACCTGCGTGGGCATGCGTTTTCCCCTTTTTTGACGCTGCATGGCGAGAATCCCGCGCAGTTCGAAGCCCGCTTGGCGGCGATGTTGCCGCACCTGGGGCTGATCGTGTCGGGCGGAAATACGTTGTTGTTCCGGATGGACGAACGGCGGGTGCTGACGGTGTTGGCGTCGACTTTGGACGACGCGGCGGGCGAAGCCTTGGACAAGGGCGCCAAGCTGCTGGGTTTGGGTTATCCGGGGGGCCCTTTGATCGAGCGCGAAGCTGTTAGCGGGAAGCGCGATGCGTTCGATTTTCCGCGAGGGATCGCCAAACGCTCGGTGTGGGATTTCAGCTTCTCGGGTCTGAAGACGAGCCTGAGGTATCAAATCGAGAAAATGTCGGCCGATGAGGTCGAGGCTCGACGGTCCGATATCTGCGCCAGCTATCAGGCGGCAGTGATCGATTCATTGGTGCGGAAAACCGGACTCGCTCTCGCGGCGGAATCGTATCGCAGCGTCGGTCTATCCGGCGGAGTGGCCAACAATGGCGCGTTGCGCACCGCGATGGCAACGTTGGCGGCCAAACATCGGGTGCCGTGGTGGGCCGCCGAGCCGCGTCACACGGGGGACAACGCGGCGATGATCGCTTTCGCCGCATGGATGGACCCTCAAGTGAGCCCTGCAGGGGAGTTGGCCGATCTGTTGATCGCCCCCAATCTTCCGTTGGCCTGAGCTCGTGCTCGTCGCCCGCGCCAGTCGATGGGGGGCTGGGCGCAAAGCGTCGGCGCCCCACCTAGGCGTATTCGCGGCGCAAATTACTCGGGAGCAACCCGAGCTCTTCGCGATATTTGGCCACGGTGCGGCGGGCGATTTTGATGCCCTTGTCCTGCAATTTGGCTACGATCTCTTGGTCGCTGAGCGGCCGGCTGCGGTCTTCGGCGGCGACGAGATCTGAGATCATTTCCTTCACGCTCGTGTTGGAAACCGAGTCGCCGCTCTGCGCCTGATAGCCGGGAGTGAAGAAGAACTTGAAATCGAAAACGCCGTGCGGGGTTTTGATGTATTTATTGGCGATCGCGCGGCTCACCGTTGTCTCGTGCACGCCGACGGCATCGGCGATTTGCGTCATGGTGAGCGGGCGCAGTTTCGACAACCCTTGGTCGAAGAACTCGCCTTGCACTTTGATGATTTCGCGCGTGATGCGCTCGATCGTCTGCTGGCGCTGCTCGATCGAGTTGATCAGGAATTTTCCCGACCGCATGCGCTCCCTCAAGTAGTCGCGCTCTTGCCGCGAGAGTGCGCCGCGGGCGATCATTTCCTTATACGTATTGGAAATGCGGAGACGCGGAATGTAGTCGTTGTTAAGGGAAATGCGCCATTCGTCTTCGTCCTTTTCGACGGTGACATCGGGCTCGACGACCCGGTTGCTGTCCTCGGCAAAGCGGCGGCCGGGCGCGGGGTCGAGCGACCCGATCTCTTCGATGGCGTCCTGCACATCGTCCATCGGCGCACCGACCTTGCGCGCAATCTCGGGGATGCGTCGACGGGCGAGGAGCGGGAAGTGATCGCGAATGATGCGGGCCGCGAGGCAATCGCTGCGACCGGATGCGACGAGCTGCATGAGCAGGCACTCTTCAATCGAGGCGGCGCCGATGCCTGGGGGTTCGCAGTTTTTCAGCAGTGCGACCGCCTGTTGGACGGCCCCGAAAGGCAGGCCGGTCTGCAAGGCGATGTCGGACGCGCTTTGCGTAAGGAAACCTCGATCATCGATACTGCCGATCAGGTATCGGGTGGCCTCGGCGACATCTTCGGATGCCTCGTCGAGCTCGATTTGACGCATCAGGTGTTCCTGTAATGAGGTTTCGCTGACGAGCGAGTCGAAGAAGTGCTGGCGCTTTTCCGCGTCCTCGCTGGTGTAGGGCTGATTGCCCCCCGCGTTGGACATGTAGTCGCGCCAATCCTCGTCGAGCTTTGTCAGGATCTCGAACTCTTTGGAAAAATCGAGTTCCTCGCGACCGTCCCGTTCGTTGTCGGCGCCGCTTTGATCTTCGCTCGCCGCGGTCGACTCGCGATCAATGCTGATGCCTTCCATCGGCATCTCCTCGAGGGCCGGGTTGTTTTCCAACTCCTCTTGGATGACGGAGCGCAGATCGAGCGCCGCGACTTGGAGAATTTTTAGCGACTGCCGCAGTTGCGGCGCCAACACCAAGGACTGCGTCTGTTTATGGTGGAGCTCTTGTCCGAATCCGAAGCCGCTCATGAGATGTTGGGGGGCTGGGTGGCGAAGCTCATGGGCGCGCGCGAACCAGGCGGCGCGTAGTCCATGAAGTCCCGCAGGTAGACGCCCAGTTTCTCGTTGGTCGGGCCATAGCCATCCGAGTAAAGGTAGTGCTCCATATCGGAGAGGAGTTCGGCGGCCGATTGGTAGCGACGATCGCGATCACGCTGGAAACAACGGGCGATGATGGCTTCGAGTTTGTCGTCGATATCGTCGCGCAGCGTGCCGAATTTCGGGATCGGCATCGTGAGAATATTGCGGCGTGAATCGGCGCGATCGACGGCCCGAAAAATGTTTTTCCCGAGTAGGATCTCGGTGAGCACGATGCCGAGCGGGAAGATGTCGGCGCGGGCGTCGGTCACGGCAAAACTAGCCTGTTCGGGCGAGAGATACTCATCCTTGCCGGCGATGACCTTGCCTTCCTCGTTATACATCAGGTTGAGGGCCTTCGCGATGCCGAAGTCGGTGAGCTTCACGTCGCCTTCGTAGGCGAGCATGATATTTTTGGGCCCGATGTCGCGGTGAACGATCCCGAGCGGGCGCCCGGTGGAATCACACTTGGAATGGGCGTAAGCCAACCCGCGGGCGATGCGGGAAATGATGAAGACCGCGAGATCGAGCGGGATCTGTTTGCCTTGGGCTTGATGGCGATCAAGGAACTGCTCCAGATTCACGCCATTTACGTATTCCATGACCATGAAATACTGCTCCCCGAGTTGGCCGAGGTGGTAGGTTTGGACGATGTTCGTGTGGATCAGATCTGCCACCAACCGGGCTTCGCCGATAAAGTTGTTTTGGAACTCAACGATGGTCGAATATTCTTCGCGGATCAGTTTGACGGCCACGGTCTTGCGGAATTGTCCGGCGCCGCGTTGGACGGCTTCAAAAACCAGTCCCATGCCGCCATCGGCGATCTTACGAACCATCTCGTAGTGAGTCTCGTTGAAGATGTGTTTGATCGACTGCACGGGGTCAGACGATGCGGCGGGACCCTAGCGATGCAAGCGGCGAAATTTAATCTAGCACGGAATGTGCTGTAGCGGTTTGGCACGCGGTTTGACAGGACGCCGGATGCGTGCACGGTGGAGGGATGATCAGCCTCACTGCCCGAGCGGCACGCCAAGTAAAGTCGATGCATGCAGACCTGCAGGCCGATGACAAGTTACTGCGCGTCTTCGTGGAATCAGGCGGCTGTTCGGGCTTTCAGTATGGGATGTCGTTCGATGAACCGAAGTCGGATGACACCCGCTACGACAGCGAGGGCGTGGGCTTCGTCGTCGATCCAACCAGCCATGCTTACTTGGATGGTTCGGTCATCGACTTCGATGACGGCCTGCAAGGGAAGGGGTTTGAAATCAAAAACCCCAATGCCGAAAGCACCTGCGGCTGCGGCAAGTCGTTTAACTGAATCGCTTTCCCGGGGGCGGTGTGGAGCCTCGCCGGCGTGCGCCTACGCGCGACCGATATGGAGCGCGACGACCCCGCCGGTCATGCGCTTGACGTCGACGGCGGCAAAGCCTGCGGCACGCAATTCTTCCCGCATCGCCGCATGGGTGGGGAATTGTTCGATGGAGCCGCAGAGGTAATCGTAAGCGCTTTTGTCGCCTGTCACCAATCCGGCGATACCGGGTAGCAGATAACGCAGATAGGCATAGTAGATGGGCCGGAACCACGCGTAGGGTTGCGAGAATTCCAACACAAAGACGCGTCCTCCGGGGCGCAGCACCCGGCGCATTCCCTGCAGGGCAACGTGGCGGTCGGCCATGTTGCGCAAACCGAAGGAAATGGTCACGGCATCCACTGCGGCGTCCTCTAGCGGCAGGGCCATGCCGTCGCCCCAACGGAAGGTGACGTTGGCGAACGCCCCGGCTTGCTGCTTCTTGATCTCCGCTTCGTCCAACATCGGTTGGCAAAAATCCATCCCGGTGATGGCCACGTTACCTGGCAGCCGCTTGGCCAGCGCAAAGGCGACATCACCGCTGCCGGTGGCCAAGTCGAGCACCGCCGCCGGCTTGCCGGTTTGGACCTCTTTGACCAACCGCCGACGCCACCAAAGATCGACGCCGCCACTCAGCAGTCGATTCGCCACGTCGTAGCGACGGGCGATGCGAGCAAACATGGAGTTGACGGCGACGGGATCGGGCATGGCGGAAGGGAGCGGGAGGGCGAAGCGGAACGCGGCGAGGAAGAGGTGGCAATCCTTCGGCTCAGTTTTTCGCTTCGTCGGCGACGGCCGTTGCGGTTGCGTCGGGACGGAAACGTTTCACGACCAGCTCTGAAATGGCTCTGTCGGGATCGCGGGCGACCTCGCCGGTGACGGTGAAGGATCCGCTCGTGTCGCCTTCGGCCGCCAGCAGTTTCAACCCGTGGTGGAGGTTGTGAAACTTCTCTTCGCAGAGGCCGCGGATCGTCTTGTCCCGGGCCAAACTGTCGGTGATCAGTTGCGAGATTGCCTCTTCGGTGAACTCCAAGGTGAAGCTATGCTCGGCCGCGAAGCGCTCCGCAAAGGTCGTGACCTCGGCGCGCAGCACCTCGCGTTGGGCGTCGGCATTTTGGCGGAGCAGTTCCTGGAGTGAGGCATTCGGGTCCTGCACCGTCTCCGCATCAATGGTGAAGGATTTGATCGCGGTGGACGGAAGCTCGAATTTGAACCCTCGGAAAACCTGTTCGAGCACGGTCATCAACCCGCGGGCGCCGGTGTTCTCCGCGTGGGCGCGCCGGGCCACCTCGGCGACGGCGGCGGGCTCGATCGAGAAATCGATGCCGTAGCCGGCGAAGTCACCGCGGTATTGTTGCAGGATGCTCCCTTCGCTCGTGAGGAGCACATCCTGCAGATCTGCTGGTTTGAGCGCCTGGCAAGCGACACGCACCGGTAGACGGCCGACGAATTCCGGCTCCATGCCGTAGTCGATGATGTCGCGCGACTGCACGTGGCGCAGGAACGCGCTGGCGTCGTCTTGCTCACCATCGAGGCGGGCGCCGAAGCCCATCGCGCTGCTTTGCATGCGGCGCTTCACTTTTGCCGCGAGTTGGTCGAACGCGCCGCTGACGATGAAGAGGATGTGACGCGTGTTGATCGTGCGTTTCTTTGTTTTTCCACCGCGTTGCATGCTCATCATCGCCTGCATTTGCGAGGCGATGTCGTTCTGACTGGTGAGCGGAACCTCGGTCTCTTCCATGAGCTTGAGGAGGTTGATTTGCACGCCGCGCCCCGAGACGTCGCGACCGCCTCCGCCGGGCCCGTTGCTCTGGGCGATCTTGTCGATCTCGTCGATGTAGACGATGCCATATTGGGCGAGCTCGACGTCACCATCGGCGGCTTTGACCAAGTCGCGAACCAAATCCTCAACGTCGCCGCCGACGTAGCCCGTTTCGGAAAACTTCGTCGCATCGGCGCGGACGAACGGCACTCCGATCAAGCGGGCGATGCAACGCATCAGGTAGGTTTTGCCGACGCCAGTGGGCCCCAGGACGAGGATGTTTTGCTTGGCGTAATCTTTTTCGCGCAGCGCAGGTTTTTCCAAACATTCGCGCACGTGATTGTAGTGATCGCAGATCGCGACCGACAGCACCTTCTTGGCCTCGCTCTGCTGAATGACAAAGCGATCGAGATGATCGCGAATCTCGCGCGGGCGCCGATTGAAGGCCCGAATCTGCTTCAACGTCTCCTCGTGTTCGTCGTTTGGGGGCTTTCCCTCAGTTTCAGAAGGTTTTTCGGAGGTTTCGCCCGACTTTGCGCCCAGCGAAGCCCCGAATGGGGAACCTTTTAGCAAATCGCGAATCTGTGGAGGTAGACTCTCGAACGGATCGTGCGGACCTTTTTCACTCATTTTTCATTAAATTTTTCGCTGTGGAAGAGTTGACGTAATTGCACTGTAGAAAGTAACTTAGAGAAAATTAAATCAGATCACCTATTAGACTAAATCATCATGTCTGCCAACCTACCCAACCTGACCAAGCGCGAGATCGTCTTGGAAATCTACGAGAAGACCGGCTTCCCCCAAAAGGAAGTGGTGAATACTGTCCAAATGACCTTGGACATCATCATGCGTGCCCTCGCGGAGGGTCGCAACGTTGAGCTGCGTAATTTCGGCGTGTTGGAGGTCCAACGCCGCAAGTCTCGAATCGGCCGCAACCCGAACAAACCGGAAGCGGAGGTGGTGATTCCGGAGCGCGCCGTCGTGAAGTTCAAGTCGGGCAAAATCTTGAAGCAGATGCTCAAGAAGCTCGATATCAACTCGATCGTCTGATTTCGGCCTCGAGGCTTAGTTTAATTCGACTCTTTCAAAGCCGGGCGTTTTCGCCCGGCTTTTTTGTGTCAGGACGCGACGGTTTTTCGATTCGCCCTGCGGCGACCCGGGTGGCAGCGTCCCGGGTTCCATGGCAACGTTTCAGTCACTTCCCGGCTTTCGTGAGTTCTATCCCGAAGCATTTGCCCGTCGGCGGCACCTGTTTCGGCAATGGCGGCAGGCCGCGCGGACGCATGGGTTTCAAGAATATGATGCGCCCGTGCTTGAGCCGCTGGAGCTTTATACCCGCAAGTCGGGCGAAGAGATCGAGAAGCAGCTGTTCAGTTTCGAAGACAAGGGGGGGCGCGCGGTCGCACTGCGACCGGAGATGACCCCGACGGTTTGCCGGCTTGTGGGCGCCAAGGCCAACGCGCTGAAACGGCCGATCAAGTGGTTTAGCATCGCGGACTTCTTTCGTTACGAGCGCATGCAAAAGGGGCGGGGCCGCTGTTTCACCCAGTTCAATGCCGATATCTTCGGTGAGGCCGGCATCGAGGCGGAGCTCGAACTTGTTTCGCTCCTCGTCCAATGCCTGCGCGGATTCGGCCTCACGTCGGACGATTTTTTTGTGCGCCTGAGCGACCGAAATCTTTGGTTCTACTTTTTGGAGGCCTTGGGCTTCGACGGCACGCAAGCAGAAGCCTTGTTGGGCGCGATCGATAAATTCGAAAAATCGGGCGAAGCCGCGTTTACGGCTTACACGGAAACGCATGGTGCGATCCCGCCTGAAAAGATGGCGCGCATTCTCGGCTTCCTCGACGTGAAGTCGCTGAGCGCGCTCGACTTGGTCGTCGCCGACGTGGGGGGCGATGCCTTGGTCGGCCGGCTTGCGGAGTGGCGGGCGTTGATCGATGGGCTCACGGCCATGGGGCTGGCCGATTTTGTGACGGTCGATCTCGGGGTGGTCCGCGGTCTGGCCTATTACACTGGTTTTGTGTTCGAAGCGTTTGATCGCAAGGGCGACCTGCGCGCCCTGGCGGGGGGCGGTCGTTACGACAACCTCGTGGCCAAGCTCGGCGGGCCGGATCTGCCGGCCGTGGGTTTTGCCGTCGGCGATATGACGATGGAACTCTTGCTGGAACAGCGAGGACTGATGCCGGCGCTCGTGGAATCGCCGGATGTTTACGTGGTCATCGGCGGGCCGGCGGAGCGGAGCGTAGCCTTTGGCGCCATCACTGCGTTGCGAGGCGCCGGGTATCGCGTGGACTATCCCTTGCGCGAACTCGGCTTCGGCAAGCAATTCAAGGTCGCCGCTGATTCCGGGGCAAAACTCGCCTTGATCTTCGGGGCCGACGAGATCGCCAACCAAGTGATCAAAATTCGTGATCTTACGACGCGTTCGGAGCGCGATGTGCCGGCGGCGGAGATCGCCGATGTGGTGCGCGAATTCTTTGGGGGCGAGCGTGCGAGTGCATCCGAATAACACCCCGGCGGACGCCCCGCTGCGCTCACCGCTCACATCAAGTTGGCCGGCCCGAAAGCGCCGGGGAGCAACGCGGACAGCGTTGTGTCGACCCGATCCTCCGAATCGCAGATGGAGATGACGCGGGCATCCGCGCCGAATTCGTTGATCACCTGACGGCACGCGCCACACGGCATCGTCGCTTCGGGGGTCGGCGTGTAGACGACCACGCACCGAATCTGGCGGGCGCCGGTGGCGACCGCACTGAAGATGGCAGTGCGTTCGGCGCAGTTGCAGAGACCGAACGACGCATTCTCCACATTGCAGCCGCCGAAGGTTTCGTCGTTTTCAGTGAGCACGGCTGCACCCACGGCAAATTCCGAATAGGGTGAATAGGTCGCGCGCGCGGCGGTCTTGGCCGCAGTCTCGAGTTGACGGATACGGGCGGCGGTAAGCGGTTTGGGTTTGGGCATGACCTGGTTTGTGGGCGGTTTAGAGATCGAACTCCTTTTTAACCTGGGCGAAGGCCGCGATGGCGCGATCCAGATCGGCGCGGGAGTGCGCGGCGCTGACCTGCGTGCGGATGCGGGCCTCTCCCTGCGGCACGACCGGATAGAAAAAGCCGATCACGTAAATGCCGAGTTCCAGCATGCGCGCCGAGACGCGTTGGGAAAGCGCGGCGTCGCCGAGCATGACGGGCACGATAGGGTGTTCGCCGGGTTGGAGCGTGAGTCCGGCGTCGGTCAGGCCTTGGCGGAAGTAGCGGGTGTTTTCCATCAGCCGATCGCGGAGTTCCGTTGATCCGGAAAGGCGCCGCAGCACCTCGCGAGAGGTGGCCGCGATGACGGGGGCGAGCGTATTGGAAAACAGGTAAGGGCGGGAGCGTTGGCGGAGGAGTTGAACAATCTCGGAGCGGCCGCTCACGTAGCCGCCGCTTGCGCCACCGAGGGCCTTGCCGAGCGTGCCCGAGTTGAGGTCGATGCGGTCGGAGACGCCGGCGTGTTCGGGCGTGCCGCGGCCGGTCGCGCCCATGAAGCCGACTGCGTGGCTGTCGTCGACCATGACGAGCGCGTCATGCCGGTCCGCGAGATCGCAAATCTCGCGCAGCGGCGCGATGAAGCCATCCATCGAAAAGACGCCGTCGGTGACGATAAGTTTGTGACGGGCACCGGCCGCCGTGGCGGCTTCAAGCTGCGCGGCGAGGTCGGCCATGTCGCGATTGCGGTAACGGAAGCGCTTGGCCTTGCAGAGCCGAATGCCGTCGATGATCGAGGCGTGGTTGAGCGCATCGCTGATCACGGCATCCTCGGCCGTGAGGAGGGTTTCGAACACGCCGCCGTTGGCGTCAAAGCACGATGAATACAGGATCGTATCGTCAGTGCCGAGGAAGCCGGACAGATCGGACTCCAGTTCGCGGTGAATATCCTGGGTGCCACAGATGAAACGCACGGAAGCCATGCCATACCCCCAACGGTCGAGGGCGGTGTGCGCCGCCGCACGGATGTGCGGGTCGTCGGCGAGGCCGAGATAGTTGTTGGCGCAGAAATTCAGCACCATCGTGTCGGCCCCGACGCGCACGTGGGCGCCTTGGGTCGATGCGAGAGAGCGTTCGCGTTTCAACAGGCCGGCGGCGTCGATCTCGCCGAGGGTGGACTGCAGGTGTTGGCGGTAGGAATCGGAGTAAGCCACGGCGATAAGTTAGACGTTTTCCCAGTTCAGCACAATCTTGCCCGAGCGTCCGGAGCGCATGAGCTCGAAGCCTTCCTCGTATTGGGTGAAGGGGAAGCGATGGGTGATGACCGGCGAGATATCGAGACCGCTCTGGATGAGCGCGGTCATCTTATACCAAGTCTCATACATCTCGCGGCCGTAGATGCCGCGGAGTGTGAGCATGTTGAACACGACCTTGTTCCAGTTGATGGCGGCAGACCCCGGCATGATGCCGAGCAGGGCGATGCGGCCGCCGTGGGCCATGTTGTCGATCATGGCATTCAAGGCGGCGGGTTGGCCGGACATCTCCAAGCCGACGTCGAATCCTTCCTTCATCCCGAGCGCGCGCTGGGCGTCTTGAATCGAGTCCTTGGATACGTCGACCGTGCCGGTGGCGCCCATGCGGCGGGCGAGTTCCAGGCGGGCGGGATTGACGTCGGTCACAACCACCTGGCGGGCTCCGGATTTGCGGGCGATCGCGGTGGCCATGCAGCCGATCGGACCGGCGCCGGTGATAAGCACGTCTTCGCCGACCAAGTCCCATTGCAGGGTCGTATGGGTGGCGTTGCCGAGCGGGTCGAAGCAGGAAAGCACGTCGAGCGGGATGTTGCGATCGACGTGCACGGCATTGCTGGCGGGCAGGCAAAGATACTCGGCGAAGGCGCCGTCACGATTGACCCCCACGCCCTTCGTGTCGTTGCACAGGTGGCGGCGACCAGCGAGACAGTTGCGGCAACGACCGCAGACGATGTGGCCTTCGCCATCGACCAGATCACCGATCTTGAAACCTTGGACATTGGAACCGATCTCGGCGATTTCCCCAACGAACTCATGACCGATCACCATGGGTGGTTTGATGGTCGCAGCGGCCCAGTCGTCCCAATTGTAGATGTGCACATCGGTGCCGCAGATCGAGGTGCGTTTGATGCGGATGAGCACTTCATTGATGCCCGGTTGGGGGACGGGGACTTCGACGAGATCGAGGCCTTCGCCGGGGCGAAGTTTGGCGAGAGCGCGCATGGAGCGGGATGACATGATAGGCAAAATGGGGGTTGTGCTCAGCTTGCGCCGAAAGCGCGGTTCGAAACAACCGGGAATCGATCCGGGACCGAAGTATCAGCCGCGCGGATAACGCGGTTCAGTCCAACGTCACCGCCGCGCGCCGCGGCAGGCGAAGGGATTCCCATAAATACCAGGCACCTACGCTACGAAACGGTCGCCATGACTCGGTGCGCGTGAGAATTTCAGCAGGTTTGGCGCGAACCTCTGGCGGGGAATACAGGCGGTCAAACGCTTGGCGGATCGCAAAATCACCGATCGGCATGACGTCTGGACGGCCGAGCCGAAAAATGAGGATCATATGCACCGTCCACACGCCGACGCCTCGAATCGTGGTGAGACGTTGGATTAATGCTTCATCGTCGAGCCGGGCGATTTGGCGAGCGGTCGGGACTGCGCCCGTCAGGCATTGCCGGCTGAGATCACGAATCGCGATCAACTTGGCGGCGGAAAGCCCCGCGGCACGCAGGTCGGCATCGGAGACGCGCGCGCATGCCGTCGCCGACAGCGGTTCGCCGATGGCGGTGCACACGCGGTCGTGAATGATCGCGGCGACTTTGACGTGCAGTTGTTGACCGATGATTGATTTCAGCAGCCACGCAAAGAGATCGGCGGAGGCGTCACGCTGTAAGTTGCACGGCGCACCGCGTCTGATGATCGGCGCAAGAATCGGATCGACGCGGCGCAGATGGCGGATCGCCGCCGTCAAATCGTAGGGCAGTCGCACGGGCGGTTCGGGGGGACCTCAGACCGCAAACCACTGCGCGCCTTCGAGCGCGAGCAGCTTCAATTTGGTGTCGATGCCGCCCGGCGCCGAGAAGCCGGTCATATGCCCGTCGGCGCCGACAAAGCGATGGCAGGGGACCAGCAACGGCCACGGGTTTTGGCCTAAGGCCGTTCCAACCGCACGGGCGACGGCGGTCGGGTGTCCGATGGCTTTGGCCAGTTGTCCGTAGGTCCACGTTTGTCCGGCCTTGACCCGAAGCGCAGTGCTGTAGACGTCGCGTTGGAAATCGGAAACACGCTCGAATGCATACGGCAGATCGGCGAAGTCCTGCAGGTCCCCCCCCAGATGCGCCCGCACGCGTTTGATCGCCATTTGGATCGAGGCGGGCGGTTGTTCAAACGAGGTAGTGGTCTCGGCGGTGGTTGAGGGGGGCGCGAGCAGGCGGAAGCCGGTGATGTGCTGGTCCTGCCATAAGATAGCACAAGGGCCGATCGCCGTCTCGAATTGCCGCTCATGCATGGGGCCACGCTGGCGGATGGGGCGGGGTTTTGTCCAGTGCAGCCACCGCCGAAATTCGGGCACCGAATCGGTTTGGCGAAGGCGGGCGAACGCGTTGGGATGGCTGAACCGCATGACCAATCGTTTCTACAACGACTTCGACGCCGAGACGCTGGGGGGCGCGCGCAAAGCCGATTACCGCACCCCGTTTCAGATCGACCGCGACCGAATCATTCACGCGCATGCTTTCCGCAAGCTGCAGTCGAAGACACAGGTTTTCTTGTCGGGAGAATATGATTTTTACCGCACCCGCCTGACCCACTCCATGGAGGTGGCGCAAATCGGGCGTTCGATCTGTCACTACCTGCGCTCCCAGGAAAGTTTGTTGGCGGACGATTTTCACATCGACGATGATCTCGTCGAGGCGGTCTGCCTCGCGCACGATCTCGGCCATCCGCCTTTCGGTCATTCCGGAGAACGGACGTTGCAGGAATTGATGCAGCGTTACGGTGGTTTTGAGGGCAACGCGCAGACCTTGCATTTGCTGACGGAAACGATGCTGCAAACGGGGGAGCGGGTGCACGGGATGCAACCGACGCGGGCGCTGTTGGACGGCGTGTTGAAATACAAAAAACTTTACGGAGAATCCGCGCCGTATCCGAAATATCATTTCATCTACGATCCGCAGGCGCGCTACCGGGATTACGTGTTTGCTGGCGGATCGATCCCGGCGGAAATCTCAGCCGGGGACGGACTGAACGGATTCAAATCCGTTGAATGCCAAATCATGGACTGGGCCGATGACGCGGCGTATTCGCTTAACGATATCGTCGATGGCGTGAAGGCGGGGTTCCTCACCGTGGAACGTATCGAGGCGTGGGCGGCTCAAACCGGGTTGGATCCCGAGCGGCAGGGCCTGTTTGACGCATTGCTCGCGGTCATTCGCAGCGGTCGCATTGAGCACGTGTTCTCCCAGAAAATCGGCGTGTTTATTCGGGCGTGCCGGCTGCAAGAACGAAAGAATTTCATGTCGGCGAAAACCAATCGTTACCGTTTCGGTCTGGTGGTCGAGGCCGCGGCGGAGCGCGAGGCGCTGTTCTACAAACAGCTCGCCAACGACATCATCTTCGAAAGCCCGCAGCTGCAGCAAATGGAGCATAAGGCGCGGCGGGTCATGTGCAGCCTTTGGGATTCGGCGTGGACCAATTACGTGGATCGCGGTGAACGCGTGATCAATATCCTGCCCAGCCAAGTGGGCGCGTTGATCGATGCGGAAGCGAGCGAGTCGGGGAAGGCGCGCCGGATTTGCGACTGGCTCGCGGGGCTGACGGACGGGTTGATCGTGCGCACCTACCGTCGGCTGAACGACCCCGACTTCGGTTCGTTGCGCGATCTGAGCTAGCCGACTGCGTGGTGGTTCAGGTGGTCGGCGGCCCCGCCAGCGTGCCGTCGGCCACGGCCTGACGAATCATCGCCTCGGCATAAGTCCAGAGATCTTTCGAACCGTGCACGATGTGGCCGTTGCGGGCCAGCACCCGGTCGCTGGTGATGCCGTGACGTTGCCAAGCGGCGCCTTCGGTGTGGACGTTGAGGAGCATCGGGTGGAGCCGGTCGCAAGCTGCGGCGAATTTTGCCTCGACCGTTTCGCGCGCCTCAAACTCGTCCCAGAGCGCGCGAAACGCCTGGGTTTGATCGTCCGGAAGGAGTCCGAACAGGCGGTCGGCCGCCACGGCCTCGCGCTCGTGCTGATCGCTCATTCCGACGGTGTCGTAGGCGAAGGTGTCGCCGGCATCGATTTCGACGATGTCGTGAATCAGCAGCATTTTCAGCACTTTCAGCACGTCGAGGTCCGGGGCGTTGGCGTGCTCGGCGAGCACGATCACCATGAGACAGAGGTGCCAAGAGTGCTCGGCGTCGTTCTCCGCCCGGCGGCTTTGCGTCACTACCGTTTGGCGAAAGATTTCCTTCAACTTGTCGACCTCGAGGATGAATGCGAACTGCTGTTGCAGGCGTTTGGCGGTGGTTTCCAGCATGGTGGGGAGCATTTCCGGTCGGCTTTGGGGCAGGCAAGCCCCGTCGTTACGCAACCGATGCGAGCTTTTCCTTGCGACCGCCGGGCGGGAAATGTTCGATTCGTCCTCTGTTTCCATGAAAATCCTCGTAGCCGATAAGATCTCAGCCAAAGGAGTAACCCATCTGCGTGAGCAGCCAGGTTTCGAAGTGGTGGAGGCCTATGGTTCTTCTCCCGAGCAAATTCTCGAACTCGTGAAAGATGTGCACGCCATCGCGGTGCGCTCCGAGACGAAGATCACCCGCGAGGTGTTGGCGGCCGCTCCGCTGTTGAAAGTCGTGGGTCGCGCCGGGGTCGGTGTGGACAACGTCGATGTCGAGGCTGCCACGGAGCGCGGGGTCGTGGTGATGAACACGCCTTCCGGCAACACGATCGCGACTGCCGAACTCACCTTCACCCACATCCTGTGCGGCGCTCGTCCGGTGCCGCAAGCCGCGGCCGGCATGGCGGCGGGCAAGTGGGACCGCAAAAAATTCAGCGGCGTCGAACTTTTCCGCAAGACGCTCGGCGTCGTGGGCTTCGGCCGCATCGGCGGCGAGGTAGCGAAGCGAGCGCAGGCGTTTGGCATGAAGGTCGTGGCCTACGATCCTTATCTGGCGCCGAGTCGGGCCAAGGCGATGCAGGTCGACAGCGTGTCGTTGGACGAACTGTTGGTCCAATCCGACTACATCACCGTCCACATGCCGCTGACGGATGACACGCTGCACATGATCGACGACGCCGCTCTCGCAAAGTGCAAAAAGGGCGTGCGTTTGTTCAATTGTGCACGCGGAGGCATCATCAAGGAATCTGCGCTCATCGCCGGCTTGAAGTCCGGTCATGTCGCGGCGGCCGGATTGGACGTCTACGAAGACGAGCCTCCTGCCGCCGATAGCGAGCTGCGCACTTTGCCGAACCTCGTGCTCACGCCGCACCTGGGCGCATCGACTGCCGAAGCGCAGGATGCCGTGGGCGTAGAAGTCGCCGAGCAAATCGCCGATGTGTTGGCCGGTGGCGTGATCCGCAACGCGGTGAACATGCCGTCCATCGATGCCGCGGCGCTCGCCGTGCTCGGTCCGTATCTCGATCTCGGCACGAAGCTCGGCACGCTCGTGCAGCAGATTGCGCCGACGCAGCTCAGCGCCTTGCGCATCACGTATTGGGGCAAGGTGGTCGATCTCGATGCGAACTCGGTTACCCGTGCGATCCAGTGCGGTTTCCTCCGTCGGATCGGTAGCGACGACGTGAACCCGGTGAACGCCCCGTATTTCCTGAAACGTCTCGGCGTCGCCGTCGAGGTGACCAAATCGAGCCTCGATTCCGATTACACGGAATTGATTCAGGTCGAAGCCGTCGCCGCCGATGGCACGACCCACAGCGCGGTCGGCACGCTGATCGGCAAGGCTTCGCAGCCGCGCATCGTTGGCATCAACGGGCGTGAGGTTGAGGTGGCCGCGGAAGGCAAGCTGCTCGTGATCGAGAATCTCGATCAGCCTGGCATGGTGGGCGAGATGGGCACGCTCCTTGGCAAAGACGGCGTCAACATCGCCGACATGTCGCTGAGCCGACTCACGCCCGGCGAGACCGCTTACATGGTCGTCCGTGTCGACTCCGAGCCGAGCCCGGCCGCTCGGGCCGAGATCAAGGACCACAAGGCGATCAAGCTCGCCAAGTTCGTTCAGCTCTAACCGGTCGTTCGGCCTATGTTCACGTCACTCAGCATCGCCGCCGTCGTCGGCTACCTGTTGGGGGCATTGCCGTGGGGTTACCTGGTCGCCCGGGCCCACGGCGTGAAC
The DNA here is from genome assembly GCA_963974355.1 of uncultured Opitutaceae bacterium. GTDB lineage: Bacteria > Verrucomicrobiota > Verrucomicrobiia > Opitutales > Opitutaceae > Actomonas. The sequence goes on from CAXBDS010000004.1 coordinate 24,328, forward strand.
ATCTTTGCCGTCGGCAGCTGCAATCCAGGGGCGACCAACGTGCGCCGCACGCTCGGCAAAGGTCCGGGCAATCTGGTTTTCGCGCTCGACGTGTTGAAGGGGGCCGTCGCCGTCGGTTGGATACGCGCGCTCGATCTGTGGGCGCGCTCCGCGTTGGGCAATGCCGAGGGGGAGTGGACGATGGCGGTGGCCGGCGTGCCGGTTTTCTCCTCTTCGACCGTTCTGGCGGGCAGTTTGGCCGGCTTGGTCGGCGCGCTGTTGGGACACAGCTTTTCCTGTTTCACCGGATTCCGGGGCGGGAAGGGCGTTGCGACGGCTTCGGGAGGACTGCTCGTGCTCATGCCGCTGGCGACGTTGATTGCGGCCGTCGCGTGGATCGTGACCTTCTTCGCCAGCCGCTACGTGTCATTGGCTTCGATCGTCGCGGCCTTGGTGCTTCCCTTGGTCGCCTGGATGTTGGGGCGGCCGTCGGCCGTCGTGATTTTGGCGGCGCTGATCGGCGTATTTGTGGTTGTGCGCCATCGCGCCAACATCGCCCGTCTCGTGGCGGGCACTGAGAACAAGTTTGTAAAAAAATCCGCCGGTTCGCCGGACGTTTCCCGTCATGAGTGATCAACCTACCATTCGAATCGGCATTTGCGGCCTCGGCACGGTCGGCCAAGGGGTGTGGAAACACCTCGCGCGGCCCGATCATGTGCTCGACGAGCGCTTGGGCGCCAAGCTCGTGTTGCACCGCGCCTCGATTCGCGACCCCAAGAAAAAGCGTTCCGTGCGTTTGCCGGCCAGCAAGCTCACCACGGATCCGATGGCGGTCGCGACCGATCCGAAGATCCAGATCGTCTGCGAGTTGCTCGGGGGCACGACCTTGGCGCGTGAGGTGACGCTGGCGGCCCTGCGCCTCGGCAAGACGGTGGTTTCGGCCAACAAGGCGCTGTTGTGCGAGCACGGTCCCGCGCTGTTTGCGGCGGCCCGCCAGCATGGTGGCCATTACCTGTTTGAGGCATCGGTCGCCGGCGGCATCCCGATTATCAAGGCGCTGCGCGAGGGCCTTGTGGCCAATCGTTTTGGGCTCATCTATGGCATCCTGAACGGCACGTGTAACTACATCCTCACGCGCATGGAACGGGAGGGTTTGTCCTATCCCGCGATCCTAAAGGAGGCGAAAGCCCTGGGTTACGCCGAAGCGGACGAATCGCTTGATGTCGATGGTTGGGACACGGCGCATAAGGCGTCCATTCTCGCCTATCTTGCGCACGGTTCGTGGGTCTCGCCCAAGTCGATGAACGTGGAAGGCATCGCGGCGATCACGCAGTCTGACATCGCTTTTGCGCGTGATCAGGGTTTCGCGATCAAACTGCTCGCGATCATCCAGCGCGATTTCGCAACCGATGAACTGTCGGTTCGCGTGCAACCGACGCTGCTGCCGCGCACTTCCGTCCTGGCCAACGTTAACGAGGTCTACAACGGCATTTCAGTGACGGGCGACGTCGTCGGCGAGACGCTCTACATCGGTCGCGGGGCGGGTCAGGACGCCACGGCGAGCGCGGTCATCAGCGACATCGCGGACGCCGTGATTTTGTTGCGCCGCGGCAACTCGCCGGCACCGGAAGTCGAGTTGCAGAGCTGCCCGCTGTCACCGCCGGAAAAAATCACCGGTCGCTACTACCTGCGGCTCGACGTGCGCGACGAGCCGGGGGTGCTCGCCAAGATCGCGACCGCCACGGCGCGCAGTCACGTGAGCATCGACAGTGTGCTGCAACGTCCGGGGGAACGCGCGGGGCATGCCTCGCTCATCCTGACGACGCACGCGACAAACGAGAAAGCCATTCGCAGCACGCTTACTCAGCTCAAACGCTTGGGCAGTGTGGTGGGGCAACCGCTGTTGTTGCGTATCGCCGATTTTACCAACTGATTCTCTGGCCCCAACGTTTCCTTACGCTTTTCTCCTCCCATGTCTCGCATCGTGCAAAAATACGGCGGCACCTCAGTCGGTGACGTCGAACGCATCAAAAAAGTCGCTGAACGCGTCAAAGTTACCGTCGACCAAGGCCACGAGGTCACGGTTGTCGTGTCGGCGCGGGCCGGCGTGACCAACGAGTTGCTCGCCCGGGCGAAGGCCGTTTGCGCCATGCCGAGCGATCGCGAACTCGACATGCTCCTCTCGGTGGGGGAGCAGGAGACGATCGCCCTGCTGGCGATGGCTTTGCACGGGCAGGGGGTCGAGGCCGTGTCCTACACCGGCGGTCAGGCCGGCATCGTGACGGACGCTGTCCATACGAAAGCACGCATCACGACCATTAACGCCGCGCTCATCGACGGGGATCTGAAGGCCGGCCGCTGCGTCATCGTGGCCGGTTTCCAAGGCATCAATGCCGAGGGCAACATCACCACCCTCGGGCGGGGTGGTTCCGACCTGACGGCCATCGCCTTGGCCGCCGCCCTGAAGGCCGACAAGTGCGAGATCTACACCGACGTCGACGGCGTCTATACGGCCGATCCCCGCGTGGTGAAGGGCGCGGCCAAGTTGGATGAAATTTCTTACGACGAAATGCTGGAGCTCGCGTCCTCCGGCTCGAAAGTGATGCAATCCCGTTCCGTCGAGTTTGCCAGCAAGCACGGCGTTATCTTTGAAGTCCGCTCCTCGTTTAACTACAACCCGGGAACAATCGTGAAAGAAGAAGTCACCTACATGGAAAAGGTCGTCGTGCGCGGCGTCGCCGTGGACAAGGACCAAGCCAAGGTCATCGTCAGCAACATCCTCGATAAACCCGGCTCGGCCGCGAAGGTTTTCCGCGCGTTGGCCGACGCCGGCATCGTGGTCGACATGATCGTCCAAAACGTGGGGCGGAACGGCATTGCCAACCTGACCTTCACCGTGCCGCAGGGGGATACCCCGAAGGCGCAAAAGGCGCTCGTGCCGGTGCTCGACGAGGTCGGCGGTGGCCACGTGGCCGTGCACGAAAATATCGCCAAGCTCTCGGTCGTCGGCGTCGGTATGAAGACCCACTCGGGCGTCGCGGCCGATCTGTTCCAGACGCTCGCCGATGCCGGCATCAACATCGACCTCATCACGACCTCCGAGATCAAGATCTCCGTGGTGATCGATCTGGACCGGGCTGATGACGCGGCCCGCGTCGTGCACTCGGCCTTCGGGTTGGACGCGAGCTAAGCCCGGCTTTGGCCGCGGCCCGCTTCTTTTCGTTTCTGTCCTGATGCGCTTCATTTCGACGCGAGGCCAAACCGAGGCGCTCGGTTTCTCCGACGCGGTCGCCACCGGGCTTGCGCCGGATGGCGGTCTTTTTCTCCCGGAAATCCTGCCGCAGTTTTCGGCGGGAGATCTGCAGGGATTTGCGCGGCTGTCTTATCCGGAGTTGTGCACGGCGTTCTTTCAGCGCTTCGCCACGGATATCGATGAACCGACCTTCGCGGAAATCGCGGAACGATCCTACGCGGGATTCAGCCATCCCGAGATCGCTCCGCTCGTCCGCCTGAGCGACAATCTTCAGGTGCTGGAGCTGTTTCACGGTCCGACCCTCGCGTTTAAGGATTTCGCGCTGCAGCTCCTCGGCAACCTCTACGAGCACCAATGCAAGGTGCGCGGGCAATCCATCAACGTGCTCGGCGCGACCTCAGGGGACACCGGCGCCGCCGCGATTCACGGTTTGTTGGGCAAACCGGGCACCGCCATCTTTATCCTGTATCCCGATGGTCGGGTGGCACCGCTGCAGGAGCGCCAGATGGCCTGCACGGAAGCCGATAACGTTTACGCGATGGCGATCACGGGATCGTTCGACGATGCCCAAGCGGCTTTGAAGGAGATCTTCGCCGACCAAAGCTTCCGGTTGGAGCACCGCCTGTCGGCGGTGAATTCCATCAATCTCGCGCGGGTTTTGGCGCAGTGCGTCTATTACCTTTCGGCGTGGTTGCGTCTGCCGGCCGACCGCCGCGAGACGGCGGAGTTCGTGGTGCCGACCGGTAATTTTGGCAACGTGCTCGCGGGCTGGATGCTGCAGCGCATGGGGGTGCCCATGGGCGGGTTTAAGGTTGCGACCAACCAGAACGACATCCTCCACCGCTTGTTCACGACCGGGGAGTATCGCGTTGCATCGGTTGAGCCCAGCTTGGCGCCTTCGATGGACATTCAGGTGGCGTCGAATTTCGAGCGCTTCCTTTATTACTACTTGGGCGAAGATGCCGCCAAATTAAGGGAGGTGATGGCGACGTTCAAATCGACCGGCGCCTACCGATTCGAGAATTTTGATCGCGCTAATTTCTCGGCATCCCGCTGCACCGATGCGGATATTCCCGGTATCATCCGACGGGTGTATGAAGACTTCGGTTACGTCGCGGATCCCCATACCGCGTGTGCATTCGCGGCGCCCGATCCGGAGCGGCTGAGCGTCGTTTTGGCAACCGCCAGTCCCGCCAAGTTTCCCGATACGATTCGCGAGGCCATCGGCGTCGACCCCACGCATCCCTCGCTGGAGGCGTTGAAGAGTCGCCCGATCACCAAGTATCCGGTGGCGGCGGACGCCGATGCGATTCGCGCATTCATCAAAGAGCGTGCGGTCTAGCGGTCGGAATTGACGCTCGACAGCGCAGGAACGCCGGCCTTGTTTCCACCCATGTTCGCCCCGATTACTGCTGCGATTATCCGGAACGCCTCCTCCCCGGGGCAGGACGATGCGGCGTGATCCTCGATCCATCGGACGCCTCATCTTTCGCACCCCGGGCCCTTTCGCCCGGGGTTTTTTGTTTTGGCGCACCGTTACTTCCCTCCAATCTGATCCTTCCGCATGACCTCGATCCCCGTAAAAATCTACGACACCACTCTCCGCGACGGCACGCAGGGGGAGGGCATTAATTTCTCGGTAACCGACAAGCTGCTCATCACCGAGAAACTCGATGAATTTGGCGTGGACTACATCGAGGGCGGTTTCCCGGGATCGAATCCCCGCGATATCACGTTTTTCGCCGAAGTGGCCAAATTGAAGTTGAAGCATGCCAAGCTCGCGGCTTTCGGCGCCACCCGCCGGGCCGGAGTGAAAGCCGAGGAAGATCCGCAACTGCGCACGCTCCTCGACAGCGCGATGCCCGTCATGACGATCGTGGGGAAAACGTGGACGCTTCATGTGACGGAGATCTTGCGCACCACGCTGGAAGAGAACCTCGCCATGATCGAGGATTCGGTGCGCTTCCTGGTCAGCCAAGGACGCGAGGTCATCTATGACGCCGAACACTTTTTCGACGGCTACCGCGACAATCCTGACTACGCGCTCAAAACCTTGGCGGCGGCGCTGCGCGGAGGCGCGAGCAACCTGACCCTTTGCGACACAAACGGCGGCACCATGGTGCCCGACTTCACGACGATCGTGGGTCGCGCCGTGGCGGAGTTTGGCGCGGAAAAAGTCGGCGTGCATTGCCATAACGACAGCGGGATCGGCGTGGCGCTGACCTTGGCCGGAGTCACGGCGGGCGCGTCTCTGGTGCAAGGCACGGCGAACGGCTACGGCGAACGCACGGGCAACGCGGACATGATCACGACGCTGCCGAACTTGTTTCTCAAACTGGGTCGCACCGCGAACTGTGCGAAGAACCTCGGTCAATTGCGCGACCTGTCGCTGTTCTTTGATGAATTGGCGAACCTTCGGTCGAATACCAAGGCGCCTTATGTCGGGGCGTCGGCATTTGCGCACAAGGGTGGCCTGCACGCCAACGCGGCGCAGAAGGTGAAAACGAGTTATGAGCACATTGATCCGACGCTGGTCGGCAATCAAACGCGCGTGCTCGTCTCCGACATGGCGGGTCGCAGCAGCGTGGCCATGAAGGCGCGGGAGCTCGGCTTCGAGATCGACGAGAAGGGCGAACCGATCAAGCGTCTCATCGAGGAGCTGAAGGAACTCGAGCATAAAGGCTACGAGTTTGAGGCCTCCGATGCATCACTGAAGCTGCTCATTGCGCGCGTGCTGGGGCAGGCGAAGTCGTTTTTTACGGTCGAAGGTTACCGCGTCATCGTGGAACGGCGGCACGGAGAACTGGTATCGGAGGCGACCGTGCGCCTCACCGTTGATGGGCAGCCGTGCCACACCGTCGCCGAGTGTGTCGGCCCGATCGGCGCGCTCGATAAGGCGCTGCGGCTGGCCTTGGAAAACGCGTATCCGCAACTCAAGGAAATGGAACTCCGCGACTATAAGGTGCGCATTCTCGAAAGTCGCCAAGGCGCCAACAGCCGCACCCGCGTGTTCATCGAGTCCGGCGATGGCGAGGATATTTGGGGCACGGTCGGCGTGAGCGACAACATCGTCGATGCCTCGTGGGAAGCGATCAACGACGCCGTCAATTTCAAGCTTTTGGCCACCACCGCTCATGAGTGATCTGCCCGACATCGCGCCGTTCCGGCGCCGCCTCGACGAGTTGGATGCAGAAATGGCTTCGCCGTCGTTTTACGACGACGCCCGCCACGCCTCGACCGTTTCCCGGGAGCAGCAGAAGCTCTCGCGCCTGCTGGAGGATTACGGGACCTTTAACAGCTGCACGCGCGATATCGCCGAAGCCGAAGCCTTGTTGCGCGATAACAAGGCGGATCCCGATCTGCGCGAACTGGCTGAGGCTGAATTGCCGGAATTGGAACAGCGTCGGGACGCACTGCGGGTGGAAATTCTCGGGGCGATGATTCCACCGGAGCCGACCGATTCTCGCAACACGGTATTGGAAATTCGCGCGGGCACCGGCGGCGATGAGGCCGCGCTTTTCGCGGGCGAGCTTTTCCGCGCGTATTCGCGCTATTCCGACGTGCAAGGCTGGAAGGTCCAGGGCATGTCCTCCAGCGAATCCGAGCGCGGCGGCTACAAGGAGATCATCGCGCTCATTACCGGGACCGACGTTTACAAGCAGTTGAAATTCGAGAGCGGCGTGCATCGCGTGCAGCGGGTTCCCGTGACCGAGGCCAACGGACGCATCCACACGTCCACCATCACGGTGGCGGTGTTGCCCGAGGCCGAGGAAGTCGATGTGCAGATCGATCCGCAGGACCTCGAAGTCAGTGTGACGCGGGCGAGTGGTCCGGGCGGGCAGGGCGTGAATACGACCGATTCCGCGGTGCAGCTTTTGCATAAACCAACGGGCCTGATCGTGTATTGCGCCGACGAACGCTCGCAGATCAAGAACAAGGCCAAGGCCATGACGGTGCTGCGTTCGCGCTTGTTGAAGCTGCGCGAAGAGGAGGAGCGGGCCAAATACGCGGCGCAACGTCGCGGGCAAATCGGCACCGGGGATCGCAGCGAGCGGGTGCGCACTTACAACTTTCCGCAGAGTCGCGTGACCGATCACCGCATCGGCCTCACGTTGCACAGTCTGGCGCAGGTCATGGAGGGCGATCTTGACGATCTGATCACGGCGTTGCAGCGAGCAGATTTTGAGCAAAAGTTCGCCGAACTCACCGGTCAGGCCCAGCCAAACTTGGGGAGCGGACGAGCCGTCGACGCGTGATGCAAAGCCTGCTGGATATCCTGCAAAAGAGCACCGAATTCCTCGCGGCGAAGGGAGTCGAGAATCCCCGGCTCAACACGGAATTGTTGGTCGGGCACGCCTTGGGCCTGAAGCGTATGCAACTCTACATGCAGTTCGAGCGGCTGCTGCCGGAAACTGATCTGGAGAAAATCCGTCCGTTGATTCGCCGGCGGAGTAAACACGAACCCATCCAATACATTACGGGGGAAACCGAGTTTGATGGGCTGACCTTGAAGGTCGATCCGCGGGTGCTGATTCCCCGGCCCGAAACAGAATTGTTGGTCGAGCGACTCGCGGAGCGACTGGCTGATTCGCCGCCCTCGCGTATCCTTGATTTGGGCACGGGCTCAGGCGCGCTGGCACTGGGATTGGCTGGACGTTTCTCCGGGGCGGCGGTCGTCGGCGTTGATTTTTCCGAGGATGCATTGGTCGTCGCGCGCGGGAATGCCGAGCTGAACCCTGACGAAGGCGGGCGGGTGACTTGGCTCCGCTCCGACTGGTTTTCGGCGGTGGAACCTGGCCTGCAGTTTGATCTGATTGTCTCGAACCCGCCTTACCTGACAGAGACGGAATGGGCGGAGACTCAACTGGAAGTGCAGGGCTTCGAGCCCAAGTCCGCTCTGACTGCGGCCGATGACGGCCGGGCGGATTTGAAGCGGATTATCGCGGCGGCTCCTCCGTGGTTGGCGCCGGGCGGGACGTTGGCCTTGGAGACGGGTATCGCGCAGCATGCCGCACTGTTGCGCGCAGTGGCCGAGGCCGGCCTGATCGACGGGGAGTCGATGGCCGACCTCACCGGGCGCCCGCGTTTTATTTTCGCGCGAGCGAGGCGATAAAGACGGGACGGCTTTTCCCGATCAGTCGCCCTTTTTGACGACGTCGACGGTGAGCGGTGCGTGGTCGGCGATCCACATTTGCGGGTCTTTGCCGAAGTCTACCGCATCGCGCAGGACGCGGAGTGTCTCGCGAAGATGGATGTCCAAGCGTGCGTAACCCTCGGGCTCTTCGTCGGTGCTCATCACATCGGGGTCGGCGTTGGCGTCCTCTCCGTCTGCGGCGGCGACTTTGGTCGGGTCCTTCTTTTTGGGCGCAGGCGGAGGCCCCAAATGGAACTCGCGGAAGGCGTAGTTGGATTCGCGCAGGCGGTCACGCTCGGCGTCGAGATGCTCTTTGAACTCCTTGTCCGTCGTTTTTTGGGCTTCGCGTTTTGCGAGGTTGAGGGAGATGGCCTTCCGATCTTGGCGGGCTTTGAACCAGTCGATTGACTCGTTCAGGTAGGAGAACTCCTCCAGGTTGGTTTGACGGGCGAGGCTGGCTTCGCGCAGCGGCTCGAGGATGCGGGAGTCGAGCGGTTTGCCGGAGAAGAAGCTGGTTGGGATCTCATCCCAGACCAACGCATGCGGGAGGTCCTTTTCGCCGACAGGCAGGAAATCATCAATCGAGGGGAGGATGATGTCGGGCACGACGCCCTTGAGCTGGGTGGACGAGCCGTTGGGCAAATAAAACTTCTGGATGGTGAGCTTGGTCGCGCCGCTCTTCACCGGCGAGCGGGAGAGTTGCGGGATGAGGTTGGCCATTTCGATCACGGTTTGCACGGAGCCTTTGCCGTGCGTTGAGCTGTCGCCCACGACGACGGCGCGGCCGTAGTTCTGCAGGGCGCCGGCCACGATTTCGGAAGCCGACGCACTGAACTTGGAAACCAGCACGGCAAGCGGCCCGGCGTAGTCGATCTTGGGATCGGTGTCATCGTCGACCTTTACATCGCCATAGTAGGATCGAACCTGGACCACGGGACCGGACTCGATGAAGAGACCTGTGAGATCGATCGCTTCGGTGAGCAGACCGCCGCCGTTGTCGCGGAGGTCGAGGACCAAACCGTCGATTCCGGTGGCTTGCATTTCCTTGATCAGCTCGGCGACGTCTTGCGTCGCGCTGTTTTGCGGACCTTCGGCGGAGGAGTCGGGACCGTAAAATGCGGGTAAGGTGATGACGCCGATGGGACGCGTCGATCCGGCCTTATCCGGCACGTTGAAAATAGCTCCCTTGGCGCGAGCCGAATCGAGATTCACCACGTCGCGAGTGAGAATGATCTCTTTGCGCACGGAGGGATCGGCGGCGTCGCCCGGTTGGATGGTGAGCTTCACCTGCGTGCCCTTCTCGCCGCGGATCTGCTCGACGACGCGGCGGAGTTTCATGCCGATAATGTCGACGGGCTCACCGGTAGCTTGGCCGACGGAGAGGATGCGGTCGTTGGCTTTGATGCGACCATCGAGATCGGCCGGACCGCCGGTGATGACTTCTTTGACCACGCAGTAGTCGTCATCGAGGCCGAGGAGTGCGCCGATCCCCACCAGTTGCAGGCGCATCTGGATGCCGAAGTCTTCATACGTATCCGCCGAGAAATACGTGGAGTGCGGATCGTAGAGGTGCGCGACGTTGGCGAGGAACAGTTCGCTGATTTCGTCGCTTTCGATGTCGGCGACGTTTTTGAGCATACGCTCGTAGCGCTTACGGACCTCGACCTTGGCTTCGGCGAGGTCCTTGTCGTTTAGCATTTCTTGGAGGAGATCGAAGCGGAGGCGACGCTCCCAGAGCGCATCGGAGGCCGTGGCATCCGCAGGCCAGTCAGACTTGTCGCGATCGACCGTATAGGTGTCGGTGGAGTCGAGGTCGAAGTCGCCATCGAGGCGTTGAAAAACCCAGCTGATTCGGTCGTCGGCGCGTTGCTCGTAGGTTTTGAAAATCTCGAAGGCGGGATCAATCCGACCGAGCGTTGAGATGTTCCAGTAGAGGCCGTCGCCGTATTGTTTGCGGAAATCGGCCAAGTCGCTGGCTAGGAAAAAGAGGTGCTGGCCGTCGAGGTCGCCCATGAACTTGGGAACGATTTCCTCGTAATCCTTGGGTTTGACGGCTTCGCGGTTGTAGTGGGCCTCCTCCAGCAAGCGGATGAGGGTGCGGATCTCCAGCGTGAGGGAAGGCGGGACGTCGAAGTTGCGATCCGGGCGGGCGGCGACCAAGGGGCCGGCGAAAAGTCCGAGAGCGAGAATGCAGGAAACAAGGCGGGGGAATCGCGAACGCGGGCGAAAGAACGTCATGGGTAAATTGAGATAACTTAACGCAACAAAAGTTTCATCGGAGTGAGCCGATCATGAAAAGCAGGGACGGGGCCACTCGCAAAGCGACCCCCACAAAACGGATGCCTATTTGCGACTTAACAGGTCCTTGGCCTCGTCGAGACGGCGCTTCTCCTCGTCGGTGAGAGCGCCGAATCCTTGGCTGTTAATCTTGTCGAGGATGCGATCCACCTCGGCGCGCAACTCATCGCGGGTCGGGGGCGTGGCCGTGCCGACGTTTACGTGGTAGGCCGCCGGCTGGGTCTTCTTGGCGCGGCGGAACCATTTCGGCATCTCGATGGAGGGCGACCGATCCGGTGCGCTCCATTCGCGTTGATAAACATAGCGGAAGAAAAACCAGCCGGTCGCCATGCCGCCGAGATGCGCCGAGTGGGCGTAGCCGAGCGGAGACGCCGTGCCCGTGACTTCCCAAAAGAGAAAGCCCAAGGCGTCCATCGCCAAGAGGCCATAGGCCAGATATTTTGGTTTAATGGTGACTGGCAGGATGAAGAACAGCAGCAGCGTGATCGGCTGGTTCGGATTGATGCAGGCGAAGACAATCAACAGCGCAACGACTCCGGCCGAGGCACCGATCACCGCGCCACCGTAGTTCCAATTCACCGCAGTCCACACGACACCACCGACGACGATGGCACCAAAAAACAAGTAGAGGAAGCGACGATTGCCCAGCAAAGGGAGGAGCTCTCGACCCAGAAAATAAAGGCCGAGCAGATTGCCCACGATGTGCATGAAGTTCACCGTGCTGTGCAGGAACCCGTAGGTGAACAGGGTCCAGACACGGCCAGAGCGGAGCCCGTCGATCGAAAGCTCAAACGCTTCGTCAAATCCCGCCCCGGCCCGGGCGCCAAACCAACGCCAGAAGACGTTTTGCAGAATAAAACCGGCCACCATGGCACATGTAATCCACGTTAAAACAGAGGTGGATCGGCGACCGTAGTCGTCGCGCATATAAGACCGATCGGAAAGCATTGGCAAAGGACGGTAGAAATCAGCCGGGCAAACACAAGCCGCCGACCAGCATTAATCCGATGAAAAAGGGAGGGCGGGCACGAGGCCGGAGAGTCGGCCTTTGGACGGGAAGTGCTCCGTTCTTTATCGGACCTTCGTCTTACAACATTAAGCTGAAGTTGTTCCGTCTCTCCGTTAAAGTAGGTCCGTTACCTATAAAACTTTTTTGAACGCCCCATACGCCCCGCTTGACAGTCCCTTTGATTGGTCTTCATTCCGTGGCAGATATGGCCAACAAAGAAGACAAGTGGGAAGAGAACGCCGCTGGTAAGTTTTTCGTCGATCAGCAATGCATCGACTGCGACCTGTGCCGCGAGACTGCACCGGCGTTTTTCACGCGCCATGACGAAGGGGGCTACTCCTACGTGCATACCCAGCCGACCACCGAGGACGATATCGCTCTCTGCATGGAGGCGCTGGAAGGTTGCCCGGTCGAAGCAATCGGTGACGACGGCGCCTAACGCGGATCGCTCCTCCTGAATTTTAACCCTGTGGCCCTCCCGCCACGGGGTTTTTTGTGTCCCAATACAGGGAAGACGGCGCCGTGTTAATCAATTTTCATTTTGAGTTAACCAAGGCTTGAGTCGCGGTTCCGACGCGATGAAATCGACGGGGTGAACCTTCCGTATGCAGCTCTTTTCTACTCTTTCGGCCGTTCGCTCGGCGTGCTTCGTCGGAAGCAGCCGTCAGCGTCGTCCCATCGACTTTGCCGCTGCGGCGCGATGTTCCTGCCGGTGGGGCGTGGTTTGCTATTGAGCGGCATCGCTTTGGGCACGGGTCAGCCGTCGTCGGCCCAACACGACACCCCGGTGGCGTTACCGGTGGTCGAGATCTGGTCCCCGCGCGTGGCCAACCAGGAGTCAGCCGGCACCTTCGCGATGCCCGTGACGGCGCTGCGCTTTGAACCGCTGATCGATGTGCAGTCCAGGAATTTTGCCGAAGGCCAATCGGACATCGCGATTCGCGGCGGCACGTTTGCCAACACCGGATTTTCGGTCGGAGCGGTCGCGATTTACGATCCGCAAACCGCACACTACACGGCGGAACTGCCTCTGGCGGGGGAAATGCTCGCCTCGCCGATTGTCCGCGTGGGAGCGGACCAAGCTCTCGCCGGTGGCCGCGGAACGGCGGGAAGCGTTGGGTTCGGTTGGCGCCCCATTGAAAGCGGCGGGGCGTTGGGAGGGGCGCTCGGCGGGTTCGATACGCAATCCGGGGATCTCTACATCGGTGCCGCGAGTGCCACGGGCTGGGGCGTGGATGCCGCCCTCGCCACGTCGCGCTCGGCGGGGACGATTGAGAACGGAGACCACGATTTTTCCCGAGCCAATGTGCGGGTGCAGCATCGCACGGCGAACAGCCAGAGCGACATCGCGTTGGGCTACCAGGAAAAGTTCTTCGGGTGGCCGAATCTATACACGCCCTACAATTCTCCCGAATCAGAGAATTTGCAGACCGTGCTGCTGGTCGCGAATCACCGGATACAATGGGCGGAGGCAAACGAGCTCCAAGTGGGTGCCTATTATCGGAGAAACAAGGACGACTATGCTTTTGATCGTTTCGCGGCCGTCGGACCGGTGCATCCGTTTCAACATACGACGTGGGTCTATGGCGCGGCGGTCGACGGCCGGATCGCGGTGCCGGGGGATCGGGCGGCGGTGCGGTTTTCCGCCGACGCCTCGGCGGATGAGATCGATTCGACCTCGTTGCTCTACGGACGTTTCGATTCGCGCACGATGTGGCGGACCGCGGTTTTCCCTGAGATACGGTGGGCGCAGTCGGGCGCCGCGGCCACGGTGCTGACGGCCGGAGCGGCGTATGAAGACACCAATCGCGAGGAAGGCGCGTTCCTCCCGATGGTTGAGTTGGCGCGAGAAGATGCGACGGCGCGCTGGTCGCGTCTGGCGGTGGCGTTTACTACGACGAGCCAGGTGGCGAGCTACACCGCGTTAAACGCCTCGACGACGGGCGGGCTCTTTCGGGGGAATCCGGATTTGGGACGTTCGCGGGCGGGCACGCTGGATGTTCGCGCGGAGGGACGGTTTGCGGAGTGGGAAGTCGAGGCGAGTGCCTTCTGGCGGCGCGACGATGATCTGGTGGATTGGGTTTTTCGGCGTGGGGTAACGGCGAGAGCGGCAAAGGCGGTGGATCTGGATACGGTAGGGGTGGAGTTGTTTGCCCGCCGCTCCTGGCGGGCACTCGATCTGCAGCTTGGTTACAGTTGGCTGCATAAGGACGCCGATTACGGCGACTCCACGCTCGATGGCAGTTTCTACGCGCTGAATTTTCCCGAACATCGCTTGACTGCGGCAGTGACGTGGCGGGCGTTGCCGGGGTTTGAAATTCGTTGGGACAACGAGGCGCGTCTGCAGACCGACAACCCGTTGCGTCGGGTCGGCGGCGATGAAACGTTGCTCAGTGACCTCGGCCTCTATTGGCGTCCACGCGGGGCGGCGGGGTGGGTCTATTCGCTGCAAATTGACAACCTTTGGAATAGCCATTTCGAGGAAGTGCCCGCGACGCCAGCCGGTCGCCGCTTGGTGGCGGTGGGGGCGCGCTACGCGTGGTGACAGGGTTTTTCCAGGCGGGGGGCGTCAGCCGCGGTAAACGCGCAGGCGCTTGCGCCGGGGCAGGTCGCGGGTTCGACTGCACCATTACTATGTCCAATTCTCCGTTTCTAGATGCCTCGTTTCTAACCCCTTGGTCCCAGCTCACCCCCGAGCATGTGGTGCCCGATATCACCACAGCTCTGGACGACGCCCAGGCCGCGGTTGATGCCATCGCCCATCAGTCGCTCGACGCGGTCACCTACGAAAGCACGTTTATGGCGCTGGAGCAGGCGACCGAGCCTCTGAACCTCGCCTGGAGCAAGGTGACACATTTGCAATCGGTGGCCGACTCCGCGCCGCTGCGCGAGGCGCACAACGCGATGCTGGAAAAGGTGTCGGGTTTCTATGCGCGCATTCCGCTGAACCCGGCGCTCTGGTCGAGGCTCAAGGCGTTTGCCGAGTCGCCGGCCGCCGACACATTGACGGGGATTCACCGTCGTTTCGTCGACGAGACCTTGGCCGACTTCAAGCAAGCCGGCGCCGATCTTCCTGACACCGAACGGTCGCGGATCGAAGCGATCCAGAACGAGCTCGCCAAACTCACGCAGCAGTATGGCGAGAACGTGCTCGATGCGACCAATGCGTGGGAAATCCTTATCGACAATGAAGCCCGCTTGGCCGGCATTCCAGCTCACGCCAAAGCCGCCGCTCGTCGCAACGCGAAGGACAAGGGTCACGGCGGGGACGGTAACCCGGTCTGGCGATTCACCCTGCATCACCCGTCGATGGAACCGGTGATGATTTACGCGGAAGACGAGTCGCTGCGACAGGCGGTATGGGAAGCGTCGACCTCCGTCGGCGCGAAGGCTCCGCATGACAACGCCGCACTCGTGCAACGCATTCTGGCCCTGCGCCAAGAAGAGGCGGAGCTGCTCGGTCAACCCCATTTTGCAGATCATGTTTTGCAGCGCCGCATGGCGGAGAGCGGAGCCAAGGCCTTGGCGTTCGAGGAGGACATGCAGGCGCGCGCCGCTCCGGCATTTGCCGAGGAGTGCCGGGAACTTGAGGCCTTCAAGGCGCGCTCGACCGGTGACGAAGCGGGGCCGCTGAAGCCGTGGGAGTTGGGCTACTGGGCGGAAAAGTTGCGTCGCGAGCGCTATGCGTTCGACGAGGAATTGCTGCGGCCGTATTTCCCGATGGATCGGGTGATCAGCGGCCTGTTCGAACTCGCTTCCCGGGTGTTGGGCTTACGGATCGAGGAGGTGCCTGCCGGTGAAGTGGAGGTGTGGGATCCGGCTGTGAAGGTTTACACGATGCATGATCGGGCGAACCGGCACCTCGGCACCTTCTATGCCGATTGGCATCCGCGCGAGTCCAAGCGCGGCGGTGCGTGGATGGGCTATCTCGTTACCGGCGGACCTCAAGCCGATGGCTCCCGGGCGCCCCATCTCGGTTACATTTGCGGCAACCTTACGCCGCCGCAGGATGATAAGCCGGCGCTGCTCAAGCATCGTGAGGTCGAGACGGTGTTCCATGAGTTCGGGCACCTGCTGCATCACCTGCTCGGCGAAGTCGAAATCAAGTCGTTGAACGGCGTCAACGTGGCTTGGGACTTCGTGGAGTTGCCGTCGCAGATCATGGAGAATTGGTGCTGGGAGCGCGAGAGCCTCGATCTCTTCGCACGCCACTTTGAGACCGGAGAAGCGATCCCGGAAGAACTCTTCGACAAGATGACGGCGGCCCGGAATTTCCGGGCAGCCTGCGCCACCATGCGTCAGATCGAATTCGGCAAAATGGACCTGCTGATGCACGTGCGCACAGCTGAGTTTGTGGAGGGCGACTTATTGGCGAAAGTCGCGGCTGTCACGAAGGAGCTGACGATCCCAACCGAACCGGCGTCACGCTCGATCATTTTGCGCTTCGGGCATTTGTTCAGCGATCCGGTTGGTTACGCGGCCGGCTACTACTCCTACAAGTGGGCGGAGGTGTTGGAGGCGGATGCGTTTACCCGGTTCCAGAAAGAGGGGATATTCAACCCGGAGACGGGCGCAGATCTGGTGCGGCATGTTCTGAGCCGAGGGAATTCCGCGGATCCGGCGGAACTGTTCCGGGCGTTCATGGGTCGGGACCCCGACCCGGAGGCCTTGTTGCGGCGCAGCGGACTACTGCCAGCGGCGTAGGTCGGCGCCCGCGAGAGCGGCCGGGCGGACATTCATGCGACGTTTTCTATATATCCTCGGAGCGCTAGGCGCGGCCGTTCTGCTCGCCGTGGCCACGCTGCCGTGGTGGTGGGGCGCGGTGTTGCGCCACGAAGCGTCGCGTTATGGCGTCAACATCGGCGGGTATTCACGGGTCGGTTACGCTCGTTGGGCGGTGACGGACGTCGAGTGGTCCAATGCGGCGGGGCGGCTGACGGCGAAGCGGGTCGAGCTGCCTCATCCGCTCGTGCTGGCGTGGCGCGGGGCTGATGCGGGACCGGGCGAAATCGCAGGCTGGTCTTGGGTCGGCGCGAAATCGGAACCGAGCGCTCAAAAGGAAAAATCGGAGAATGGTTGGCGAAAAATGTTTGCCGGGATCGAGCAGACCATGCCGCACGTGCGCCGTTGGGTGCCGCGCGCCGAGGCCCGTCACGGTGAGGTGCTGGTGAGCGGTCAGGCAATCAAGGTGGGCTCTCTCGTTTGGGACCCCGCGTCGATGACGTTAAAAGCGGACGCGGTGAGCGATGCGGAACGCGAACTCAGCGCGGAGCTGCAATGGTCAACGACAGCCGAGCCGATCTTGACGGGCAAAGTCGCCGCGGGTGACGACTCCCTCAACATGGTGGCACGGGTGGACGCCGTTGATCTTAAGGGGCGTTGGTGGGGCCAGGCTTGGACGGGGGATGCGGCATTCGCGGCGGTCGGATGGATCCCGAGCCGTGCGGCCTTTGACGCCACGGATTTGGTGGTGTCTGGTGAGCGAGTGGGGCTGGGCGCGCAGTATGCCGATCTCACGGGAGATATCGGTGGCACGTGGGACGGGCAGTTGTGGACGCTGAATGTCCGGGCCGCCGGGGAACCTCACGCAGGGGGCGACGTGCCTCCTCTGCAGATTGTCGCTCAGGCCGAGGGAGATCGAAATCAACTGACGGTCAAGCGACTGGCCATCCAGGCGCCCGATGTGAACGCGACGTTGAGTGCGCCCTTCACTTGGGCTCGGGCGAGTGGTCGGGCCGGCTTGAATCAGCAGGCGACGTTCACGATCAAGGCCGATCTGGCTGCGCTCAAAGTAGCGAATGTAACGGGAAAACTTAGCGGAGACATTCGCCTGCTGCCGCAAGCGGAGGGGTGGCCGGCGGTGCATGGCGATGTGGACGTGGATGGCCTGCGCTGGCGGGATTGGCCTGAAGTTACGGCGCAGGTGCGGGCCGATTATGTGGAGGGAGTGGTGGACGTGGCCGAGCTTAACGCCAAGGCTGACGATGGTTCACGCGTCCAGCTGAGCGGCGCCTGGAACGTTGCGACGCGCACGGCGGAATCAGTCGAGGCTCAGGGCCGCATTGCCCGACGTTGGCTGGAGCGTTGGCTCCCCGAGAAACTCGGCTTCGAGGTCGTAACCTGGTCCGGCGAGGCCGAGGGCACGTGGCCGGAGTTACAGCATCACGGCGAGCTATCGGTCGATGCCCTGACGTTTGATCCCGTGCGTCCCTCCAGTTGGCAAGCCACGTGGAAGGGCGTCGGCATCGACGCCGTGACCATCGATCTCACCGGCGCGACGGAGCAGGGGCGCTTGGCGCTGCAGGGTGAGATCGATGCCACGGGCGTAAACCTGACGGAGGGCCGCCTGACGAGAGCGGACGGGCAGACACTGCAATTGACGAAGCCCGGTCGCATAAGTTGGGGAAAGCGTTGGCGGATTGAAGAACTCGCTTGGGCCGGGCCGGATGATCGACTCTCGCTGCATGGCGGAAATGAAGGCGCGTGGGTGTTGAAGGCGGGACGCCTCGAACAAGCCTGGGTTGACGACTGGGTGGTATTGCCAGGGCCCAAGTGGTTTATCGATACGCTGGACGTCGAGGGCATGATCGGGGCCGAAGGCTGGGCGGGCACGGTGGATGTGGCGGCGGCGTTTGGGTTAGGCCCGCAACGTTCGGCCCAAGTCTATCTGGAGACCACGTGGTCGAGCGACGGCGTAACGATCACCCGGGGCGAAGTGAGCGAAGGGGGGAATCCGATTCTGAATCTGGCGGGCTCGCTGCCGGTTCGGATCGTGCCGCGACATGAGGCCGGGGTGGTGGCTTTTGACGAAACTGCGCCGATCGAAATCACGGTGAAAACCCAACCGAATCCGGCGTTTTGGACGCAGGTCGATGCTGCGTTGGGCGTGCGAGTGGATGCGCCGTCGGTCGAAGCGGCCCTGCGCGGGAGCTGGGCGCAGCCGACGGGTGAGGCGTCGCTGTCTGCGGCGCGCGTGGCGGCGGATCCGGCCCGTTGGGGGGACAGGCATTTGCCCGAACTTACCGGGTTGAGTGCGCGATTGGCGGGCGCTTCGGGCGGATTGGAACTACAGGAGTTCAGCGCGAAAATCTCCGGCCAAGACGTGCGTGCCTCGGGACGTTTGCCTTTTGATCGCGAAGGGTTGGAGGCGCTCCGGGAGAATCCGCTGCGATATCTGCAGGGGAGTGGCACGGCGAGTATCGAGATTCCGGATGCGGATCTTTCCGCTTGGGCGACGCTGGCACCGCAGA
The DNA here is from genome assembly GCA_963974355.1 of uncultured Opitutaceae bacterium. Lineage (GTDB taxonomy): Bacteria > Verrucomicrobiota > Verrucomicrobiia > Opitutales > Opitutaceae > Actomonas. The sequence continues at coordinate 43,251 of CAXBDS010000004.1, forward strand.
TTTTGGCCCCGACGGGGCGACTTTCGTTATCATTGCAGGTTGCGCCTGGAGCGGAACTGACGGGCTCCATTCGCCTCGATGGGGCGGCGACGCGCCCGCTGGGCCCGCTGGGAGCGTTGCAGGATGTTTCAGCGCGATTGAGTTTCAGCGGGCGACGTTTGAAAATCGACGAAGTGAAGGCGCAAACAGGCGGGCGTCCGGTGGTCCTGCAAGGCGAGGCGACGTGGCCGCGGGAGGGGGACCTCAACCTCAACTTGACGTTGTCGGGGCAGAACATGCCGCTGGTCCGGCAGACCGGGTTGCTGCTGCGGGGCGACATCGATCTGAGCGTGCGCACGGAAGCCGACAACATCACATGGGTGCGCGGCTCGGTAAAGTTGCGCGACGGGTTGTTTTTGGTCGATCTGGAATCGCTGCGGCCGACGGGGGGAGGCCGGGCGGCCGCTCCCGCCCGTCGGCCCCCCTATTTTAGCGTGGAGGCAAAACCCTTTGCGGATTGGCGGCTCGATTTGGCCGTGTCAGGCAACCGGTTCATGCGGATCGAGACGCCGGTTTTCAGCGGGCGGGCATCGGCGGATTTCCGCTTGAGTGGAAACTTGCGGGAGCCGCGGGCGGTCGGCGAAGCAACCGTGCCGGAGGGGCGCGTGAAGCTTCCGTTTGCCACCTTCGATGTATCCGAAGCGTGGGTGCGCTTGACCGAGAGTCAGCCGTTCGAGCCGCAGCTCTCGCTGATTGGAACGGCGCGTCGTTTGGGCTACGACCTGCGGCTGGAGGGGTCGGGGGCGGCGTCGAATCCCAATTTGCAGTTTTTCTCCAGTCCGCCCTTGGCCTCGGAGGAAGTGTTGTTGTTGGTGATGGCCGGGGAGGCGCCGCAGGACGAGGTCAACTACTCGTCATCGCAACGGGCGACGAAACTGGGCGCATATTTGGGGCAGAGCTTGATCAACCAGTTTACCGGCAACGAAGCGGGCGAGGATCGCCTCACGATCTCAACCGGAGAAAACGTTTCGCGCGAGGGCCGCGAGACCTATCGCGTCGAATACGAACTGAACCGACGCTGGTCGGTGGTGGGCGAATACGACGAATTTGATGACTTTAACGCCGGCGTGAAATGGAAGATTTTTTCTCCCGCCGCAAAGGAGGCCCATGAAAGCCGCTAGGTCGTGCCTTGTCTTTCACCGCCGATGGCTGGGGGCGCTGCTCGTTGGCGTCTCGCTGGGGACGGGGGGGCCAAGCATCGGCTCGGCGGCGGAGCCTGAATCGAAATCGCCGGCCTTGGCTGAAATCGCGGTGGACGGGCTCGGCTGGTGGGATAATCGCCAGATGCGGTTGGCATTGCAGCGGCTGCTGGGCGAGGCGCGCGGGCCAACCATGCGGGCGAACGCCGTCGAGGATGCGGTGTTCCTGTTGATGGCGGCGATCGCTGAAGACGGCTATCTGCAACCGACAATCGGAACGCGAATCACGCTCGAGGACGGACGGGTGTTGGAGTTCGAGTTCGACCATGAGTTGCGCACGCTGTTGCCGCGGCCGATGGCGGCGACCCGGCTGGAACTCGAGGTCGATGACGGCGTGCGTTTTCTCCTCAAGGAGGTGTTGGTCGAAGGCGGGGACGAAGCCATGGACCCGGAGATGGCGCGGTTGTATTTTGGTTTTGGCGAAGGTTTGTTGGTGGGGGCGACGGATCGCGTTTACAACCCGTCCAAAGCCCGGACCTCGGCCGGCCGGCTCGAAGACGAGTTGCGTCGGCGCGGGTTTGCGGAGGCCACCGTGCTGCAGGAGGTGGCTTCGCGGGACGATGAGAAGGGCGAAGTGGTGCTGCAGGTGAAAATCACGCTGGGACCGAAGTGGCGTATCGGTGAGATCCAGGTGCCCGAGTCCACGCCTCCGGGCGTCGTCTGGCCCAACCTCGATGGCGGTCGCGCCGGGGTATGGCACGGCGGTTGGCAACAGGACACGGCGCAGACGGTGCGGCGGGCGTATTACCAAGCCGGATACCCGGATGTGCGCGTGCGGGTGGAGCCGATGCCGGGGGGGATCGAAGGGGGCTCGCGTCAGGTGGATGTTAAGGTTGACGTGGAGTCGGGCCCGCGGATTTCTGTCGGCGCGGTGCGCTTCGAAGGGTCGCTTCGCACAAAGGAGTCCGTGTTGAAACGGCGGGTCGAGACCGAGTCGGGCGAGCCGTTGGATCCGCAAAAAGTCGAGGAGTCGCGTTATCGCTTGGCTCGCTTGGGTGTTTTTCGGCGAGTGGATACCGAGTATATGGAGACGGCCGGGACTACGCGCGACATCGTGTTTCGGTTGCAGGACCGTCCACCATGGGACGCGAGTTTGCTGATGGGCTACGGGAGCTATGAGCAGTTGCGCGGCGGGGTGGAGTTTTCACAAAACAATCTTTGGGGGCGGGCGCATCGCTCCCGCTTGCAATTGGTTCAATCGATGAAGGGGAGCAGCGGCGACTACACGTATACGGTGCCGGAGTTGTTTGGCGAACAGCTGGATGGCAGCGTGCGTTTGTTCGGTTTATTGAGGGAAGAGACCGCCTTTGAGCGGCGTGAATATGGTGGTTCGGTCACGCTGCGTCGGCCGGTCCCGTGGATCGGGGCCGATGGACGCGTCGGTTACACCTACCAGTCACTGCAGAACAGCGACAACGCACTCACGACCCGGGAGGTCGATGAGGAGCGAACGACGGTGGCCAGTCTCGATCTGGGTTTGAGCCGCGATCGGCGGGACAATCCATTGCGACCGCGTCGGGGTTACCGATGGTTTGGGCAAGCGGAATTGGCCTCGACGAGCTTGGGCGGTGAGGTCGATTACCAGCGTTTCGAGATGGGCGGCAGTTATCACACCGCATGGGGGCGCGGCCGCTGGATCCACGTGGGGTTGACGCATGGCGTGGTGTTGACCTTGGGCGCGGACAACGACGCGGATTTACCGATTAACAAACGCTTTTATCCGGGTGGAGAAAGCAACATCCGTGGATTCCAAGAGGGCGAAGCGGCGCCCCGGGGCGCCGATGGTGCGTTCATCGGAGCGAAATCCTACCTGCTCCTGAACGTGGAAGTGGAGCAGGCATTGACCAAGTCATGGTCGGCCGTGGTGTTTTTTGACGCGATGGGCGAGGCGGCTCAGTTGGCCGATTACCCGTTTGACGAGCGCCTCTACAGCGCGGGTGTCGGGTTGCGCTATCAGACTTTGATCGGGCCGGTGCGGCTCGAATACGGGCACAACCTGAATCCGCGGCCCGATGATCCCTCCGGGACCCTGCACCTGTCGGTGGGTTTTCCATTTTAGATGGACGTTTGAGTGGAGCGCGTCCGGTCCGCCTCGCTAGCATAAAACCCGCTCTCACTAGGCTGAAACCGCTGGTCGGCGAAATCACATTTGCCCGCCGCCGATGTGATCTCCATGCAGGCAGCATGACTATCGCTGATCTTGCAGAAATGGCCGGAATGACTTTTCCGGCGCGTCGCACCGGCCGCGGTTTGGTGGGCCAAGGCCCGCAGCCGATTCAGGCCAAGGGGTTCACGATGGGCACCTCAATTCTCGCTCCGCGCGGTGGCCAGGTTCCATGGCACAATCAGACTCAGGAAGAGGTTTACTTCATCATGAAAGGTGAGGGCGAGATTTGCGTCGGCGAGGAGCGCCGCCCGATCAAGGCCGGTCAGGCCGTCTACCTGCCGCCGACGGTTTTTCACCAGCTGACAAACACCGGCGACGAGCCGATGCACATGCTGTATGTGTATTGCCCGGGTGGTGACGTGGCTCACTGGAAGCAAGAGCTTGAAGGCACGCTGCCCAAGGCGGGCGAAGGGGACATCCCTCCGCTGCCGGTCGGCGCTCAGGCGCAGTGGACGGAGACGACGAGCAAGCCGGAAGCGGTTTAAGTCAGCGCCATTTTGATCGCCAGACGCTCGGCGTGAGCCCCGTCTGGCGACGAAACCAGCGGGCAAAATAGTTGGGATCGTCGAAGCCGGCATGGATCCCGGCGGCGGCCACGGACCCCTCGGCCCGAAGTGCGGTCTGGGCAAGTGCCAGTCGTTCCTGGTCGCGCAGCGCGCGCAGACCCAACCCGTGGTCGCGTTTCAATTTACGAGTGAGCGAGTCACGCGCGTAACCCGAGGCGCGGGCCACCTCCCCGAGGGACTTGGGTTCGGCGAGCTGATGGCGCACCCGCTCCACAAGCGGTGGGGGGGGCGGTTCTGGCGTCACATCGGCGGCCGACGGTTCCAGCAACTGGGCGACGACCGAGAGAATCGCGGGATACGAAGACAAGGTGGGGCGGCCTTTGGTGGGGACCCGGGCGAGGTGACTGTGCAATTGGTTGAGGGCATGTTGGGGCAGCCGTCGATGAAGCATGCGCTTGGGGCGGCGCGCGGTTTCGTAGTCGAGCACCAGGCACAGGGGCCGGCTCTGGCTGACGACGCTAAAGCCGTGCTCCACCTCCGGAGGAATGATAAACAAATCGCCGGCATGAGCCGGGTGGCGCCGGTCGCGCACGCGCTGCACACCCTCGCCGGAGACATAGAGGATGAGCTGGGTGTAGCCATGGGTGTGAGGTGCAACCTCAGCGATGCGATGTCGGTTCAGCTGTAATTTGCGCAGCACGAAACCGAGGGCGTGAATCTCGATTTTTTGAATCAGAATGGGGCTCCAAGCCAACATCGCGGCATTCTGGTGGGAACGCCTCGCTGGGGCGAGCGAAATGCGGCTGAATGCTATCTGCGGGCGGTTATGTCCTAACGCTGAACGCAGGGCTCCGATAGGATGGGGGCCTGCTTCTTAACCCACATCATCTCTATTTATGACCACGCACAAAGTCGGTATCATCATGAACGGCGTCACGGGACGCATGGGCACCAACCAGCATCTGCTTCGCTCCATCGCGGCGATCATTGAACAGGGCGGCATTAAGCTTTCCGACAGCGAAGTGATCATGCCCGATCCGATTCTAGTGGGTCGGAGCGAGACGAAGCTCGCGGCTTTGGCCAAACGCTCCGGCGTGACGCGCTACTCGACCGATCTCGATGCGGCGCTGGCTGATCCCAACAACCAAGTTTACTTCGACGCGACGCTCACGGGTCAGCGTCCGATCGGCGTGCGCAAGGCCATCGCCGCCGGTAAACATATCTATTGCGAAAAGCCGACTGCGACGACTTCGGCCGAGGCTCTCGCGCTTTACAACGAAGTCACTGCCGCCGGCCTGAAGAATGGCGTGGTGCAGGATAAACTCTGGCTGCCGGGTCTGCTCAAGTTGAAGTATCTCATTGATACGGGCTTCTTCGGCGAGATCCTGAGCGTCCGGGGGGAGTTTGGCTACTGGGTGTTCGATGGCCAATACGAGAAGCTGCAGCGTCCGTCGTGGAACTACCGCAAGGAAGATGATGGCGGCATCATCGTGGACATGCTCTGCCACTGGCAGTATGTGATCCAGAACCTCTTTGGTGAAATCAAGTCGCTCACCTGCTTGGGCGCGACGCATATCCCTCAGCGTTGGGACGAAGCGGGCAAACCCTACAAGTGCACGGCCGACGATTCGGCCTACGCCACCTTCGAGCTGATCAACGGCGTCATCTGCCATTTCAATTCGTCCTGGTCGGTGCGCGTGGATCGCGATGATCTGCTGACGCTGCAGGTGGACGGCACCAAGGGCTCGGCGGTCGCCGGTCTGCGGGACTGCAAGGCCCAGTCGCTCGCCGCCACCCCGCGTTGTATCTGGAGCCCCGATACTGACAGCCCGATCAACTACGGCGATGGCTGGACCCGCGTGCCAACCAACGACAACTTCGACAACGCGTTCAAGGTGCAATGGGAACTCTTCCTGAAGCACGTCGTGAAGGACACGCCGTTCCCGTGGAACCTGCTGCAAGGGGCCAAGGGCGTGCAGCTCGCCGAACTCGGCCTGCAGTCCTGGGCGGAGCGGAAGTGGATCGATGTGCCGAAGCTCGGCTAAGCGGTTGTTACCATCGCGCCGGTGGCCCCGGCGCGCCCAATTTTCACAGGTTGTGCTGACCGGGTGAATCACGCCGGCGCGGTTATAAATCGCGCCGGCGTTTCCATGTAGCGCCGGTTCGCCTTGCAAATCACCGAGGCTGAATACCTTCAGGGGGGACGCACGACCGTCCGGGGCGAAACCTCCGGCGCGGCATGCGGTCTGCACTTTCAGCGCTTCAATCCCTTTAACCCAATCCACCCATGTTCTACTGGCTTCTCCTCATGATCGGGCCGTTTCTTTTCGGCCTCTATGCGCAGTCCAAGATTCGCAAGGCCTACAGCAAGAACCTGCGCATTCCTTCCCGCGGCAACATCACGGGCGCCGAGGCGGCCGAGGCTGTCATGCGGTCTGCGGGCATCACGGATGTCGAGATCGTTCGCGTGCCCGGCGAGTTGTCCGACCACTTTGACCCGATTCGTAAGCGTCTCGCGCTTTCGAGCGCCAACTACAGCGGAACCAGCCTCGCGGCGCTCGGTGTCGCGGCGCATGAAGCCGGCCACGCGATTCAGCAAAAGGTCGGCTATTCGATGATGACCGCTCGCCAAACTTTGGCTCCTTCGACGCAAATCGCGGCGGGCATTTCGAACTACGCCATCATGGGCGGTATCGTGCTGGCGGTCTATCTCGGCGTATCGATCGGCTACAATTTGCTGATGATTGGTGCGATTGCCCTGGGGGTGATCGTGCTCTTCCAGCTGGTGACGCTGCCGGTCGAATTCGACGCGAGCCGCCGGGCCAAGGCTCAGTTGGTCAACCTCGGCATTCTCGACCGGGACGAAATGTCCGGCGTCAACGAAACGCTTGATGCCGCCGCCTTGACCTATGTGGCGGCGTTTGTGGCCGCGCTCGGCTCGTTGCTTCAGGTGCTGTTGATTCTTAGCGGTCGCCGCGACTAGACGCGGTTGGCCTACCGCGAAGCGTGGAGGCTTTCGTCGCCGCCGGGCCTGATGGCCCGGCTTTTCTTTGGTCGCTTCCGAGGGCGGTAACGACTATCGGAGAAATTCTATGCCCAAATCTTCTCGCGCTCCACGCGTCACCGGCCTCGGCGGTGTTTTCTTCAAGTCGGCCAATCCGGAAACGCTCGGCGCCTGGTATCGGGAACACCTCGACATACCGGTGGAAGAGTGGGGCGGCGCGCAGTTCGCATGGCGGGATGCGAAGCGACCCGAGATCAAGGGGCACACCGTGTGGAGTCCGTTCGCCGCCGATACGCCTTACTTCAAACCGAGCCGCAAGGCGTTCATGTTGAATTTCCGGGTCGACGATCTGGATGCCGTGCTCGAGGCCCTGCGCAGCGAAGGGGTGAAGGTGCTCGATTCGAGCGAGGACTCTGAGTTCGGTAAATTTGGTTGGGTGCTCGATCCGGAGGGAAACAAAATCGAACTCTGGCAACCGCCGACGCCGAAAAAGAAAACCCGCGCCAAGCGCGCGTCGTGATATGTTTGGCCGCCGCCCCACCTGGATCGGCCTTGTGTTGATGACTGCGTTACGCGTGATCGCTGCAGAGCCGGTGGAATGGCCGGATTGGCTGGCCGGCACTTGGCGTTATGAACGGCCGTCCGGAAGCGTCACCGAGGAGCGATGGACGGCGCCGCGGGCCGGGTTGATGTTGGGTATCAGCCAAACCTGGCGCGGCGAACGCACGGCTGAATTCGAATACCTGCGACTGGAAGCGGATCCCTCTGCCGGGCTTCGACTGGTGGCGTTGCCCTCCGGCCAGAATGAAACGACGTTTGCCTTGGAGAAGGTGGATCGCGCCTCCGGCGAGTGGCTATTTGCCAACCTGCAACACGATTTCCCGACCAGGATCAGCTATCGTCGTGAATCGGCGGATACGATGGTGGCGACCGTGACAGGGCCGGCGGGCGACGGCTCGACGCGCGGTTTCTCGCTGACGTTTCGTCGGGTCCCGAACTGAAGACGCGGGCCTAAACTAAGCCGTCACGCGGAGGACGGCGTAGGAGCGTTTGCCTTTACGGAGCAGCACGTAGCGGCTGAAGAGCAAATCCGCGACCGTCAGCGAGCGGGCGATGTCTTCGACGCGGCCGTTGTTCACGTAGACGCCGCCGCCCTGAATGTCCTTGCGCGCTTGGCCCTTCGATTGGGCGAGACCAGCTGTGACCAGCAGGTCGATGAGCGGCGAGCCGGCTTCGGTGAGCTGCGCGGCGGCGATTTCGGTGGTCGGAACTTCGCCCACCACATCGTTAAACGTCGATTCGGTCGTGTCGCCGATTTCTGCGCCGAAGAGAATCTCGCTGGCTTTGAGCGCAGCATCGAGTGCGGCTTGGCCGTGCACGATACGCGTCACTTCGCGGGCGAGAGCCTTGTGGGCTTCGCGGCGATGCGGGGCTTCGGCGTGGCTGGCTTCCAGCGGCTCGATTTCTTCGCGGGACAAGAAGGTGAACTTGCGCAGGTATTCGCTCACCTTGGCGTCTTCGGTGTTCACGAAGAACTGGTAGAACTTGTAGGGACTGGTCCGGGACGGATCGAGCCAGACGGCGCCGCCTTCGGTTTTGCCGAACTTCGTGCCGTCGGATTTGGTGATCAGCGGGAAGGTCCAGCCCCACGCGGTGGCGCTGAGTTTCTTGCGGACGAGATCCGTGCCGGCGGTGATGTTGCCCCATTGGTCAGAGCCGCCGATCTGGAGTTCACAGTCGAAGGTTTTGCGCAGGTGGTAAAAGTCATTCGCCTGGAGCAGTTGGTAGCTGAACTCCGTGAAGCTGATGCCGTTTTCGCTGCCGAGGCGGGACTTCACCGAGTCCTTCGCGAGCATGACGTTGAGCGAAAAGTGTTTGCCGATGTCGCGGAGGAAGTCGAGGAAGCTGAGCGGCGCGGTCCAGTCGGCGTTGTCGACCAGACGGGCGGGGTTGCCCGCGGCCGCGAAATCGAGCAGGCGAGCGAGTTGGCTCTTAATTGAGGTGACGTTGTGGGCGAGTTGCTCACGAGTGAGCAGGTTGCGTTCGGCGGATTTGCCCGAGGGGTCGCCGACCATGCCGGTGGCTCCGCCCGCGAGCGCGATGGGATGGTGGCCGGCGATCTGAAAACGGCGGAGGGTCAGCTGCCCCATGAGGTGGCCGACGTGCAGGGAATCGCCGGTCGGGTCGAACCCGCAATAGAGTGTCGTGGGACCTTGGGCCAGGCGATCACCCAGCGCTTTGATATCAGTGCAGTCGGCCAAGAGGCCTCGCCATTGCAGGTCTTCGATCAAGTTCATCACGGAAAAGCGGAGCAAAGCCGCCGGGGCCGGCACGGGGCAAGGGGGAAACGTCGGGGGCCGGGCGGCAACCGTTGAGGCGCCGCCTGGTAAACTCCGAAAAAGTAAGCCGGTCGGTAGAGAGGTGTCAGGCGAGCTTATGATTCACGCGTTTTCATAAATACGGGACCTTCTAGGTGTAAAAACGGGTTGCTCGGTGAAGGCGGGCAGAGCTATTTTTGCCGTTCTGTTAAGCGTTGTCGGTTCCCGGCATCAGCCTCCGTCTGTCCATCCTTGTCCACGTTTCCATCCCATGCCTATTGCTGTTGGCTCCGCCGCCCCTGATTTCTCCCTTAAGTCCATGACTGCCCAAGGGCTCGTGGATGTGAAGCTGAGCGAGCATACCGCCAAGGGGAAAGTGGTGCTCTTGTTCTTCCCGTTGGCTTTCACCAGCGTCTGCACGGACGAGATGTGCGATGTGACGGCCGGGATCGGGCAGTATGAGTCTCTCGGTGCCAAAGTCATCGGCGTCAGCGTCGACAGCCCATTTGCGCAGGACGCTTGGTCCAAGGTGAACAAGATCACGTTGAGCCTCGTCAGTGACCTGAACAAGGACGTGACCAAAGCCTACGATGTGCTTTTCCCGATGCTGGCGGGCGTCGGCGACACGTCCGCTCGTGCGGCCTTCGTCATCGGCACCGACGGCAAGGTGCTCTATGCCGAGCAGACCGCCACGCCGAAGGATCTCCCGAATTTCGAAGCGATCAAGGCGGCTTTGGCCTGAGACGTTTCCGTATTGCGGTGACGCCGTCGCGGCGCGATCGCGCACCTACCTCAAACCCATATTTCCAATACCATGAGTCTTCCGAACCCGTTCAACACCCTGGCCTCCTTTGAGGCCAAGGGCGCTTCGCACCAGTATTACTCTCTGCCGGCCCTGGCCGAGGCAGGTCTGCCCGTTTCGCGGCTGCCCGTCTCCATTCGCGTCGTGCTGGAGTCCCTCCTGCGCAATTGCGACGGCAAACGGGTTTCAGAGCACGCGATCAAGGCCTTGAGCTCATGGCAGGCGACCGGTTCGCGCACAGAGGAGATTCCCTTCGTCGTCGCCCGGATCGTGTTGCAGGACTTTACCGGCGTCCCGTTGCTCGTCGATCTCGCGGCCATGCGATCGGCGGTGGACCGTTTGGGCAAGGACCCGAAGATCATCGAGCCACTCGTGCCCGTCGATCTGGTGGTGGACCACTCGGTGCAGGTCGATTTCGCCGGTTCGGCGACGGCGTTGCAAAAGAACCTTGATCTGGAATTCACCCGCAATCGCGAGCGCTACCAGTTCTTGAAGTGGGGCATGCAGGCCTTTGAGACCTTTAAGGTTGTCCCGCCCGGCATCGGGATCGTGCATCAAGTCAACCTCGAGTATCTCGCCAAGGGCGTGCTCAAGGACAAAGCCGGTGTTTACTATCCGGATACGCTCGTCGGCACCGACTCACACACGACCATGATCAATGGCCTCGGCATCGTGGGCTGGGGCGTGGGCGGCATCGAGGCCGAGGCCGGCATGCTGGGCCAACCCGTCTATTTCCTCACGCCCGATGTGGTGGGCGTGCACCTGACCGGCGCCTTGCGTGAAGGCGTGACCGCGACCGATCTCGCGTTGACGATCACGCAACTGCTGCGGAAGCACAAAGTGGTGGGTAAGTTCGTCGAGTTCTTCGGCCCCGGCGCCGAGGCGCTGCCCGTCGTCGACCGTGCCACGATCGCCAATATGGCCCCGGAATACGGGGCGACGATGGGCTTTTTCCCCGTCGATGGCGAGTGCTGCACCTACCTGCGCGCCACGGGTCGTCCCGAGGAACATGTCGCCGTTTACGAAGCTTACCATCGCGCTCAAGGCCTGTGGGGCATTCCGAAGAAAGGCGAAATCGATTATACGTCCGAGCTCGACCTCGATCTCGCTTCCGTCGTGCCGAGCGTCGCCGGTCCGAAACGCCCGCAGGACCGCATCGAGTTGCCCAAACTCAAGGAAGAGTTTGTCGGCACCTTCTCGAAGGCGGTGGCCGACGGCGGCTTTGGTCGCAACCCCGCGGATTTCAGCAAAACGGTGACCGTCAACGGTGGGGCGTCGAATCCGGGCGGCGGCAGCCAAGAACAAGTTTCAGTGGCCAAGTCCGAGGCCTGTGACACCAATGCGGCCACCGAGGGCGAGATGACGAACAATCGTCCGACCCCCGATCAGGTCACGGAGTCCGCCGAAGTCGTTCGCCACGGTGATCTCACGAATGGCAGCGTGTTGATCGCGGCGATCACGAGCTGCACCAATACCTCCAACCCGAGCGTGATGCTCGCGGCCGGGCTACTCGCCAAGAAGGCGGTGGAGAAGGGCCTCAAGGTTAACCCGTTGGTGAAGTCCTCGCTGGCTCCCGGCTCCCGTGTCGTCACCGACTACCTCGACAAGACCGGCCTCCAGCCCTACCTCGACAAGCTCGGCTTCCAGACGGTCGGTTACGGCTGCACGACCTGCATCGGCAACTCCGGTCCGCTCGACGGCCCGATCGAAGATGCCGTGGTGAAGAACGAGTTCATCGCGGCTTCCGTGCTTTCGGGTAACCGCAACTTCGAGGCCCGGGTCCACCAGAACATCAAGGCCAACTTTCTCATGTCGCCTCCGCTGGTGGTCGCATTCGCGCTCGCCGGTCGGGTCGATATCGACCTTTCCACCGAGCCGCTCGCGAAGGACGAAAACGGCGATCCCGTTTACCTGAAAGATCTTTGGCCGACCTTGCAGGAAGTCCGCGATCAGATGGCTGCCGCGCTGAAACCCGAGGTGTTCCGCAAGCTTTACACCGACTTCGCCGAGCAGAATCCGAAGTGGAACGAGATCCCGTCCTCGACGGGCGACGTTTATGCGTGGGACCGCGACTCCACCTACATCCAGGAGCCGCCCTTCTTCACTGACTTCGGTTTAGAGCCGGACGCGATTAAGCCGATCGAAGGCGCCCGCGCGCTTGGCGTGTTTGGCGATTCGGTCACGACCGACCACATCTCGCCCGCCGGTGCGATCAAGAAGACCTCGCCCGCCGGGGCTTACTTGGTCGAAAACGGCGTCGATTTCGTCGACTTCAACTCCTACGGTTCCCGTCGCGGCAACGACCGCGTGATGACGCGCGGCACATTTGCCAATGTGCGCATCAAGAACCTCATGCTCGGCGGCGCCGAAGGTGGCGACACCTTGCTGCAGCCTGCCGGCACGAAGGTTTCGATTTTCGACGCAGCGGCCAGCTACCAAAAGAGCGGCACGCCGTTGGTCGTGATCGCCGGTCAGGAATACGGCACGGGTTCATCGCGCGACTGGGCCGCCAAAGGCACCAACCTGCTTGGGGTGAAGGCGGTGATTGCCCAATCATTTGAACGTATCCATCGTTCCAACCTCGTCGGCATGGGCGTATTGCCCCTGCAGTTCAAGGACGGCACGAACGCCAAGAGCCTGGGCATCGACGGCAGTGAAACATTCTCGATCGTCGGCTTGGATGACGATGTGAAGCCGCAGCAGGATCTCGCGTTGCGTATCACGAAAGCGGACGGCAGCACGAAGGACGTCCCGGTCATCTGCCGCATCGATACGCCGATCGAAGTCGATTACTACAAACACGGCGGCATCCTGGCCTACGTGTTGCGTCAGATTATTGCAAAAAACTGATTTCTGCCGAGCGTGTAAGGCCCCAACGGTTAACGCCGTTGGGGCCTTCACCGTCTTTTCGTTGTTATGGCCGAAGTGTCTCAGCCCAGTTTTCTCGTCGATACGCAGTCCGATCCGGTTGCGATTCGTATCCAAGGGCGTGCGTCCTTTCAAAACAGCGCGGCAATCAAGGATTTCTTTGCCGAAATGATTGGGCAGGGGAAGCGCCGCTTCATGATGGACTTCGAGCCGTGCACCAGCATGGACAGCACCTTTCTCGGTGTTCTCGCCGGCGCGGCGCTCCAGTTGCGCAAGGTCGAGCCGCGAGGCAGCCTTGTCCTGTGCCGGATGAGCCCGCGGAACTCTGAACTGGTGTGCAATCTGGGGCTTAACCGGTTGCTCACCGTCGATCCAGGGGCGGCCGAATTGAATATGGCCGGTGCCACCCAAAAGGTTGCAGGCGAGAAACTCGATGAGGTGGCGAGCGCTCGTCTCGTGCTGGAGGCTCATGAAAATCTGGTCCAAGCCGACGGGAGTAATCACGAAAAATTTCAGGACGTGCTGGCGTTTCTCAAGGGACGTTTGGACGCCTGATTCAGGCGCACGGCTGACGTCGAGTGACGGTCAAGCCGATGGAGGGGAGGGGATTGCGCCATTATTCCTCTCGCTAAGAGGCGGGCTTGCCTCGTTCGGCCGGAGCAATTTTTGTTTTTCATGCAAAAATTCCTCCTTTGTCTGGGCTGCGGGCTCGGACTTTTAACCGCATTGAGTGCCAATGCCTTCGCGGTCGAAGCGATCGAAACGGATGCGTGGCGGCTTGATGATCGCGTGGTGCCGGTGGCCGAACATGTCGAGCTGACCTTGGACCCGGCCGAAGATGATTATACCGGACGGGTGGTGATTGATCTGGTCGCTCACGAGGCGTTCACGTCGTTTCGCCTGCACGCCGAAGGACCGACCTTTTCGGGCGGCACACTCGTCTCGCTCGATGGGGGCACGACCGACTTGGCCGCGGCAGTGACCCATGCCGCGCAAGGCTTGGTTACGCTCACGGCGCCGTCGGCGTTGCCGGCCGGTAACTACCGGCTCACCATCGATTTTTCGGCGAACTATCAGCACGACGGTCTCGGGCTTTATCAGACCGTGAGTCGCGGGCAGCCCTACTTGTTTACCCAATTCGAGGATCGGCACGCGCGAAAAGCCTTCCCGTGTTGGGACGAACCCTCGTTTAAGATCAATTGGCAGCTGACGCTGAAGGTCCCCGCCAACTTGGAGGTTGTGAACAATGCGGCACCGGCGCTGGAGACGGTCGACGGTGATTGGAAAACCGTTACGTTTGGTCGCACTCCGCCGATGCCGAGCTATCTTGTGGCGTTGGCCGTAGGCCCGCTGGAATACGTCGACGTGCCCGGTCTGAGCGTGCCTGGTCGCATCGTAACGCCGCATGGCCAAACCGCCCTTGCCGCCCAGGCCGTTCAGTTGGCGCCCCCGTTGCTGCGGCGCTTGGAAGCCTATTTCGGCATTCCTTATCCCTACGCCAAACTCGATCAGATCGCCGTGCCCGAATACGTCTACGGCGCGATGGAGAACGCCGGCCTCATCACCTACACCGATGGCCTGCTGCTGTTGGATGCGGAGAATCCCTCGCTCGTTGCCCAGCGCCGTCTCGCCAACGTCATGGCTCACGAAATGGCGCACATGTGGTTCGGCGATCTGGTGACGATGAAGTGGTGGGATGACTTGTGGTTGAACGAGTCCTTTGCCGATTGGATCTGCGCGCGCGTCGTCGATCAGCAGTATCCGGAGTATCGCATGAACCTCGCCCAAAGTCGGGAGATCAAAAGCGCGATGCGCATCGACGCGTTGCCGTCGATCACCGCGATTCGCCGCAAGGTGACGTCCGAAACGGATCTCGCGCAGCTCGCCGACGCGCTCACCTACGACAAGGGCAAGGGCATTCTCACGATGGTGGAAAACTGGATCGGCCCGGCGCAGTTTCGCACCGCGATGCAGGCGTATTTTACGAAGCATCGCTGGGGCAACACGGTGGCCGGCGACCTGTGGGCGACGTTCAGCCAAACCAGCGGCGACGATATCACCGATTTGTTGAGTGGATACATCGAGCAACCGGGCGTGCCCCTCGTTTCTGTCGCGCTCACCGCCGACGGCCAACTGCAGGTGAGTCAGCGGCGCTTTCATAACCTGGGGGCGCCTCAGCTTCCCGGCCAATGGCAGGTGCCCGTCGTGCTCGTATGGGGCAAGGACGGCGCGGTGCACCACGATCGTGTGCTGCTGAAAAAGGCGACCGACCGGTTTGCTTTGCCGGGCCTGGCGACGGCCGATTGGATTTATCCGAACGCCAACGAGTCCGGTTATTTTCGGTGGGAACTCAGCCCGGAACTCAACGCGTCTCTCGCGAGCCACGCCGCCGCGTTGAGCCCGATCGAGCGTGTCGGCCTGCTCGACAACACTGCCGCATTGTTTGGCGCGGGCTTGATCAACGGCGGCGACTACCTCGCTTATCTCACCGCCTTCGCCGCCGATACCGATCCCGACGTCAATACGAGTGTGCTCGGCGACATTTCCTCGCTGGAGGGCACGTTTATCACGGCGGCCAACGAGGAACGCTACTTCGCCTATCGCGCGGCGATGCTTCGTCCGATGCTCGATCGGATTGGTCTGCAACCGATAGCGGACGAGTCGCGCTTCAACGGCCCTTTGCGTCGCTCCCTTTACGCTTCGCTCGGTTACGAAGGCGCTGATCCAGCCGTCGTGGCGGAGTGCCGTCGCCTCGCCGAGCAGTTCTTCGTCGACCCGCGGTCGGTCGACCCCGCGCTGCGCACGACGGCGCTCGATGTGGCGGCTTACCACGGGGATGCTGCATGGTTTGCCCGCTTGAAGCAGGCCTTGGCCGACGCGGATTCGCCGTTGGTGCGGCGTCCGGTGATCAGTGCCTTGAGCAGTTTTCACGATGCCGCGATTGCGCGGGACGCCTTGGCCTTGTCGCTGACGCCCTCGCTCAATTCGACGGAGTTTCTGGCCGTCGCGCGCGGATTCGGCGACGACGATGACTTGCGTGAAATGACGGTGGACTGGGTCATGGCGCACTACGATGCGATCGCGGCCAAGGCGCCCGCCGAGTATGTCGCGAGTCTTATTAACATAGGCACCGGCGGCGATCACGCGGTGTTCGAGAAACTGCGCAGCTTCCTCTTGGATCCCGTGCGCAAGACGGAGTTCGGTGAGGTTAACATCACCAAGGCGACGGAGCGCTTCGAGCTCCGCGAACGCCTGCGCGAAAAAGAACTGGCCAACGTCGACCACTACCTGGCGACGTTTCGTGGCCTCGTTCGCCCGGACTGACGACGAAAGGAATCGGTTCGAACCGCTGGCGGCCCCGAAAATTTCGGGCGCCGCCTTTTTTCGGCCGCCGGGGCGGTGGGAACCGGATTTGTAAATCCGGTTTGCTTCGACGCCCCGAGCTGCGTCACGTTTACCGGTCATGCCCGCTTCCGTCTCCGCCTCTACCGCATCTTCGACCGACCGTTTTGCTCTCCCCGATGCCGCCGGCCACTTTGGCCGCTACGGTGGTGTTTATGTGCCCGAGACGCTGATGACGGCGCTCAGTGAGATCGGCCGGGTTTACGAGGAGGCGCGCACCGACGAGACGTTTCAGCAGGAGCTGCGGCACCATCTGAAGGAGTTCGCCGGACGCCCTACCGAACTGTATTTTGCCGAACGGCTGACCGAGCACTGCGGTGGCGCCAAAATCTACCTGAAGCGCGAGGATCTGCTGCATACGGGCGCGCACAAGATCAACAACGCCATCGGACAGGCTTTGCTTGCAAAGCGTATGGGCAAACAGCGCATCATCGCCGAAACCGGCGCGGGCCAACACGGCGTGGCGACGGCGGCGGTCTGCGCGAAATTCGGCCTCGATTGCGTCGTCTACATGGGCGCCGTCGACATGGAGCGTCAGGCGCTCAACGTGTTCCGCATGCGTCTCATGGGCGCGGAAGTCCGCAGCGTCGAGTCCGGTCAGAAGACCCTGAAGGACGCGGTCAACGAAGCCATGCGTGATTGGGTGACCAACGTGCGCGGCACCCACTATATTCTCGGGTCGGCGCTCGGCGCGCACCCGTATCCGATGATGGTGCGTGATTTCCACCGCGTGATCGGCACGGAGACGAAGGCCCAACTGCTGGAACGCGAAGGTCGCCTGCCCGACGAAATGATCGCCTGCGTGGGCGGCGGTTCGAACGCCATCGGCTTCTTTTTCGATTTCCTCGATGAACCGGGCGTGCGCATGATCGGTGTCGAAGCCGGCGGCCGCGGCATCCAGCGCGGCGAACACGCGGCGCGTTTCGAAGGCGGTAAACTCGGTGTCCTGCAGGGGAGCAAAACGTATTTGCTGCAAGACGACGACGGCCAGATCGAGCTCACGCACTCGGTCAGCGCGGGGCTCGACTACGCGGCGATCGGGCCGGAGCATGCGCACTACCGCGACACGGGCCGCATCGGTTACGCCTACGCCTGCGACGATGACGTGTTGGACGCGTTTCAACTCTTGTCCCGCCTCGAGGGGATCATTCCGGCGCTGGAATCGACCCATGCGGTTGTGCACGGGCTGAAGCGCGCCAAGGCCATGCGCAAGGACGAGATCCTCGTGATTAACTTGTCCGGTCGCGGCGACAAGGACGTGAATCAAGTCGCAAGGATGTTGGGCGAACTGCCCGCCTAAACGAAACTTCGATCCTCTTTTACGAATGAAAAGCATGACCGGCTTTGGGCGGGCGACCGCCTCGCTCGGCAACCAAACCTTAGTCGTGCAAGTGAGCGCGGTGAACCGCAAGGCGCTCGATCTCACGGTGAAATTGCCGCCGGCTTGGTCAGCCTTTGAATCGGTGATTGGTGAGCTGGTGCGCGACGTCGCCACCCGCGGTAAAATCCATGTCGAAGTCGCCCTGACCGGAGCCGCCGTTGCGGCGGGTGGCTGGGATGATAACGCCGCCGGAGAAACGTTGGATCGGCTGGCCGAGTTGGCGGAGCAACAGGGCGTGCCCTTTACCGCTACCCCGGACCTTCTTTGGCAAATCGTGTCGAGTCAGCGGGTCGGGAGTGAACCGCCCGCGCTGGAGGACGTGGAGGACACGGTGCATGAGACGGTGACCGAGGCTTTGCGGGCGTTCATCGCCATGCGCGCCAGTGAGGGCGAGTCCCTGCTCGTCGATTTTCTTGGTCGACTTGAGGCGGTGAAGCAACACGCGGCCGCGGTCGCGGAGCGCGCCCCCGCGGTGGCGCCGGCCTACCGCGATGTATTGTTGAAGCGGTTACGCGACGCGGATCTCGACCTCGATGTGAATGATGAGAGGGTGCTTAAGGAGATCGCGCTTTTCGCGGATCGCTGCGATATCACCGAAGAAATCACGCGCCTGCGCAGCCACTTCACGCAGCTGGAGCAGCTCCTGCGCAGCGGCGGCGAGATTGGCCGAAAGGCGGAGTTTATCCTGCAGGAGATCGGCCGCGAAATTCATACCATCGGCAGCAAGGCCAATGACCTCGCAATCTCGAAACATGTGATCGAACTCAAGAATGAACTCGAACGCATTCGCGAGCAGATCGCCAACGTAGAATAGGATCACGGTTCCGCCCGACCGGTCGTGAAGGTGGGCGGTGGCGTCGTTGGATTCGCACGGGAGGGGACGGCATTCCTACCCGCTAACTGTCTTCGAGCTCTTGGTCGTGAGCGTGGAGAAAGGCGACCAGTTCGTCCTCGCTAAAGTTGGTCAGCACGTCGCCGTCCCATTGCAGGAGAGGTGCGGGATTTCCCCGACTGAGTTTTTCGAATTGAGCGGCAGCATCTGAATCCTCGCTGATGTCTTTCTCAAGGTGGTCGATCCCGTGCGCGCCGAGAAATTCGGACGCTGCTTGGCTGCGTGAATCCCCGGGCGAGATGTAGAGAACAGGAATGTCGGAAGGCGTGAGGGTCGTGTTTTTCATGATGATAGGCTGATCGATTTGGCGGAAGGTAATAACTGGGGGAGCGACGACGCGGTGACCATGAGCTCGTCCGCAGCTTTCCGCGTGCGACCGGGGCGTCATGCTGTTTTTGGTCCGCATCACTTATCGCATGTTCGGGCGGTCGGTCGCGTAGCGGGCAGACCACGCGGCCTAGGCAGAGGGACCGGCCATGGAGACGTGCTTGATCGTGCTTCGTTGCACGCGTTGGACGATGCTCGCGGCGTCAAGGCCACTACGTTTTAGCAGGCCGGATGCCTCGCCGCTCAACGGGCGTTGCCGAACGGCCATGGTCTCCACCGGCACGGGATCATCCGCCAATGCCGCGAGGACCGCCTCGCCGATTCCGCCCGCGGCGTAGTGATCCTCGACTGTGATCAAACAGCCTGTTTCTTTCGCTGCGCGCCGGAGGGTTTGCGTATCGATGGGCTTGATACTGTAGAGGTCGATCACGCGGACCGGCAGGCCGAGCTCGCCGAGTTCCTCGCAGGCTTCCAAGGCCGAGAATACGGTCGTGCCGGCGGCGATGATCGTTGCCACGTCGGCCGGGGTTTCCCGAAGTGTTTTGCTGCCGCCGAGAGGAAACGATTCGTCGTCGGGATAGATGACCGGAGTCGATTGCCGCAGGGTGCGGAGATAAGCAATGCCGTCACGCTGGGCGAGTTCTTCGGTAAGACGTTCGGTGGAGACGGCATCGCAGGGATGCACGACGACAGAATCCCGGATGGATCGGAACATGGCGATGTCTTCCAAACCCATCTGGGAGGGACCGTCCTCGCCGATGGCCACGCCGGCGTGAGAACCGACGAACACGATATTGGCATCGGAATATTGGGCCATGCGGATCTGGTCGAACGCGCGGGTGAGAAAGGCGGAAAAGGTGCATACAAACGGGCGTTGGCCCCGCACGGAAAGACCGAGCGCGACAGTCGTCATCGTTTGTTCGGTGATGAACAGCTCGACGAACTGGTCGGGTTTAACGTCCTGCATTGTGTCGGCCCCAGTCGAGTTGCCGACTTCGCCATCCAGCACGATAATGTCGGAGCGGTCGTCACCGAGGCGTTTGAGCGCATGTCCGAAGGCTTGGCGGGTTGCGACCTTTTCGCCATGGGTGTAGGAGAAGGGCGCGGGGGGGAGGAGCGTCCCCGCGGTCGGTTGCAAGTCTGCCGGTTTCGCTACTTTGCCGTGCGGCGCAGAAGGGCGGGATGCCAATTCCTCTTCTGCGGACCGGGCTTTGTCACCCGACAGCGCTTTGCCATGCCAGCCGTCTTCGTCTTCCAGAAATGAGATGCCCTTTCCCTTAATCGTGCGGGCAATGATCATCACGGGTTGGCCAGTTGACCGGGTCGCATCATCGTAGGCATCGGTGATCTCGGCCAAGTCATGGCCGTCGATGCTGATCGTTCTCCAACCGAAAGCCTCGACCCGGCGGACGTAGGCGTCGACGTCATGCCCGAATTGAGTGGGACCCGCCTGGCCGAGGCGGTTGACGTCGAGGATGCCGATGAGGTTGTCGAGTTTGAGATGGGCGGCCAATTGTAGGGCTTCCCATTGGGATCCTTCGGACATCTCGCTGTCGCCCAAGAG
The DNA here is from genome assembly GCA_963974355.1 of uncultured Opitutaceae bacterium. Lineage (GTDB taxonomy): Bacteria > Verrucomicrobiota > Verrucomicrobiia > Opitutales > Opitutaceae > Actomonas. The sequence continues at coordinate 63,720 of CAXBDS010000004.1, forward strand.
GACGAATGTGCGGTAAGGCAGGTTTTGAAAACGACGGGCATTGAGCGCCATGCCGAGTCCGATGCCTAATCCTTGGCCGAGTGAACCGGTGGCAGCCTCCGCGTAGGGGAATCGGCGGGTGGGGTGCCCTTCGAGTCGACTGCCCAATTGTCGATAGGTCTTGAGCTCCTTCTCTTCAATGCCGCCGGCGACCGCCCAAATCGCATAGAAGAGCGGCGAGGCATGGCCTTTGGAAAAAATCAGGCGGTCATTGTTGGGGTGGTCAGGTGTATCGACGTCGAAACGGAAATTGCCGCCAAAAACCAATCCGGCCATCAAGTCGGCGGCCGATAACGAGGAGGTTAAGTGGCCGGATCCAGCGCGGGTCGTCTGCGCGAGACTGTGGCGACGGAGGGTGTTGGCGAGCGCGGCGAGGTGGTCATGGATGGGGGAAGGCATGGCGACGAGAGTTGCGGGAGAGTTAACGTGGGCGGAGGTCCGTGAGCTGCGGCGTTACGCGGTCGTAAGGGGCCCTTACAATCGACACGCCGCGGGTCGGCGGGAAGAATGGTCACGTCACTGACACGCTTCGCTCGTGCCAGTTTTTAATCCGAGTCGCTAGGTCGCTCGCCGAGCGGGCGTTAGCTATGCTGCGGGATTACGGTGTTGCTCGCGGCGACCTCCAGCGTTGCAAACTGCAAGTTCGCTGCGGACCAAATCTTGCAGGTTAACATCCTGTTGGAGACGAATCCCCGCGCGACGCCTTGGCCGGGGCGCAGGCCTGTGGTGATTTGTCCGGGAGGGCTGAGCTTAACGTGGCGAACCACATCCGCGGGAGACCGGTATTTACCAGCCGTAGCTACGCTTTAGGCGGAGCGGCTCGTAGAGGTCGGGATTCAGCTCGGTGATGAAGCGACTGGGTGTAAGCATCATGCCGCCGGGACCGGCGCGGGTCGCCACCTTCGGGTAGCTGATGTAGAGCTCGTTTTTGGCGCGCGTGACGGCGACGTAGAACAGGCGGCGCTCCTCTTCGACATCGCCGTTTTCGATCGAACGCCGACCCGGAAACATGCCGTCAGCGACACCGATCACAAACACGACGTCGAACTCCAGGCCCTTCGATTGGTGCACGGTGGTGAGTTTAACGGTGTCCGGCGGGACATCGACGTGGCGCTCGCTGGTCTCACCATTCATGAGCGAAATCTGCGAAAGCATCTCCGCCATGTCATCGAAGCGGGCGGCAAAACCGATCAGGGCCTTCAGTTCTTCGAGACGGTCAACGTAGTCCGCGTATTCCCCTTTCATGTAGTCGCCATACCAGCCGTCGATGGCGGTCGAGACGACAACATCGGGGCGGCCGCTGCGCATGGCTTCGGAGATTTCCTTGAGGGTCGCGCAGAAGCTCGGCCATTCGACTTTGGCGTCCTTGGCGACCTTGGTTTTGACATCGTCGGTCGCGAGGGCGTCGACGAAATCTCGCTGCATCATCCGCGCGTGATCGTAGGCGGCGTCGTAGATCTTTTTCGCGCCCTTTTCGCCGACCTTGGGCAGAAGCACAGCGATGCGTTGCCAGGCCGATTCGTTGCGCGGGTTGGCGATGAACTGCACGAAAGCGACGAGGTCTTTCACGTGCTGACGTTCGAAGAATTTCACGCCGCTGGTGATCTGGTAGGGGATGCCCGCGCGCGAGAATGCGAGCTGGATTTCCAGGGCGTGGAAATGCGAACGGTAAAGAATGGCGATCTCTCCGGGATCGACCCCGTCGTCGTCGATGAGGGATCGGGTGCGCTTTAGAATGAAGTCGGCCTGCTCACGGTCGTCGATGGCCTGGATGACAAACGGTTTGTGGGAGTTGCGCCGGGAAGCGCGCAGTTCCTTGTCGAAGTGTCGGCCTTTGGGCTGGGCATCGAGCACGCCGTTCGCGAGCTGGAGGATTTGCGGCGTCGACCGATAGTTGGTTTCAATGCGATGGATGACGGTCCCCGGATGCCGGTTTTCGAACGTCATGAGGTTCTCGAAATCGGCGCCGCGCCACGAATAAATGCACTGGGCATCGTCGCCGACCGCCATGACGCGATGGTGGGGCGCGAGGGCATCGATGAGCTGCGATTGGATCGTATTCGTATCCTGATACTCGTCGACGAGCACGTGGCGGAAACGCGTGGCGAAATACTCGGCGACGGACGGCACCTCGCGCAAGAGCTTCAGCCAAAGCTCCAGGAGGTCATCGTAATCGAGCACGTCCTGAGCGCGTTTGCGCTCGGCGTAGGCCGCGGCGAAGGCGGGCAGCATGTGCTTGATCTCGCTGTATTGCGGGAAGTGCTCCTCGACCGTCTCGCCGATGGCGGTCTGTGTGTTGCGCGATAGCGAAATCACGTTGAACAACGGACCCGGGCGCGGGTTGGTCTTATCTTTGAAGAAGAGCTTGTCCTCGTTCTCGACGGTTTGCTTCAGCAACGATTCGGATTCGTCGGCATCGAGAATGGTGAAGTTCTTCGGGAGACCGATGGCATCGCCGTAGATGCGCAAGGCGCGGTTGCCGATGGAGTGGAAGGTGCCGCCCCAGAAGCGGCCCGGCTCGACGCCGGTGAGGTCCTGCACGCGGTGAAGCATCTCTTTCGATGCTTTGTTGGTAAAGGTGAGGAGCAGGATCTCCGAGGCGCGCACCCCTCGGGAAAGCAGGTAGGCGACGCGGTAGGTGAGGGTGCGGGTCTTGCCCGAGCCGGCGCCGGCGAGCACGAGCAACGGACCGGGGGGCGCGGTCACGGCGGCGAACTGCTCATCGTTGAGTTCGGCCCGAAAATCGATGGGCGGGATGGCGTGGGCGGCGGGCTGGCGGACTGGGTCGAGGGAAAAATCCATGCGGCGTCCCATGGCCGCAAGAATCGGTCGTCCGGGCAAAACAAAAGGCGAGGGGGCGGGCGTCGTCACGATCCGAGTCCTCGAATTGCAAATTGTTGAGAATGATGGAAACCGTCGCGGGGATCTGGTTACTAAAAACCCACAACCCTCTAGAATCCATGCGTTCCCTCCTTCCTTTCCTTTTTTCTGCGGCCAGTTTGCCGGTGGCCCTTTGGGCTGCTGAGCCTTCGGCTCTGACGATCTACAACAACAACTTCGCCGTCGTGCGTGAGCACGTGGCGTTGGATTTGCCGGCGGGCGCCAGCCAGGTGGATTTTCCCGGCGTCACCACCAGCCTCGAGCCGGATTCTGTCATCTTACGCGATCCGGCGGGGAAAATAGAGCTCCGTGTTTTGGAGCAGAGCTATCGGGCGGAGACGGCATCAGAGGGGCTTCTGTTGGCGCTCAATGAAGGCAAGACCATCGATTTCATCTTGAAGGGACAGGGGGGGGCGGAATTCACCATTCCGGGCAAGATCGTGCGCAGCGGCTGGAATCCCGGCGGCGGTCGCACCACGCCGATCATCGAAGTCGATGGCAAACTGCGCTTCTCCCTGCCGGGTGAACCGGTTTTTTCCGCCTTGGGCGGAGATACGATTCTGCAACCGACGCTGAGTTGGCAGCTCTACACGGCGCAGCCGGCGAAAGTGAATGCGGAAGTCAGCTATCTCACCGGCGGACTGAGCTGGGCGGCGGCTTATAATTTTGTGCTGCCGGAAAAGGGCGATCAAATGGAGGTCGTCGGGTGGGTGACCCTGAATAACCAGTCCGGCAAACGCTTCGAGGACGCGGCCGTCAAATTGCTGGCCGGTGACGTGAACAAGCTGGCGCCCGCCATGGCGAAAAGTCAGCGCGGCGGCGCGGACGGGGTCATGATGCTCGAAGCGTTCTCCGTTGCGGCAGTGACGGAAAAGGCCTTCGACGAATTTCATCTCTACACGCTGCCGCGCCCGGTCACCCTGCGGGATCAGGAGACTAAGCAGGTGGAATTTGTGCGGGGGAGCGGGATCCCCGTGAAAACGCTCTATGTTTATGACGGGGCGCAACTGATGAACTACCGCGGCTGGCAGGGCGAGATGCTGCAAACCAACGCTGACTACGGCACGCAGTCCGACACCCATGTGGCGGTGGTGCGCGAGTTCAAGAATACGAAGGAGGCTGGTTTGGGCATGCCGTTGCCCGCGGGGCGAGCTCGTTTTTACCGGCGCGACGATGCGGACAATCGCCTGGAGTTTACCGGTGAAAATCAGATCAAGCATACCCCGCAGGGCGAGACCGTGCGGCTTTATACGGGCGACGCCTTCGACCTCGTGGGGGAGCGCAAACGCACCGCGTTCACTTACGACAAGCGCTCCAACAGCGCGGAAGAGTCATTTGAAATCAAAGTGCGCAACCGTAAAACCGAGGCTGCCACGGTGACGGTCGTCGAGCATCTGTCGCGCGGGGTAAATTGGAAAGTCACCGCCCGCTCCATGGCGTTCACGCAAACGAACGCTCGGGACATCGAATTCACGGTGAAGCTCGCGCCAGACGAGGAGACGGTGATCACTTACACCGTGCGCTACGACTATCGCTGAGCGCGTGAAGGGAACCGCGCGACGCCCCGTCGTCACGCGAGCCGCGCGTGTAGGTCAGAGCAGCACGAGGTCGTTGCGATGCACGACCTCGAGACGTTTGCGGCCCGGGAAACGCGCTTCGAGCGACCCCGTCGTGCGACCCGCGATCTCAGTGATTTCGGCGTCGCTGAAACCACTGATGCCGCGGGCGATGACGACGCCGTCGGGATCAACGATGTCCACGATTTCGCCGCGCGTGAAGCGCCCGCGCGGGCCGGTGACGCCAACCGCGAGCAGGCTGCGACCGTGATCGCGCAGCACCGGCACCGCGTTCGCGTTGACCTGGATCGCCCCCTCGGGACGTTGGAAGTAGGCGAGCCAACGTTTTTTGGATTCGAGAGGCAGACCGCTGGGCACGAAGAAGGTGCCGGGCGAGTGACCGCCGAAAATCCTGCTGAGAATGCCGGGCTCGGCGCCGCTCGCGATGAACACGCCGCAGCCTGCCCGGGTGGCAACGCGCGCAGCGGTGATCTTGCTCACCATGCCCCCGACGGCGGTTTCGCTTTCCGTGCCGCCGGCCATGGCTTCGATCTCCGGGGTGATGCGCGAAACGACGGGCACGATTTGGCCGGTGCCCTTCATGTCGATCAGGCCGGGCGCGGTGGAAAGGATGACGAGGTGCTGGGCTTGAAGCAGACTCGCGACCATCGCGGACAAGGTGTCATTGTCGCCGAAGCGAATTTCCGCCGCGCTCACGGTGTCGTTTTCATTGATCACGGGCACGGTGCCGTAGGCGATCAACGACTCAAGCGTGGCCTTGACCGCGAGGTGACGCTCCCGCCCGCGCACGTCTTCGTGGGTGAGCAACACCTGCGCGACCGTGGTGTGGTGCGGTTCGAACCCGCGCTGCCACGTCTGCATGAGCAGGCTTTGGCCGATCGCGGCACAGGCCTGTTTCTTTTCGAGTTGGGTGGGGCGGCGTTTCAGGCCGAGTCGCCCCATGCCGAGGCCCACGGCGCCGGAGGAAACGACGATGACCTCGGTGCCGCGGGCGCGGAGGTCGGCAATGCCGGCGCACACATCGGCGATGCGTCCGGTATCGAGTTGCCCAATACCGGAGGTGAGCACGCCCGTGCCCAGCTTTACGACCACGCGCTTGGGCGCGCCGGTGGACGAAGGGGCGGGACTCATGAAAACGGGCTGAGAACGTGCGTTAGTTGACCACGAGGAGGTCTTTTTCTTTGTGGTCGAGATGCTTGGCGATGTCGGCGATGGCCTCGTCGGTGATCGCTTGGATCTCCTTTTCGAGACGTTTGGCTTCGTCTTCCGGGAACTTGGCCTTCTTGATGGCTTCGAGGCCGTCGCGGCGGACATTGCGCACGCCGACGCGGCCTTCTTCGGCGAGGCGATGGGCGACCTTCACGAATTCCAAGCGGCGCTCACGACTCATGTCCGGCAACGGCACGCGGACCAAGTTGCCATCGACCATTGGATTGAAGCCCAAGTTGGCGACTTGGATGCCCTTGGCGATGGCTTGAATCACGCCCTTATCCCAAGGTTGAATCGTGATCATCCGGGAGTCGGGCGTGCTGATCGCGGCGCAATCCTTGATGCGCATTTGCGAGCCGTAGGCGTCCACCATGATGCTTTCGACCATCGTCGGCGTGGCTTTGCCGGTGTGGATATTGTCGAACTCATGAAGGGTGTGATCGACCGCTTTTTTCATTTTGGCGGCGGTCTCGGTAATGATGGGATCGGACATGGCGGGATGGAGTTAAGATGAAACGAGAAGGAGGGGCGACGGCGGGAGCCGAAGGCGCGAAGCGCACGAAGAGGAGGGGCACATTCGCAAATGCGGCGGCGGATTTCAATCCGCAGCTTTCAGAGTTGGCCGTTAACCGTGCACCAAGGTGCCGATCTTTTTGCCCAAGATGGCCTTCTTGATGGCGTGGGGGTCGGCCAAATCGAAGACGAGGATCGGCACATTATTGTCGAGGCACAGCGAGAAGGCGGTGGAATCCATTACGTTCAGGCGCTGACGAAGGGCGTCGATGAACGTGATCGTGTCGTATTTCACGGCGTCGGCATGTTTCTTCGGATCCTTGTCGTAGATGCCGTCGACCTTGGTCGCCTTCATGATGACTTCGGCATCCATTTCCGACGCACGCAGCGCAGCGGTGGTATCGGTCGAGAAATACGGGTTGCCGGTGCCAGCGGCAAAAATAACCACGCGCCCCTTTTCCAGGTGGCGTATGGCGCGGCGGAGAATGAACGGTTCGGCGACCTGATTCATCGGGATCGCGCTTTGCACGCGGGTGGAGACGCCCAGTTTCTCGAGCGTATCCATGATCGCGAGACCGTTGATGACGGTGGCCAGCATGCCCATGTAGTCGCCGGTGGTGCGATCGACGCCGCGCTTCTCGCCCTGGAGCCCCCGGAAGATGTTTCCGCCGCCGATGACGACGCAGACCTGCACGCCGAGATCGTGAATTTCTTTCACCTGCAAACACATCCGCTCCAACACGGCGGCATCGATTGGATCGGTCCCTTTCCCCCTCAGCACCTCGCCGCTGAGTTTCAACACGACACGTTTATACTTTACCGCGGGCTTCGGGATCGAAGGTTTGCTCATGAACTGGGAGCAAACGGGCGGGAAAAACAGGCGTCAATGCGGGAGGTGGCCTCATCGCGCGCGCGCGCGTGACGATCGGGGCGACGGTCCTGAGATAGCGGAACTGATGCCCGCCATTCGGGGGGCGACTTTTGGGCGCTTCCTTCTCTCTGGGCGCCGAACGCGTGAGGTCGAGCCACTACTGGCACGGTTGGAGCTACATGCTGCCTATGAGCCTAGCAGTGATAAGCCCGGTAGGGGTTCATTTGAGTGATTGGATGGATTCGTTGTTGGAAGGCGTGAACGAAGCCGTCTCCTTGGATGATTTCTGGAAGGCGTTGGTCAATTTATTGGACCACACCTTCCCGATTCAGTCGTGCAGCATGATGTATTCGATTCAGGACCCGAATACCTTGGTGGCGCGTCATCACGTCGGCTTGGGCTACCCGGGGCTGCAGGTCGCTTCGAATCTAGCGATCGCGAGCAACTTTTTGGCGAAGCACCCGCAGATCAAAATGTATACCTTCAGTCAGATTCTGACGGAAGATCCCGGCGCGCAGGTCCGCGCTTCCGAGCAGCAGCAGGCTTCGCCGGAGGGCTGGACGGAGTTTGTCCACCTGGCGTTTTGGAACGGCGCGTCGCTCGATGCGGTTTTCAGTATTCGGCGCGGCCCGAACCAAGAGCGGTTCACGCCGGCGGAACTGACGTTGCTGCTCCGCCTTCATCCGGTGATCAACGCCGGTTTACGCCGCATCCGCGCGCTGGGCGTGCAGCAGGAACAGAGGGCGGTATTGGAACGATTCTTTCGCCGTTGCCCCATTCCCGTGATCTTTTTGGATTCGGGATTGCGCCTGCTCTACGCGACGCAAGAGGCGTTGGAAGTGTGTTCGCTTTGGAATCACGGCGCCGCGATGGCTCGCCGTCAGCACCCGCGGAAGAGTTTCCAAGTGCCGGATGATATTGCGGAAGTTTGCCGCAATCTCTTGGCGCAACCGGCGCCCCGGCCGGAGGACAAGGCGGCGGATGAAGTGCGCGTCGTGCACCCGAGTGCCGAAAATCTCGTGGCGCGCGTGCGGATCGACCGTCCCACTCGGCGCGGTTGGATGCAGCCGACGCTGTTGGTTAACTTTTGCGCGGAACAGAATCTGGACGGAGCCCGTTTGCCGGCGGGGAAGATGTCGTTCGAGTTGTTGCAACGGCTTAGCGCCAACGAGCGACGCGTGGCACTGCTCGTTTGCGAAGGACACAGCAATGCCGTGATCGCCCAAAAGCTGGGCAAGTCAGCGCGCACCGTGGAATGCCAGCTCACCGTGATCTTCCGCAAATTTCAGGTCGCCAACCGCGTGCAGTTGACGCGTGCGTTGACCTGATCTGCCGCACGCGGTTTCGGCGGACGAGGCACATCCTTGGCCACCGCCTCTCGACGGGGGCTGCCGGTCGCGGGAATCCCCTAATTTGCCCGCCGCTTGGGCTGAGCTCGCGAATTGGCTTAGAAACCGCAGGGGATCGTCTATGTTTTTAATTTCCGTCGATCTCCCGACTGCGCGAGCAGTTTTGACCTGCGTTAACGGTATCAACGCCGCTTGATTCACTGCGCCAATCCTCATGCCATCTGCCATCGAACCCGCTCGCACCCAGATTCGTCCTTGGGCTAACAAAGTCGCGACCGAAGTCGCCCGCGCCGTTATCGGCCAAGAAGTCGTGGTTGAACGACTGCTGGTCGCCCTGCTCGCCGACGGGCACGTTCTGCTCGAAGGCATGCCTGGGCTGGCGAAAACTCTGCTGGTGAAAAGCCTCGGCACAGTGCTCGGACTCAAGTGCGAGCGCGTGCAATTTACCCCGGATTTGCTGCCGAGCGACGTGGTGGGGACGATGATTTTTCAGCCTAAGGACGGACAGTTCACGCCGCATCTGGGGCCGATTTTTGCCAACCTCGTATTGGCGGACGAAATTAACCGGGCGCCCTCGAAGGTGCAGAGCGCGTTGCTCGAAGCCATGGCGGAGCGGCAGGTCACGATCGGTGGCCAGTCGAACAAACTGCCTGTGCCGTTTCTCGTGATGGCGACGCAGAACCCGGTGGAGCAGGAGGGCACGTATCCGCTGCCTGAGGCGCAACGCGACCGCTTCCTGTTCAAGGTGGTGCTCGATTATCCGGAGGAAGCGGCGGAGCGGGAAATGGTGCGGCGTTGGGGCAAGGTCACGACGCAGCCGAAGCTCACCACCTTGTCGGATGGTGCCGAACTGCTCGCGCTGCGCAAAGAAGTGGATGCGGTGTTTGTGGCCGAGGCCATCGAATCCTATTTGCTGCAACTGGTGCGTGCGACGCGCGAACTGGTCCTGCCTCCGGCGCAGAGCGGCGGGCTCTCGACCAAACGCAGCGGCGCCGCGAAACGGATGTTCTCCTATGGTGCCTCGCCGCGCGCTTCATTGGCGCTTTATCAGGCGGGCAAGGCCCTTGCCTGGTTGCGCGGCTTCGATTACGTGCCGCCGGACCTGATTCAGGAGGTCTATCTCGATGTCATGCGCCATCGCGTGGGGCTGACCTACGACGCCGAAGCCGAGGGTGTAACCGCCGATCAAATACTCACGGATATTCTGGATCGCGTGCCGGTGCCCAGCGTGGCGGAAACCGTCCGGGCCTGAGGCGCGGTTGATTGCTCGTCCGTCGCCCTGTTATGCCCCGTCGTGAATCGACTCCACCTCCGCCGACGCCACCGTCTGTCGCGTCGCCGGCGATGTTGCGGCGCCTAGAGTGGCGCGTGCGGCAAGCCGTGGAGACCATGCTCACGGGCAACTACCGCTCGACCTTTCGCGGGCGCGGCATGGAATTTGACCAAGTCGTGAAATACACGTGGGGCGATGACCTGCGCGACATCGACTGGAATGTAACCGCCCGTCTGGGTGAACCGTATCGCAAGAAATTCGTCGAAGAGCGGGAAGTTTCCGTGATCCTCGTGTTCGAGGATTCCCCGGCGTTGCAGTTTGGTTCGGCCGGGCGCACGCGGCGCGACACCTTGCTCGAACTCGCCTCGCTGTTGCTGTTGCTCGGCGGCATCAATCGTGACCGCATGGGTCTGCTCTACGCGTCGCCGGATGGGTTTTGGTTTCAACGACCGTTGCCGGGACAGGACTATGCGCGGCGTTCGGCTTCGCTGTTGCTCGGGCAGGAGGCGCCGCAGGTGAATGGCCCGTCACAAGTCGCGGTGCCGTGGCGGCTGGCGCTGCGTAGCACCGCCGCGCACAGCGTGCTCGTCTGGCTGGGAGCGTTCACCGCTTCGCCGCCACCGGATGAGTGGCCGCTCTTGTGTCGGCGCTTTCAGACCATGGGCTGCCGGGCCGACGATCCGTGGGATTTCGACCTGCCCGGCAGCACGCGCATGAACGTCTTTGACCCGCAGGCGGGGCAAGTGATGGACCTCCACACCGGAGACGAGGAACGCGAAGCGCACGCCGCCTGGGCGCGCCGGCGCGACGCCCATTTCTCCGGTCTCTTTCCGCATGTGCGGGATCAATTGTTGGTGGGCACGGACACGCCGGTGTTTGAGCGTATGGTCGATTTTTTCCGGATTCATCAGAGCCAGGGAGGACGCTGACGATGCTGCGCTGGACCTTTGACGATCCGCTCTGGTTGCTCGGTTTGCTCGCTTTGGCGGTGGTGGCATTGCTGCGGTATTGGCGGCGGGTGCCGGTCTTCGTGGTGCCGCACGCGATGGAGTGGCGGCGCACGACGTTTGCGGTGCGTCCGGCTTGGCCGCTGTGGTGCGCCTACGTGGGCCTCGCGTTGATCTTTTTGGCGATGGCTCGACCGCAGATTTTGGAGTTGCGGGAACGAGACAAGCAGCCGGGTTACGACATTATCTTGGCCATCGATCTCTCGACCAGCATGTATGCCGAGGATTTTAACCGGAACGGCGTCACCATGAACCGGCTCCTGGCAATTAAGCCGGTGATCGAGGCATTCATTAACCAGCGTCCGCATGACCGCATCGGTGTGGTGGCATTTGCCGGTCGCGCGCACACCTTTGCGCCCCTCACGTTCGACCATGATTGGCTGCGCAGGCAGACGAGTCGGCTCTCGATCGGGCTGATCGAGGATGGCACCGCCATCGGTGACGCCATTGGCGTATCCTTGGCTCGACTACGACAAGGACAGCGCAACGCAGTCGGCGAGCCGCGCGTCGGTGCCTTCATCGTGGTGCTGACCGACGGTGCGAGTAACCGGGGATCGCTGGATCCGCGGATGTCGGCCGAACTCGCGAAGGACGAAGGCGTGGTGATCTTCACGATCGGCGCTGGCGCCGAAGGCCAGGTTCCGATGCCCGTCTACGACTACGCCGGCAACCGGGTCGGCACGGAGATGCGCACGTCGGAAGTCGACAATCTCGTGCTGCGGGACATTGCCGATGCGACCGGCGGATACTTCTTTCGGGCGACGGATACGACCGCGGTGAATCAGGCCTTCGTCGGCATCGATCAGGCGACGAAAGTGGAGTTTAGCGCGCCGCCGCTGCAGATCACGCACGAGCTCTTCGCGTGGCTCGCGGGGGCAAGTGCGCTTTGCCTGGCGGGGGCCGTCCTGGGCACGGCGGCGTGGGCTCAAAAGGAGAATTTCGCATGAGTTGGGGACAACCCTGGTTTTTGCTGGGACTGCTGGCGCCTTTGATCGGGGCCTGGATGTTGTTGCGTCGCTCCAAACAAAATCCGGTGAGCTGGTGGCCGACGATCGCGCGAGTCGCGGTGATTGGCGAGAAGGTGCATCCGGCGGCCGCCGGGCGGGGGCGACAGCCGTGGCGTTTATTGGCCGCGTTGGCCCTGGTGATCGTGGCGCTGGCCCAGCCGCGTTGGGGCGCCCCGGTCGGCGTGGGATTTGAAGAGGCGCGCGAAGTCATGATCGCGCTCGATCTTTCCCGGAGCATGGAAGTCGACGACGTGGGCATGACGCGTTTGGAGCGGGCGAATCAACTGGTGAACGATCTTTTGGGGCAACTTGCGGGCGAACGCGTGGGCTTGATCGTCTTCGCCGGCACGGCCTTCGTGCAGGTGCCGCTGAGTTCTGATTATCAGATCATTCAGGAGTTTTTGCCGTTGCTGACTCCCGACTACATGCCGCGCGGCGGTAGCGACTATACGAGCCTGCTGCAGGCGGCGGCCGAGGGTTTCGGCGAGGATAAAGACACGGACCGCTACCTGGTCGTATTGAGCGACGGCGAGAGCACGACGGAGGGATGGCGCCAGGAATTGCCAGGCTTGGTTAAACGCAACGTGAAGGTGATCTCGTTCGCCATCGGCACGAAGGAAGGCGGCATGGTGCCGAGCAATGATCCTTACGCCGACGACAACTCTCCGGTGATGTTTTCCTATCTCGCGCCTGCTACCTTGCAGGCGCTGGCGACGAGCACGAGTGGTGTCTTTCAGAGCGTCACGGCGGAGACCGACGTGGCATCGATCCTGGCGGATACGGTGGAGGAGGGACGTCGGGGCCGCTTCGCGAAAGCCGTGAGCGAACGCCGTCCGGAGCGCTTTCAATGGCTTTTGCTGCCGGCGGCGTTGCTGGCGTTGTGGGGACTCTGGCGCGAGGTGGGGGTGCAGCCGCGGATGCGGACGATCCCGCCGGTGCCTGCGCGGGCATGGGATCAAGTGGGGATGATCGCGGTGGGATTGATCGGTTTGGCCGTTTGGGCCTTGCCGGCCATGGCCCACGATACGGCGGGGGACGACGGTATTTCATTTCGCGCGACGGTGAACAGCTCTGCGACGGGACGCTTACTCAACACCGTCGAGCATCTTGCGCGGCTCGGCTACGACGGCGCGGATGTGCGCACGTTGGTGGAAGAGACCATCAACTACGGCATCGAAGCCCAGACAAAAGCGTTGCCGCTGCAGAAGGGCGTGATCTACGACGCGATCCTCGCCAGCTATGAAGGCGAGCGCCTCGATCCCGCCATCGCGAATTGGTCATATCTCCGTGCGCAGTTGGAACGGATCCTCATTCCGCCACCGCAGAAGGAGCAGGCGGATCGTCCGCCCGAGGAGAAGAAACAGGCGCTCGACGAGGAGGACAAACCGCCGGAGACCGCGGGACAAAGCACGCAGCAAACCACTTCCGAATCCGGCGGCCATGGCGGTATGTCGATCTCGGAGGCGAAGCTCGGTGACCTGCAAGACAGCGCGCCAGCGGAGAAGGCGAAGGCGCCGCTGCCGCCGATTAAGTTCCGGCCGCCCTCCGCCGGGAGCAAAGGTGAGTTTGCCGAGGAGGCGCGGGAAGATCCGATGAAAGCCCTGACGTTGAAAAACTGGGGCCGGGTGGTGAAGCAGGATTCACCCGGCCTGGTGCACCAGGCAATTCAAGGGAAAATGGACGAAGACGGACCCGCTGGCGGTCGAGATTACTAAGCCTTCGATTTTAAAAACTGTGATGAAATCTTTCCGCTGTTCTGCGCTCATGCTGACGCTGCTTGCCGCGGTCTCTGCGGGAGCCGTGCGACTGGTTGCAGCCGAAGAGGAGGCGGACCCTGCGGCGGCGGAGGTCGTCGAAGTCGAGGTGGTGCCGCGTGGTCCGTTACCGTTGGGCGAGACGGGGCGGGTGCCGACGACCGCGGGTCCGCTCGGCTGGTGGTTGGGCGCATTGGCGCCGGCGTTGCTCTTGTGGACCGGATTGGCGGCGCGGCGGGCCCACGTCGGTGATGGGACCTACGAACGCCGATGCGCGCGCGCGGCGTTGCGGCGTTTCATCAAACGACTGGCCAACAAGGGCGGCGAACCGACCGCGGTCGAACTGGAGCGATGGTGCGAGCTGACGGCGGTCATGATGGGGGTGACGCGGGCCGCGCCCGCGGCGACCGATATCGCGCGCGCGTTAGGCGATATCGAAGGCGCGCCCGACAAGCAGTCGTGGTTCACGCTGTGGCACCAGGCACGGCAATCCATGTATGCGGCGCAGAGCACGCTGCCGCAGGATTGGGTGAAGCGTGCATGGGACGCGATCGAGCAGACCCGGGTATTGCGGGCCGCATCGCCTTGGCCGGTGAGTCGGGGGCACTGGCTGCCGGCAGCCACGGCCATGGTGGTTGCCCTGTTGGTCTTCGTCGCGCCGGTCGCCGGGGCGCCCAAACCCGAGCAGGCGTATGCGGCCGGCGAATACGCGGCTGCTCGCGAAGGTTGGAATATCTGGCTGAGTGAGCATCCCACCGATTGGGCG